>JAUSDC010000116.1 GCA_030650845.1 Candidatus Methanoperedens sp.
AAAAAAGGGGATGTCCTCTTTATCGATGAGATACATCGGATGAACCATGTTATAGAAGAGGTACTGTATCCTGCGATGGAAGATTATGAGATCGATGTCATGATAGGGGAGGGGCCAAGTGCACGGTCGATAAAACTGAACCTTGAGCATTTCACGCTTATTGGAGCGACAACCAAGGTCGGACTACTGGGTTCTCCTTTCAGGGACAGGTTTGGCTTCACTGCACGCCTTAACCTGTATGAAGTTGATGAACTCGTGAAGGTCGTGAAGAGAAGTGCGTCCATACTCGGGATCCCTGTAACTCCTGAAGGATCCCTTGAAATAGCAAAAAGAAGCCGCGGGACTCCGCGCATTGCCAACCGCTTGCTGCGACGCGTGAGAGATTATGCAAGCGTGAGAGCGCAGGGGGAAATAACTCAGGAAGTTGCTGACAGAGCGCTTACCATGCTTGGTATTGACAAACTGGGACTAGACGACCTTGACAGGCGCATATTAAGGGTAATTGCAGAGGATTTTAATGGCGGACCTGTGGGCGTCAAGACAATAGCGATATCAGTTGGCGAGGAGACACGCACAATAGAGGAGGTATATGAACCTTACCTTATTCAGATAGGGTTCATAAAACGGACGCCACAGGGAAGGGAGACAACAAAAGCTGCTTTGGAACATTGTGCGATCAAATAATTTTTATAATCGCTATCCCAAAAGCACATAAATCCAGAGAGCATTCTAAATACCGTGATAATAATTGGCATCGATCCCGGACTTGCAATAGTAGGGTTCGGAGTGATAAAAAAAGAAGAGAACAGGATAACACCTGTAAGTTACGGCTGCATAAGGACATCTTCTGAAAAACAAAATCCCCAGAGGCTGATGGAGATATATGATGAAATTATCGCTCTTTTTGAGAAATATCCACCCGTCGCAGTCGCTGTAGAGAGACTTTTTTTCACGAACAACATAACATCTGCCATGGGTGTGAGTGAAGCACGCGGGGTAATATTTCTTGCAGCACAGCAGAAGAACATACCTGTCATCGAATATACACCAAAACAGGTCAAACAGGCGATAACAGGCTCAGGGCGTGCTGATAAAAAGCAGATGCAAGAAATGATAAAAAGGCTTCTGGGACTTGATGAAGTTCCGAAACCTGATGATGCAGCTGACGGTCTTTCGATCGCTTTATGTCACATCAACTTCGGAAAATAATTCTGTTCACTGAGGTAAACACATGACATTCCGCATTCGCATCCTCGTATTTCTTCCCACGATTGGTTTATGGCGCGGGTGACGCATTGTAGATTCTTGGTTTTACATTCCATATTATTCACACCATTTCATATTCATTATCACCATCTAAATTAATATTATAGCAATATCAATTCAGATTATGATAATCATTATAATGTATAGTATATATAGATTTGCATTTCATCATGAATAATCATGATGCTGTATATTCCAGGGATTCCATAATAGATATATATCAAAGACTTTAGTTATGTGATAGGATAAACAGGTATGATTTCGCATATTTCAGGAGATATAGCATATTGCGGTGACGGGTATGTAGTGATAGATCATAATGGTCTGGGCTATCAGGTAAATGTGACTGAAGCAACACTTTCACAACTTCGGGACGTGAAAGAGATGGTAAAACTTTACACCCATCTCCATGTCAGGGAGGACGCACTCACGCTGTACGGCTTCAGGACTCAGGGTGAACTTGAGATGTTCAAGCAACTCATCAGCGTGACCAGAATAGGGCCTCAGATAGCTCTGAACATTCTATCGCATATCAACACAGGTGACCTTGCTTCCGCTATTATCCAGGAAGATGAGAACGTCCTTAAGCGCATCTCAGGTGTGGGTCCAAAGAACGCAAAGAGGCTGATCCTTGAACTCAGGGACAGGATGAAAAAGCATATGGATAGTTTCGTGGTCACAATTACAAGCAACATCAATTACGATGCTGCAAGCGCCCTTGTTTCTCTGGGATTTGCGCAGCGTGAGGCGCGGGAAGCAGTGGAGGCTGTTGCACAGGGGATGAAGCAGCCCACTGTGCAGGCACTCATCAAGGCTGCGCTGTTGAAGCTAAAGGAAAAATAAACATTTAATACGCCAGTTTACTTCTCACTTTATCATAAAACCCATCTTTTTTGGTTTTCACGAACCGCGCAGGTTTTTCAGCCCGGGTGATATATATTTTATCTTCATAATTTATTTTTCTTGTGAACTGTCCATCAATTACGATAACAGCTTCCTTTTTAGGGACGGTGAGTTCCATCCTTATCTCACTTTTCGCAGGTACTACCCAGGGACGGGCTGAAAGTTTAAATGGAGCAAGCGGTACTATCACAGTTCCGTCCACTCTCGGGTCAACTATGGGTCCACCTGCGCTCATTGCATACGCAGTTGAACCAGTTGGAGTGGCAAATACCACGCCGTCTGACCTTAATTCCTCCATCCTGCATTTATCCACGAATATCCTGCAGGATATCATCTTTGCCGGACTTGCTGTTATTATCACTACTTCATTCGTGGCATGGGGGAGTATTTCGTCATTGACTTTCACTGAGAGTCGTGCACGTTCTTCAATTTCAAAACCTGAAAGAACTTTGTCAATTGATTCAAGAGCTTCATTGGGATTCACGTCCACAAGGAAACCAATTGTTCCCATATTGATACCAAGAACAGGAAGGGGGTCGTCCATCTTCTGGATCCCGCGCAGCACAGTCCCGTCGCCACCTATCGAGATGATGAATTCTGCGCCCTTTTTTCTCATCTGCGCCACAGGCGTGCCTTTAATATCCATTTTTTCTGCGGTCTTCAGGTCGATGAAAACTTCGGCCCTTGCGCTTAGGTGAGCCAGTATGGTTTCCACCATGGCAAGTACTTCACTGCTGTCGCATCTGGATATAAGTCCTATTTTCCTCATACTACTTCCTATTTGGGCTACCTACCCGAGCTCAAGTAATTTATCATGAGCGTGACCATTGCTAGCTATCATGTTCACCCTCTGTTTCACATCAAGAGCAGTGGTGAGTGGATTTCCATCCCAGTCAGTAACACGACCGCCTGCTTCTTCCACTATCAGTTTGCCAGCCGCGATATCAGTAACCCGCAGCATACTTCGCATATCTATGAAAGCATCGAAGATACCTGATGCTATGTAGCATAGCTCAAGAGCAGCACAGCCATACACTCTCACCCTCCTGACATTGTGATTGTTAATGGGAAGAGCATGAGGGCGCTGGCTGTAGGAAATAACACTCAATTCAGGAAGCTTCGAGAAATTGGAGACGTGAATTTTTTTACCATTCAGGAAAGCGCCTTTTCTTTTTTCAGCAGAATAGATATCTCCATTGATAAGATTCTTCACAAAGCCATACCTGATCTCAGAGAGGTCAGAGCCTCCAATGGCGATGGGAACGCAGAAGAAAGGAATGTTATTCACGGCGTTGAAAGTGCCGTCTATCGGGTCCAGGACGAACGTAAATTCTGGTTTGCTTCCCAGGATCTTTTCACCCAGTTCTTCACTCACAAAGCACATCGACCGTCCATCTTTTTTCAGCACGCGCAATGCCGCGTTCTCAGCGACTTCATCTATCTTCTCGGTAGGGGTGCCATCCGCACCTATACGAAGCATCTCCCCGGCTTCTGGTTTTCCAATTAATCCTGAAACGTCTTTCTTGATGGCATCTGCAACTTCATTGCATAGTTCGAAGAATTGTACAGTCATGTTCTTTCTGACCGCCTACGACAGGGCGCATCCAGCCACGAACCTCTGTTTAGGGTTATTCAACTGGGCAATAAGGAAACGGTCGTTCTTGCTGTATGCCACATCCTTCTGCGTGGCAATGGTAATGGTGCACTCAGACCCAGCCTGCGCCTGCGTAGCTTCTTTGCCGCCAATGGAAATGGTGCTGATGGTAGCTGGCATGTCCTGAAGTCCTGCGAACAGATGCACAACATCCCCGACGCCAAGAGGCTGGGTGAATTTTGACAGCCTGCATGCAAGGGTGAATTTTGATGCAACGTTCTCTTCCTTTGACATAATATAGCCGCGGTCGAATTCCTTTGACTGTACACCTTTCAGGGCAAGACCGACCCTTGTGCCTGCGGGTGCGGTTTTCATATCCACATCGTTGCTCTGGATAGAACGTATTTCTGCAGGTCTTTTGACAGGGAAGAGGGTGAACTGGTCGTGCATCTTTATCGTTCCCTGCATAACGACACCCAGCACAACAGTCCCGATGCCTGTGACATTGAAGAAATGGTCAACCATTATGCGCGGTGGCAGGTCGTTCAGGGCTGCATTAGTTTTCTTTACTTCCTCTGCGAGAGAGAATATTTTCTCCTTTAGCGTTTCCAGACCTTCGAACGTGGTTGTCGAAACAGGAACTGAGTCCCATTTTTCAAGATTCGTTCCTTTTGTTACGGCTTTTAACTTTTCAATAAGTTCAGAAATCGCCACCGGGTTTGACTTATCGGACATCGTTATAACGAACAGCCCTCGCTTGTCGCCCAGAAGGTCAAGCGCAACGATGCATTCCCCCACCTGCGAGTTAAGCCCGGTCGATGGGACGCAGACAAGGGCAATATCACAGAGGTTTATCGCATTGATGAGCGATTTTATCGAAGAGGGATAGCCTATTGCGTCCACAAATGAATATATATCATTTCCCTTTACAAAATTATAAAGTGCGATGTCAGATTCAGTCCCTTTCTTTCCAAGCTTGATTGCCAGACTTGTCCTGCCTGATTTCTCGCTGCCAATGATAGATACGTTTGCCATTATAAGAACTCCATGTAATAATAAGGTTGAATGTATATGAAATTGGCGTTACTCTTAAATATTCTAAAAGAGTTTAATGTCAGTTCAGTTATTCATTATGTAAGGTGGTAACACGAATTATAATTACTTATTCTATGCTCTTATCATCTTCTACCTGCTGGGCGCAGTATTAGCAATAATATTTAATAAAAAGGACAAGCTTTCCACCTATTCTGCATTCCTGAGCGCTTCTATTGCATCCATTTTCGGGATTATTTTTTCATTCTCAGTTCTGTTTGGAGAAAAATTTACATATTCCATATCAAGTTCAACGTTTCTGAATTTTGCGTTTGTCGTGGACCGGCTGTCAGCGTTCTTTATACTTGTGATCTCGATCGCGGCCCTGGCCGTTTCGATATACTCCATTGGCTATGTGAGCGAATACTTCGGGAAAAAGAATATCGGATATCTTGGGTTTCTTTATAACATCTTCATTCTCTCGATGATATTTGTTGTCACAGCAAGCAATGTGATCATGTTCCTGATAGTATGGGAATTGATGTCAGTGGTATCCTATTTCCTGGTTATTTACGAACATGAAAAACCCGAAACAAGAAAAGCGGGGTTTATCTATATCGTAATGACCCACATAGGCACAGGTTTCATCATACTCTCATTCCTTATCCTCGCAAGCGGGAGCGGGAGTTTCAACTTCGAAAGTATGAGCGGCGTATCCCTGCCACCAATGCTTAAAGACCTCGCATTCATCTTTGCACTCATTGGTTTTGGAACAAAAGCAGGCATTGTGCCACTTCACGTATGGCTTCCGTATGCACATCCTGCTGCGCCAAGCAACGTATCTGCATTGATGTCAGGCGTGATGATCAAAACAGCGATTTATATGATGATCCGAGTTTCGTTCGACTTCCTGGGAGCAAGTAACATGTGGTGGGGAATGGCGCTTCTTATTATAGCATCTGCATCTGCGCTCCTTGGTGTCATGTATGCATTGATGGAGCACGACATGAAAAGACTGCTTGCTTATCACAGCGTTGAGAATATCGGTATCATCCTGATCGGGGTCGCAGTTGCTATGATATTTATGTCCCTGGGGCATCCTGAACTTGCGGCATTCGGATTGATCGCAGCCCTGTATCATACAATAAACCATGCAGTTTTTAAGTCCCTTCTTTTCATGGGAGCAGGTTCACTTATTTATTCAACCCATACAAAGAATATCGAAGAGATGGGTGGTCTGATAAAAAAGATGCCCTGGACAGCTCTTTTTTTCCTGATCGGTTCAATATCCATTTCAGCCCTCCCTCCCTTCAACGGTTTTGTGAGCGAATGGCTGACCTTCCAGGCGCAGCTTCTCAGCATCAATCTTGATGATAACATTACAAAGATAGCAATACTTTCAAGCGGAGCTGCTCTAGCACTCACAAGCGCTCTTGCTGCTGCTTGTTTTGTAAAAGCTTTCGGGATAAGCTTTCTTGCGCTTCCCCGAAGTGAGAATGCGCAGAACGCAAAAGAAGTGCCAAAAAGTATGCTGTTCGGGATGGGTATACTTTCTCTCCTTTGTATAGCTCTTGGAGTACTTCCATTTTATTTTGTAAGGATCCTTGATGATATCGCATCTCCTCTTGTGGGGACAAGTGTAATATCAAAGATCACTTTTGACTTCTCTATAGCTTCAGGAGCAGGAAGTATCTCGACAGTGTGGTTATTCCTTCTGCTTTTTATTTTCCTCCCGATCATCCTGATACTGGCATTGGCTGCTGGCGGAAGAACAGGTACGAAGATATACGAAACATGGGGATGCGGACAGCCCGTGACCACAGGCAGGAATGAGTACACAGCCACAGCATTCTCAAAACCTATAAGGATGTGGTTTTCCAATATATACCGCCCTCACAGGGAGATACATACAACCTATGCGGGTTCTCCATATTTTAAGGAGCGCTTTGCGTTTGAATCCGAGATAGAGCCGATCTTTGAGAAGTATCTCTACTCGCCAGTTGCATGGATCGTTCTTGCTTTGTCGAGAGTTCTGAGGGTCATCCAGACAGGCAGCATACAATTATATTTATTGTATATCCTGATCACACTTGTTATTTCGTTGATATATGTGGGAAGTGGAGGGTAAAAAGAAAGTTTTAAGCCACAAAAAACTATTTGACATGGGTTTATTTTACTTATGATAGTTGTACATGGGATATGGAAACCGCCTGAAGCATCAACAGACAGAGGAGACTTCTTCTTATGGGGTGAGTCATCCTTTATTTCACCTGTCAAACGCAGAGGACGCCCCCCAAAGTCAAACGCTTCGCATCCATTCCAGGCATCAGAAAAAGACCTGAAGATAGCGATAGAGTCTTTTGACTCAGCTCAGGGTGGCAATATCAGTAAAAAAGCACGATCGAATAAAATGCCGCTCCTGCTGCCCTCACATTCCAGGTCGCCTCTGGCATCACCTGATATGCTCAGGGATGATAGCGGTGAGAATGTAGATGAGCCAGTAAGTCTATCGCAGTGGAAAGTGGATGGTCTTTGCATAGCGCCCGAAGAAGCGGTCGTGCTGCTCAGTTCATTATCAGGAGCATGGACAGAGAACGACGGCGCGGTCATAGGGACAGACCTGCGGTTCTGGAGCAAAGTCTCAAAATTCGCAATGGAACTTCTCTCAAAACAGCATTTTGTGCCGGGGATCGTTTTTTCAAAAAACAACATGGCGTTTGCCAGGTGGCAGTATGCGCTGAACGATGAGGATGCCAGGACTCGATTTTCGATGCTTTCGCGCTCTATGCCCCCTGTTTGTCGGGCGCTCGTTCAGAACAATGTCCCGAACACCCAGGAAGCGTTCTTAACAGATTATCTCAATAACTCGATTGACAGCTGTATCCGAAGCTGGACTCCTATTTCGGAGATCAGGTCAAAAAAACCCGGTCTCTCTGAAGCATGGCTCAAGTCTCTTGCGACTGGAGAACCGCTCAACATCCAGGCATCAGGTCTTAAAAACCTGTATGAAGGAATACTTGCCTGGAAAGCTCCGATACATGAAATAGAAAGATCAGACTTTCGTACATGCTTCCGTCTTGAACCATCTGACTGTATAAAACCAGATTGGAACCTGCATTATCTCTTGCAGGCATCCAGTGATCCAAGTCTTCTTGTGCCTGCGGAAATGGTCTGGAAAGAATCTAAGGACTCACTACATTATTTGAACCGCAAGTTCGACCATCCTCAGGAAAAGCTCCTCGCAGACCTTGGAAAAGCCTCCCGTTTATACCCTCCGATCGAGGACAGCCTGAATTCAGCAAGACCAGATTCAGCGCAGCTGAACACGCAGCAAGCGTACACTTTTTTAAAAGAAGCAGTGCCATTATTTACTGAAAGCGGTTTCGGCGTCCTCATACCCCCCTGGTGGAATAAAGGTGCAGCAAGCCTGAAGCTTGGAATGAAATTGAACATGAAACCAAAAAAAGACCCGAAGACTGGTAAGAAACGCTTCGGTTTCGATTCGCTGATCAACTATGACTGGCAGCTTGCTATCGGAGATGAGCCTTTAAGCGAAGAAGAATTCAAGGCTCTCGTAGACCTGAAAGAGCCGCTCGTTCGCATAAGAGGTCAATGGGTAGAGGTAAAAAATGAAGATATTGAAGCTGCCCTCAAGTTCTTCAAATCAAGGGGTCCTGGTGAGATGAAGCTGGGAGAAGCCCTGAGACTTGGTATATCAAAGGATGAAACAAATACAGGTCTTCCTGTAAGTGGATTTGCAGCATCGGGATGGCTGTCCGAACTGTTTGAGCGTTTATCTGGCAGAGCTGCCATAAAAGAAGAGTTGCAGCCAGATGATTTTGTGGGAGAGCTTCGCCCATATCAACTAAAAGGCATGTCGTGGCTTGCATTCCTGCGGCAATATGGGCTTGGCGCGTGCCTTGCTGATGATATGGGGCTTGGGAAGACCATACAGATGCTTGCCCTGTTATTAAAGGATAAAGAGATGGACGTAGATAAGCCCACGCTATTGATATGTCCAACATCCGTAGTCGGGAACTGGCAGAGAGAAGCAAATAAGTTCGCGCCCTCTCTTAGCGTTATGGTCCACCACGGCATCGCCCGAAAAAAGAAAGAATTCCTGTCGGCTGTTCGGGAGTACGACCTTGTGATAAGTACCTATGCGCTGGCTCACAGGGATGAAGAAATATTCTCACAGGTTGAATGGAATGGAGTTGTGCTTGATGAGGCGCAGAATATCAAGAACCAGTTCACAAAGCAATCCCAGGCAGTCCGAAAGTTCAAATCTGATTATCGCGTGGCGCTCACAGGTACACCTGTGGAGAATCGTTTATCAGAGCTCTGGTCAATACTTGAGTTCCTGAATCCAGGCTACCTTGGTTCTTCAGAAGGATTTAGAAAAAGATTCGCGCTGCCTATTGAGAGATATAATGATAAAGAGGCGGGGATCAAGCTCAGAAGCATTGTTTCACCTTTTATACTCCGCCGCCTGAAGACCGATCCAACGATCATCAAAGACCTCCCTGATAAGATCGAGATGAAGGAACACTGCAACCTTACAAAAGAGCAGGCGACGCTCTATGAAGCGGTTGTTAAAGATATGCTCAGGAAAATAGAGGAATCCGAAGGCATCGAACGAAAAGGTCTGGTGCTGTCTGCTCTTGTGAGGTTAAAACAGATATGCAACCATCCGGCGCAATTCCTGGGAGACGGTTCAACACTTTCTGGACGTTCAGGAAAGTTAAACCGCATTACACAGATGCTTGAAGAAGTTCTGGCTGAGGATGCTGCTGCTCTTGTCTTCACTCAATTTGCAGAGATGGGAGGAATGCTGAAGACGCATTTCCAGAAGGTTTTTGGTCAGGAAGTGCTCTTCCTGCATGGCGGAGTTCCCCAGAAGCAGAGGGATCAGATGGTAATGCGTTTTTCAGAAAAGAACGGACCGAAAATATTCATCCTCTCGTTAAGAGCAGGCGGGGTTGGTCTGAACCTGACACGTGCCAGTCATGTTTTCCACTTTGACCGCTGGTGGAATCCTGCTGTTGAGAACCAGGCGACTGACCGCGCTTTCCGCATCGGGCAGACAAAGAACGTGCAGGTGCACAAGTTTCTTTGCGACGGGACTCTTGAGGAGAGGATCGATGAGATGATCGAGGATAAAAAAGCGCTTGCAGAGAACATAATTGGTACGGGCGAAGGCTGGCTGACCGAGATGACGACCGAGCAGTTAAAGGAAATGTTCACGCTGCGAAAAGAGGCGGTGTCTGATGAATAACAACGAACTGGTACGAACTAAAACGAACTCCGGTGGC
>JAUSDC010000129.1 GCA_030650845.1 Candidatus Methanoperedens sp.
AATAAATCAAGGCATAGAAATTTTGCACCCAACTCAGGTTATCAATAGGACATAAAAGATTGAATAAAATTAGCAAAAGTCTCTACTTATTTTCCGACCCCGCCTTTTCATTGCTTCCCCCTCCCCCCTCATCTTACCTTAACCCCGGCACCCCTCCTCCAGCAGCTCTCACCGGGGTCTGGGGTCGCAACCCCAGCGCCGTGAAGATAGTGTTCCATCAATTTCTATCCCAACTTTTAAATAATCTTAATTCAATCTCAGGGTAATGAAATGTCTTGTAACAGGCGGAGCCGGGTTTATTGGTTCACACATCATCCAGCATTTGCTCGACTCCGATCAAGAGGTCATATGTCTGGATAATTTCGACCCGACGTATTCAATTGAAACCAAAAAAGCTAACATTGCCCCTTTTTTTGCCAATGAGAACTTCGAATTCGTTAAAGGTGATATCCTGGACATGGGACTTGTGAAGAAGATCACATCAGATATCGAATACATATTCCATGAAGCTGCCCTTGTTTCAGTCGTCGAAAGTATGAACGATCCACAAAAAACAATTGAGATCAATACGATCGGGACCCTGAACATTCTCGAAGCAGGGAGAATGAACAATGTCAAGAAAGTCATTTTAGCATCATCGGCTGCGGTATATGGGGATTCGCCGATCCTGAAGAAAAAGGAAGATCTGATCCCGGCCCCTAAGTCCCCTTATGCTATATCCAAACTTGACTGTGAATATTCCTCCAGGATATATTACGAAGAATATGGATTAAAAACAACAGCGCTTCGTTATTTCAATGTTTACGGGCCAAGACAGGATGTAACTTCGCCTTATGCGGCTGTAATGCCTATTTTCATAGAAAAAGCATTGAGAAATGAAGATCTGATAATATACGGGGATGGACTCCAGACACGCGATTTCATATTCGTAAAAGATATAGCCAATGCAAATGAACTTGTCATGTCAAAAGGGGACGGCATGACCTTTAACGTTGCAAGTGGCAGCGCTGTATCAATAAATGAACTTGCTGATAAAATAATCGAATTGACTGGCTCAAAATCGAATATTGTTCACAGGGAACCCAGGAAAGGGGATATAAAGCATAGTCTTGCGAATATCAGTAAAATTAAGAAGATCGGATTCAAAATTGGATTTGATATTAATAAAGGTCTGGACGAAACTGTAGACTGGTTTATTTCGTCATCCAATTCTAAATCATAATCTATTTAATCTTATATTAGCGGTCTTGGCTGTTTCTCATCAGGCTGAACAGGCAGCTTCATTGTATTGATCAGTATTGGATCAGTGACTTCTTTTGCTCTCTCAAGCAGCATTTCCTTCCCGCACTGTGTGGTCGCAAATATAGGTATAGCAGTTCCGAACTGAGCTATGGTTTTACCTGCGATGCATCCTCGTATCCATTTCGAAGTACATCCTGTGGTCATATCCACAAGGTCGATAAATTCCTTTGCCTCGCTCTCGGATATCCCGGTGGTATGTACGCCAAAAGCGATGACCTGCACCCTGTGTTTTTTCTCTAGATCCCGGATAGCCCGCGTATCTTTTGCATTCGTGACCGATACGCCTATCTTCTTATACCCCAGCTCGATGGCCTTTTTCACACCAGCGACCTGGTCAAGGGTCGCGTTTTCCTGATCCAGCACGATACCTCCAACTTCTTTTATCCGTTCTATGAGCTTCGGTATTGGAGTTGTTTCAACAAGTCCTGAGATGCGCGAACCCATGCCCTGGGCCAGTTTCGGATTGCTTGTGATCACTGTCCCCGCTCCGTCACATGCGGTCACGCAGGTGTCCAGGAGACCGCGCCTGAGGCCGGTCATAAAAGTCTCACTCGCGCCAAAACCCACGAATACCTCCATCTCGATAGCCCTGTCCTCTGTGAAAATGCCGAAATCTTTCATCCTGAACTCAATATTATCCTTTGCCGTTTTTGATGTAAATTTCTTGATCCCGCGCACCTTATCGAAAATAGGGCAGTACTCTGTCTGGGGTTCTCCAACTTCAACAACCTTGCCATTCTCTACAACTATACGCGTCTTTCCAAGCGCTTCCATAACATGCCTGTCTTTGTGTTTTGCCATGATCGACTATATTGGCCTAGAGGATATTAATCGTTAAGATTATGACAATATTTGAAGAGTTGAGGCAAAATTTGCCTATAAGACTCGACCATTCACATCTATCTCCCCTTTCTTGATGCGAGTGCTCGATATTGGTAATCCGTCATCAGCAAGGACATAATCCACAAGTACTATTTTTAATGGTTCCAATCCATTTTTTCTGCGTATGCTGTTAATTTTCAATGCGATGGGATATGTCTCAGGTGACACCACGATATGATCGAAACTTTCGTGAATAGTTGGCCCATATGGGTCATCCAGCCTGACGATGATGGGCTCGATACCCTGCGACCTGATAAAACCCAGCACGTCTTCAAAGCGGTGGCCATAATCTACAACATCATGTGACTTGTTAATCACCATTTCACTGGACGTAAGTCCCACAAGTAATTCACCACCCCGGGATAACTCAGCAGCTTTTGCAAGGAGGGCCTTATGACCTGCGTGCAGCGGATCAAATGTCCCTCCAACAGCTATTCGTGCCATAATCTCTGGATTGGAGATTCAAATGATAAGGGTATCTTTTAATATCTTCTGTGTGATTTTAGGACTATGAAAAACCTTTGCGAAAGGTTTTTCAAATGATGGGGTATTGGAAGCATGCTCCTGGATATTAAATTATGAATAACGAAACGATACATTGGGCTGATGTAATAGCTGAAAATGCACTTACGCGCGGCAAAAAACACACGGTAGCTTCGGGAATAACCCCCTCAGGTGCCATCCACATTGGCAATATGAGAGAAGTAGTAACAGCAGATGCAGTTTTCAGGGCGCTAAAGGATAAGGGCGCAGACGTACAGCTCATATATATTGCTGACACCCTTGATCCACTGCGCAAGGTGTATCCTTTTCTATCGAAGGACTATGAGAATCATGTAGGTAAACCCCTTTCTGATATTCCTTGCCCGTGTGGGAACCATAAAAGTTATTCAGAACACTTCTTGCTGCCCTTTATCGAGGCACTTCACACACTTGGCATAAAACCTGAGGTTTACAGGGCTGATGAACTCTATAAAGCGGGGAAATACGTTGAAGCCATTAAGATTGCCCTATCAAACAGGGATGCGATAGCAGCCATCCTCACAGAAGTTTCAGGAAGGGAACTGGAACCTGATTGGAGCCCATTCAATCCCATCTGTACAGAGTGCGGACGATTGAACTCAACAAAAGTCACTGGATTTGACCCCGAAAAAGAGACAGTTGATTATGTCTGCAAATGCGGCTCATCAGGCACAGTTTCCATGAAAGGAGGCGGAAAGCTCACCTGGCGCGTGGACTGGCCTGCCAGGTGGCCTATATTCGGGACAACAGTGGAGCCATTCGGCAAAGACCATGCCACAGCAGGCGGATCTTACGATACAGGGAAGCGCATAAGCCGTGAGATATACAATTATGAGCCCCCGTTGCCGATAGTGTATGAGTGGATCATGCTCAAAGGAAAGGGTGCCATGCATTCATCCACAGGACTTGCGATATCAATAAACGATATGCTCGAGATAGTTCCCCCGGAAGTGCTGCGCTACCTGATAATAAGGCAAAAGCCAGAGAAACACATTGAATTTGATCCCGGGCTCGCCCTGCTGAATCTCATCGATGAATATGACAGGGTAGAGGGCGATAAACGTGCTTACCAGCTTTCACAGACCGAAGGCACAAAGCCCTCAGATATTCCATACAGGCATATGGTGACAGCTGTTCAGATAGCAGATGAGAAGGGTTTTGATCACCTGCTCACTGTACTTTCACGCACGAATTATGATACTTCAGATATCGAAGCAATCAGGCAAAGAGCTGACAACGCGAGGAACTGGCTTTTGAAATACGCGCCCCTGTTCGTGAAATTCAAAGTCCAGGAAACGCTTCCACCACAGGTGAAGAGCTTCACGAAAGAGCAAAAAAAGGCGCTTGTTATAATAGCTGATGAGCTTGAACACGGATTGACAGGACAGGAGATACATGATAATGTTTATAAAGTGGCTGAAAAGACCGGGCTTGATGGGAAAGCAGTCTTTGAAACCTTGTATCTTGCACTTCTGGGGATAAAATCAGGACCGCGCGCAGGTTACTTCCTTGCGTCCCTAGATAAGGATTTCGTGGTTAAGAGGTTCAAAGAAGCGAGCAAATAATTGAGCACCAAACTTTTATACAGCCCCATAAATAAGTATATTATCCTATCTGGAAGCACCTCATGGAAATTGAACCATGCTGGAATCCTTCATAAGTGAACTTTAATGGATCATTTTCACCCTGTAATGCCAGTACATATATCATCGGTAAGTAATGGTCAAGGGTCGGGACTGCCAGGGAAGCGCCATTTATTTTTTGAAAATCAATGAGTTCAGCATGATCCCTTCTCATCAGGTTTGATTTCACTCTTTCATCAAATTCCACAGCCCAATCATACGGCTGCGCATCTATATTCCGGAAATCAATGCGCCCGAGATTATGTACGATATTGCCGCTGCCTATGATCAGAATTCCTTTTTCCCTCAAGATCGCTAGTTCCGAGGCTATATCATAATGATACTGGATCGGTTTCGGATGCCACTCATTAAAAGAATAATCAAGGCTCATCTCAAAAACAGGAATGTTTGCTTCTGGATACATGTGTTTTAAAACAGCCCATGAAGCATGATCCAATCCCCAGTCATTGCTGCATTTTATGTTAACTTTTCGAACCGAGTCGATCAAATATCTGGCTTCGTCTGGTGAACCCGGGCCTGGATATTCTATTTCATACAACTCTTCCGGGAACCCGTAGAAATCATGGATTGTATCGGGTCTCTCATTGCATCCAACATACGTTCCCTGCGTTAGCCAGTGCGCTGAGACGACCATGATCGCTTTTGGCTCAGGTAATCTCTTCCCCAGTGCTGCAAGACTTTCTGTAAAGTCATTTTTATAAACAACGTTCATGGGAGAGCCATGACCTATGAACAATGCAGGCATTTTCGTGTTATTAGATTTCATATTCTTCACTTTTCTTTTTTAAAGAAAAGTCTCTGAAAAAAATTATATCGCGTTCTTATCTTCCTGCCAGAGTCCGAATGTATTATTCTCGGTATCGATACATATTGCAAGATAACCCCATCCTGTGACCGCAGTTATGGGCATGATGATATTGCCCCCCAGCTTCTTTACTTTTGTAATGTAATCTTCAACAGAGGGGACACCGATGTAGTTCATGGTAGTCTGTCCTGGCAATTTTCTTTCCCCCATCCCGCCACCTACTCCCGGATTCCCGTTCAGGTCTTTGGTTTCGATTAAGTAGAAAGGGTCTGGCATCGGCACCTGATTGAATTTCCAGTCGAACAACTTTTCGTAGAATCTCTTCGCTCTGTCTATATTATCAGCGGGAAGATCAAAATGGACAATTGTTGGAATAACTAACACCTCATTTTAAATTATACCTTTCTGGATTAATAATTGTTGGTATACAAAATAACCTGACTTACTTGCGAAGCCTATTCTGGATCTTCTCATCTGTCAGTTCCTGCAGCGCATCCGAAGCGATCCATTTGGCAGATTTCGAGTCAATCTTCTGGATATCATTTGCGGCCAAAATCGCCGCTTTGTTCAAATCAATGTTTCGCTTTCCTATCTGCCGAAGCGCCCAATTCACTGCTTTTTTCACAAAGTTCCTCTCATCCAGAGCGCCCCTTTTGATCAATGTTCTTCATCTCTCCCGCTCCATTCATGCGCCTTTTCGTAGGCAAATCGGGTTTTATCAAACAAGTTGCTGCATACCTGGTCGCACACGTCCCATGAATCAATATCTGCAACCCAGCGCTCCATCTGCTCTACTGTCACTTCTTTGGGGTCGTCAACCATTCCCGCAAGGAGCCGCGCCTCATGGATGCCAGATGACCAGAACTGCTGCGCAAGGATATGGTTTCCCGATCTCTTTTGCAATCTTGCGCAGGGCCGGGATGGATACGCCTAAGGTATTATCAGGATTGATACCGAAGCGCGCCATGCCTGCTGCTGCTTCGGGATCTGCGAGGGACTTGAGCCGCTTCAGGTATTTCTCTAAAATATGCTCAGGTGGAGCAGCTGCCGCAGATATATTCATGCGACCCGTATGTATCAAGGTCAAATTCGAATGTGCTATCACCGCACGAATCGCACACTTTCCTCTTCATTACGATCTCTGGAATTTCTCTTGTCTCCATGTATTATCACCAATCTATAATGATTATTCATTGTATATAAAGCTAATCATTATTAATAATGATAATATTGGCAAATCGCTCATCCTTATATTCTCGTGGTGCATAGCACAGGGCATGGTAAGCTACCAGACTATCGTAAAGGATGTAATAAAAAGATCCGATATCCTTCTTGAAGTAGTAGATGCCAGGTTTCCGGACGAGACGCGAAACAGCGAGGTCGAACTTGAAATAACCCGTTCAAGGAAGCCGTTCATAATAGTCATAAACAAATGCGATCTTATATCAAAGGAAACACTTGAATTAACCAAAAAACGCCTGTCAAAAATTGCGCCAACTATCTTTATATCAAGTAAGAACAAGTTCGGAATAACGATGTTAAGACATAAGATCCTTGAGACAGCGGCCATAAAAGGGCGTGATATACTGGTGGGTTCAGTGGGTTATCCAAATACCGGTAAATCTTCGGTGATAAATGCCGTGTCCGGGAGACACAGCGCAGGCACGTCCTCAATATCAGGTCACACAAAAGGAGAGCAACTTGTGAAGGCAGGTTCGCGGATCAGGTTCATCGATACGCCAGGGGTGATACCTTTTGCCGAGAACGACGAGACAATTCTTGGACTTCTTGCAGTGAAGGATGCAACGCACCTTAAGAACCCGGCTGTTGTGGCAATGAAGATAATTGAGAAATTTTGCGAACAAAACAAGACTGCCCTGGAATCATTTTATAATATCAAAATAGAAGGTCAGGATTCCTATGATGTCCTTGAGCTCATAGGCAGACAGAGCAACTACCTCCAGAAAAAGGGTGAGGTGGATGAAATGAGAACATCTGTCAGGATAATCAATGATTGGCAAAAAGGGCATCTTATGATATAGATTGTTTATCCTTCAAATATTTTGGCTCAAATTCTTCATATTTTATTTCAGTTTAATGTTGATCAGTATGATCCATGCTGCACTAATGATCCCCCCGATCAGTACAGTTATCAGGTCATCAAGATGCAGAACTGAAAAATGAAATAGTTCTCTAAATGTGGGCACATATAGAACCATAACAAGTGATAGAAGCGCCCCTCCTACTACCATCCATAATGCCCTGTTCTCAGAATGGAATTTCTGAAATATTCTCCCATCCAATGACAGATTTGAAATTATCAACATCAGATTGGCAAATACGAGCATAGCAAATGTAATTGTACGTGCTTCGTTCTCAGACTTTCCCAATTTTAATGCCAGGAGAAATACTATCAGAACAAAAAAAAGGACGCTCAATCCCTGGAATAGACTTCTGACAAGATTTTTTCTACCAAACAACTTTTCCTTGAGATTACGGGGCGGTCTTTGCATGATATTTTTCTCCTCTTTTTCAGCCTCAAAGACCACTGAACAGGCAGGGTCTATTATCAATTCAAGAAAAGCTATGTGCGCCGGCAAAAGAATAAGAGGTAACTCAAAAATAATCGGAAATAGCGCAAGACCTGCAATGGGTACATGAACTGAAAAAATATAGGAAATTGCTTTCTTGAGGTTATCAAAAATCCTTCTACCGAGCCTGACAGCCTCGACGATTGATGAAAAGTCATCATTCAGCAGGACAATAGCCGACGATTCACGAGCCACGTCCGTGCCCCGTTCTCCCATTGCGATACCTATGTGAGAAGATTTCAGCGCAGGAGCATCATTTACCCCATCCCCTGTCATCGCGACAACTTCTCCATTGGCTTTCAAAGCATTAACGATCGCCAGTTTTTGTTCTGGCACGACCCTTGCGAAAATATTTGTTGTCTTGATCTTTTCCTGAAGCTCTGCAAGGCTCATTTGAGAAAGCTCAGGCCCTGTAATAATCTTATCAGGATTTTTCAAACCAATTAGACTGGCTATATGCCTGGCAGTTCCGGGAAAATCCCCGGTTATCATTATGACCCTTATTCCTGCTGTGTAACATTCAGATACTGCTGCCGGGACAGAAGGACGAACAGGATCTGTAAAACCAAGTAATCCGATAAATTCAAAACTAAAATCGTGCTGTGAATCAGGCAAACTTTCTTCCTGAAAGATAGAACGAGCTACACCAAGCACCCGCAGGCCATTATCTGCCATACTCTGCACGCTGGATATCAGTTCTTTTTTATGTGCTTCATCCAGATGGCAGAGATCCATAATTGCTTCCGGAGCGCCTTTTGCAGCGATTACATGCTTTCTTTTGTCATTTGATTCCCATACATTCGACAATGCCAGAAGGTTTTTGGAAAGAGGATATTCCCTGACAAGTTTCCAGTTTT
>JAUSDC010000131.1 GCA_030650845.1 Candidatus Methanoperedens sp.
AATAAATATCTGGCGCTCAAACTAACCCCGAGCAACCACCAACCACAAGAAAATATAAAATTCAAAGCATCATGAAAATGAAAGATAAGCTTTATACTAATGATATCAAATAATGGCTAATAAAATCAGAAGAAACCAAACCGCTGATGCAGGCAGATAAGCTTACTATTAACACTTACGGTCAATATTATCTAAACGGCGCTGGGGTGCGACCCCAGACCCCGTTGAGGCGCCGCCGCTGGCGGAGTTTAGCCTGAGATCAATGGTTCTATATAATCCCAACACTCCATACTTGTATGAAATAAGAATAAAGTATCCACTATCGGTTTATCTGGTCAGGTACTCTTTCAATAGAAAGCTTTTAATTCAGTTTTGTCTGATACTCCTTGTTATTCTTTAAAACCCAGTAAACGATCCTCAACAATTTAGCAGCAAATGCATTCAGAGCAGAAAAATGATGCTTTCCCTCGCATCGTTTCATTGTATAAAACCGTTTCAAGTTTTCATCATTTTGTCGCTCGAGAAGAAAACAAAGCTTTTCGAACACATCGTCGGGACAATAAAAGGGACAACTTCAACCTGCGAAGAGTTCTGGGCTCTGAAAGACGTAAGCTTCACGGTAAAAAAGGGTGAGACCCTTGCCATAATCGGTGAGAATGGAAGCGGAAAGAGCACCTTTCTAAAGGTTATAGCAAGCGTACTTTCACCAGATTCAGACAGCGTAAAAGTAAACGGCAGGATAGCGCCGTTTTTAGAATTGGGGGTGGGCTTTAACCCAGAACTCACAGCAGAGGACAACGTTGCGGCTTTACGGTGCGATAATGGGGATGTCTAAAAGTGAGATGGAGGATATGTTCGAACAGATATTCGAATTTGCGATACTTTCGAGATTCAGGAACATGAAACTTACGAATTTATCAAGCGGGATTTACCCACGTCTTGCCTTTACGACCGCTGTTTTTCCGCGGACAGAGTGCTGAGGGATAAGTTCGAGGTGGGGGGATGTGTAAATGATGGTAATAATTTCAATTATAATTGAATTAATGTCTGAAGCCAGGGCAACCATATTAGAATTATAGAATTAGAGGATTTCTTAAATAATAGGTATGCATATATACCTTTTAATGGAATATATTTAGGAGAGAATTTAATGAACGCAATTATTGCATCCGCCAGGGTTCATGGGAAAAATCTTGAATTGATCGAAAGTCCGATAAATCTTGGTTTGTCTGAAAATGAAGAACTATTTGTTGTCCTGAAGAAAAAAAAGGAATCACTTGTTGAAAAAACTGCCGGAAACGAAATGGATGAAGAATTAATAGATAGTTCCATTGAATTGACAGAATCTGGTGAATAATTTGAAACCGGAGATAATACCTCCAGATTCAGATGTTTTTATTGATAGTAATATATTTACGTATCATCTTCTTGGACACAAGAGATATAGAGATTCGGTGAAGGATTTTCTGATAAAAATCGAATCTGGAATATATACCGGCTATATCAATGATGTTATTGTTTCAGAAGTGTATCATAATTTTATTCGTGTTAAAATTTGTGATAAATTTAACATACAACCGGTTGATTTCACAAGATTCATTAAATCAAATCCTGAAGCAATTTCTAAAGTGGATCTGAGTAAGGTTACAGCTATTCTTTCGATGAAAAATATTCAATTAATACATGGGATTAAGATCGAAATGGTTGAGGACAATATGAAAAGACATAATTTATTATCTTCCGATGCGATCCATGTGTCGACTTGCAAGGTCCAGAATATTGAATATATGGCAACAAACGACTCTGATTTTGAAAGGGTAGTTTTTCTTAATTTGTGGATGCCTTGATTCTGAATTTATTTACCTTTTCTTTGTGTAAGATGAACCAGTTGCTTTAGCTGCCTTCTGTGTCCTCTCTGCGCTCTGCGGGTTTTTCATAACACAATATATTATAAACAATACAAAATAAATATCCGGCGCTCAAACTAACCACGAACAACCACCAAACACAAGAAAATATAAAATTCAAAGCATCATGAAAATTAAAGATAAGCTTTATACTAATGATATCAAATAATGACTAATAAAATCATAATAATACAAACCGATAGGAATAACATTTAAAATAAGCATGAGCCCTAAATTAGAAATCAACAACGAACTTAACAAACTCAAAACGAACTCCTGCAGCATAAGTTCGTTTCAGTTCTTACCAGTTCGTTATTTATATTAAGGAAATATGTTCGATCTTCAAAAACCAAAACAACCTTCTGAAGACGCCATCATAGTCAGCAACGTCTCCAAGCACTTCCGTATCCCCCACGAGAAGAAAACAAAGCTATTCGAACACATCACCGGCGCAATCAAAGGCACCTCTTCAACCTACGAAGAATTCTGGGCAGTAAAAGATGTCTCCTTCACCGTAAAAAGAGGGGAAACCTTAGGCATAATCGGTGAAAACGGTAGCGGAAAAAGCACTTTGCTGAAACTCATAGCAGGAGTATTAACACCAGATTCCGGCACCGTAAAAGTGAACGGCAAAATAGCCCCATTCCTCGAACTCGGCGTCGGCTTCAACCCTGAACTCACAGCCGAAGATAACGTCCGGCTCTACGGCGCGATCATGGGCATGGGCAAGAAAGAGATGGAGAATAAGTTCGAGGAGATCTTCGAGTTCGCTGAGCTTTCGAGATTCAGGAACATGAAGCTAAAGAACTTTTCAAGCGGGATGTACGCCCGTCTTGCCTTCGCGACCGCGGCGGCGACAGACCCGGATATTTTGCTGATCGATGAGGTGCTGGCTGTGGGAGATGCGGCTTTCCAGAGGAAATGCAAGGATAAAATGGATGAATTTATTTCAGATAATAAGACCATCGTTCTTGTTTCGCATGCATCGCAGTCAATTACTGATATGTGTAAGACTGCTTTATTGTTATCAAAGGGTTCTATGGAAAAGATGGGGTTTTCTAAAGATGTGATGGATCATTATAATACAAAACTGCGTGCGATTGAAGAGAAGAAGCTGGAGGAGAGGTTCGGGGATAAGTCTAAGGAAGATGTTCGTATTCCATCTGTTGCAAGAATAACTGATGTTAAGATGTATGATGAAAAAGGTAATGAAACTAAGAAATTTTTAACAAATGAAAAATTTACTGCTAAAATTAAATATTTCTCCGAGAAAAAAATTAAGGAGCCCATATTTGGTTTTGCGATCCACAGAAATGATGGACTTCTGATCATTGGTCCAAATACAAGAGCGCATAAGGTTTCAATACCTGCGATCGAAGGGGGGGGAATGATTGAATATACGATCGATAATTTGCCATTATTAAAAGGATTATATATAGTGTCAGCAGGAATATTTAATTTCATTGATGGGAATTATATTGCATTGGATTACCAGGATAGAAAATACTATTTTGAGGTATTTGATAATTCAATTGAAGAATATGGATTTATATATGCAAAATCTAAATGGAAGACTTAAAAACAATATCCAGAGATCACGAATAGAATGAAGCCAAAAAAAATTATTTTAATAATTATTGACTCGTTGAGAGCAGATCATTTAGGCTGCTATGGATATAAGAGAAATACAAGTCCGAATATCGATGATTTATCAAAAGACAGTTTTTTATTCAAACATGCTTTTTCTCCTTCATCCCTTACCATCCCTTCTATCTGTTCAATTTTAACCTCAAAATATCCAGGTAATCATTCAATAGGTTTTGATCCACATGGAAAGTTGGATCCAGATATTGATATCACATTAGCCACGATTTTAAGCAATAATAACTATAAAACTGCGGCTTTTGTAAGTAGTAGAGAACCTGGAAAAAATACCGATCTTAATGCTGGTTTTGAATTATATGATGATGAAACCGGATTTGATCAAAATGGACGGAGAGATTGTGTAACAACGAATTTGCAGGTAATGAAGTGGCTGGAGGAAAACAGTGATCAAAATTTCTTCCTTTTTGTTCATTATTTCGATGTTCATGGACCTTATGTCACTCAGGAGCCGTATAAGAGTGAGTTTGTAAATGACGAATTATATGGTGAACCTGAATATGTCCAGGATACTTTTGATATAAATCCGGCATTTGATAGTATCCCGGGTTATCAAATCTTAAATCCTGTGAAAAATGAAAGTACCAATTTACTTGATCATGAGAGAGATGTTCGATATTATAAAGCCCAATATGATGGCTGCATTAAACATCTTGATTACAATTTAGGGGAACTTATAAAAAAGTTAAAAGAGCTTGAAATATACGACGATAGTCTCATTATTGTTACTTCAGACCACGGGGAGGCACATGGTGAAAATAACATTTTCTTCTATCATGGATTAACGGTTACTTTAGATCAAATAAGGGTGCCATTGCTACTGAAACCGCATAAAGATATAGAAATAAAGAACAGGCTTATTGATACTCCTGTCAGCACTATTGACATAATGCCTACGGTACTCTCTTTATGTGATCACGATTACAGCAGCATAAGAATTGAAGGTCATTCACTTACGAAAATCCTTGAAGATGAGGAGGATCTTCTTTTAAAAGATAGGACATTGGTCAGTGAAAATGAAGGGCAATTTGCTTTGGTAAAGCCAGGTGGATTGATGGAGCTCAAGAAAAAAGACGATCCTGTTAGCTCTTATTACCCGCATATGCCAGCTTTAATTGATTCTTTGAACGGGAAGAAATTCTACTGGGATTCCGGGAATGAATATACACTGACAATTCCTTTTGATCAGTATCAAAGATATAAGATCATAGCTGATATAATAAATAAGTTCAGGAATAATGAAAAAATATTTAAAATTCTTGATGTAGGTGCAGGTTTTGAAAAAACTCTTAAGAAATTCCTGCCAGATGATGATATCTATTTTTTTGATAAGGACTATCCTCCAGAATTAAAAACAAGACCCAAATTTATAACTGGAGATATTACAAAAGTCGATTTAAGCGATAGGTATGACTTTGTTATTTCTATAGATGCCTATGAACATATACACCCTATTTCTCGCGAAGGTTTCGTTAATAAACTCATTCATCTTTCAAAGATAGCAACTATTGTAGCTGCGCCTTTTGATACTCCTGGAGTTCATGAGAATGAAATCTTTGCAAACGAGGCGTATAAACTCAGTCACGGTATTGAGTATAAGTGGCTGCATGAGCACATTTATAATGGTTTACCTTCTCTTCCTTTTACTCTTGAATTAATCGAAAAATCAGGGTTTGATTTTACAGTGATACCTAATGGTTATCTGCCACGCTGGTTTGAAATGATCTCTATATTTTTACTAACTGAAGGATATGAAGAATTTTCAAATAATATAAAAGAACTGAACGATTTCTATAGCAAGAATTTTTATTCTTATGATAATTTAAATCCGTCTTATAGACAAGTAATTATTATCAATAAATCAGAGCAAAATCCTGATTATTCCGACATTAAAGCCAAAAATTATGAAAATGATAAGGATTTTCTTATTAAAATAGAGATGTTACATAACATTTTTAAAAGAATTAAAGAGCTCCATAGCAGCTATAAGTTCAAAGAATTATTAGAGAAAAATCGACAGGTAGCTGAACTCAACAGCGCTCTGCAAGCAAAAGAAGCTAAGATAATACAAATCAATAGCGTTCTGCAAACCAGAGAAGCCCAGATCAAGGAACTCAACAATGTTCTGCAATCTATTCAGCAGAGTATGGTATGGCGAGCCACGATGTTTTTCAACAACAGGATAATAGATAAACTTCTACCTCAAGAGACAGGGCGAAGAAAAACGTATGACCTTGCATTGAAAAGTTTCAAGATTCTTATAACAGAAGGAGCGGGTAGTCTTTGGCGAAATTATAAACAGCGCAGAGATATGAATCAACATCTGCAACAACATATTAAAAAAATTAATAAATTTCCATCGGCTGCCCTTGAAAATTGGAATGGTAAACAGATGATTTTTCCTGTCCCTTCAGAAAATCCAGACGTTTCTATTATTATTCCCGTTCACAATAATTCCAAATACACTTACAATTGTTTAAATTCAATACTAAAAAATACTCAACGGTCTTTTGAAATAATCGTGATAGATGATGCATCCAGTGATGAAACTACCGAATTATTGAGAAATGTAGAGAATATTAGAGTTATAAGAAACGATAATAACCTGGGTTTTGTTGAATCATGCAACATCGGTGCAAAATCTGGTAAAGGTAAGTATCTCTTTTTCTTAAATAACGATACTATTGTAACAGAGAACTGGCTGGAACCACTTATAAATGCTATATCTAAACAGGATGTTGGTGCAGTTGGGGCTAAATTAATTTATCCTGATGGGAAATTGCAGGAGGCAGGAGGAATTATATGGAATGATGCATCGGGCTGGAATTATGGAAGATTTGATGACCCTGATAAGCCAGAATACAATTTTGTTAGAGAAGTAGATTATTGTTCAGGAGCAGCACTAATTGTAAAAAATGAACTTTTTAATAAAATAGGGGGGTTTGATGAAAGGTTCAAGCCTGCATATTATGAAGATATTGATTTATGTTTTTCTATAAGGAAATTAGGGTTTAAAGTTTTATATCAGCCACATTCTGCAGTTATTCATTTTGAAGGCGTCACTGGTGGAACAGATATAAAAACTGGACCAAAAAAGCATCAGGAATTGAATAAACCTAAGTTTTATGATAAGTGGAAGGAAACATTATTGCTGGAAAATCATAATCCTGATGCAGCGAATTTGTTATTTTATGCAAGGAATAAGCGAAAAGGAAAGAACATTCTTTTGATAGATCATTATGTTCCCACTTTTGATAAAGACGCTGGTTCATATATGGTATATAATTTTATTAAAGTTCTATCTGACCTTGGGCATAAGGTAACATTCATTGGTGATAATTTTGCAAGATTAGAACCATATACTTCAATCATTCAACAAATGGGTGTTGAAGTGATATATTCACCGTACATTAAATCCATAGGATCTTTTTTAGTTGAAAAAGGAAAATTTTTTGAAATCGTAATTCTTGGTAGAGCACATATTGCAGTTAATCATATTTCAAATGTCAAAAAATCTTGCCCTGATTCTAAGATAGTTTTTAACACAATAGATTTGGAATTCTTAAGAGAAATTAGAAGAGCCAAAATCGAAAATAATGAGAACGTTTTAAGACAAGCAGAAGACTTGAAAAAAATTGAATATAATTTGGCAAGAACTTGTGACGTTACATTAGTTGTCAGCCCAGTTGAAAAAGAGATTATGCTGAAAGAAGATCCATCTCTAAAAATAAAGGTGATTTCAAATATTATCCGCGAAATAAAAAAACCGAATACCCCTTTTTCTAAGAGAAGAGATATCATATTTGTGGGGAACTTTACACATTTGCCAAATATAGATGCTGTTATATGGTTTGCCAAGGAGATATTCCCCTTGATCAAAGAGAAAATTCAAGATATAAAGTTCAATATTGTTGGAGATCCGACCAAAGAGATAAAATCTCTTAGCTCTGATGACATAATATTACTTGGATATATTAAGGATGCGGATTTATTCCAATATTTTGATAATTGTAAAATTTCGATAGCCCCGTTAAGATATGGGGCTGGTATAAAAGGTAAGATCATTCAGAGTTTAAGTTATGGGTCGCCAATTATTACTACATCGATCGGGGCAGAAGGATTAAATTTGGTTGATGGCGAGAATGTTTTAATGGCTGATGAGCCAAACAAATTTGCCGAAAAAGTTGTGATGTTATATGAAAACGAAGCATTATGGAATAAGCTTTCAAAGAATTCAATCGAAATTGTAGAGAGAAAATATTCATATGATGCAAATAAAATCTTAATAAAAGAGCTAATAAGTGATTTAACCTAAATTTATTAACCTAAAATTTCCTCAAAACGATGTTATGCTATCAGAGGTTCAATGGAAAATTACTGATGCAATAAACACCGTCAAATCTATACCAAAATATTTAAATAAATAACTATTTAGATAAAAAATAATTATATCAGTGACTTAAAAAGATGATATTTATGATGAATTTTAGAAATTATATCCTCTCATATCGGAAGAAAAACAACGAATTATTAAATCTTAATGAAATAGAAAATAAAAGAATAAATCTAAAATCAACTCCGAGATGGGTTATAATTGATCCCACTAACATCTGTAATTGTAGATGCATTATATGTTTTAGGAATTATCTAGAGACATTCAAACCACACGAACTGAGTGAAAAAAATATCAGCAAACTCAGTTCTTTTTTAGGGAAGGCCACAGAAGTGAGCCTTATGGGCACTGGTGAATCCTTTTTAAATAAGAATTTTTCTTCATTGGCAAAAATGTGTAAGAAGCAGGGGTTATACACTAATTTATCGACAAACGGGACGCTTTTGGATAAAAACTTGGACGTTCTGCAATATATAGATGCATTGTCGATCAGCTTTGATGCAGGAACAAAAGACTTATTCGAGAGGATACGCAGAGGTGCAGATTTTGAAAAGGTAATGTCAAACATAAGGTTAGTTAATACCCTATCTAAAAAACCATTTATCAAATTCCAAGTGACAGTATCTAAAGAAAATCTTAACGATTTGCCGAATATTATCCAAAGAGCAAACGAACTTGGAATACATGAAGTATCTTATGCACCAGTATATCCTATGGGTAAAGGGTATATGGAACATATTATATTGGTGGAGGCAGACTCAACTGCATTAAGGGCAATCGAAAACAAAATATTACAATTGGCAGATAAATATGGAATAAAAGCGGTTTTCAATATCTTCTTGGATTCAAATTTGAAGGAATCTGAATTGGTTGTACCTTTTAAAGACATACATTGTTCGGCTCCGTGGCGAATGATATATATCGAATGCACTGGGAAAGTCAGACCGTGCTGTAACCTTGAAAAGCATATGGGTGATTTAAATAAAGATAATATTAAGAAAATATGGAACGGTAAATACTATCAGGAATTGAGGGCATCCTTATCTGGGCAATCACAGATAAATCCGTTTTGTGCTAAATGCAAAGATGTAATACGCACTCTTAAATAACGATTAAACCTCGTCAATTAGCCTATAATATGAAAAATACATTTATACATTTCAAATGTTTGATCCAAAATATGATTGAAAATCGAGAAAAAATTCGGATAATTTATTCTTTGATAGCTTCAAACACAATCGCATTTTTTCCTAAAATCCCATATAGGGGCTTATAAATATGATATAAATTTGTCCTAAATCCAATTTTCCTTAATTTGACAAGCATTTCCAAAGAAAAAATTTTATAAACTAAAGCACCTTCCGGCCTTAGTGGATCCTCATGATAAAGAGGTTTTTTCAAGTGGACAATGTTTCCTTCATTATCGTTTCCGATTCTATCTTCATCAAGAAATTCGGTCTGATAAAAAGGAACTGTAAATATATGCCTTCCTCCGTGTTTTAAGACTCTATATACTTCTTTATGAGCTTTATAAGGGTCGGGAATATGTTCGAATACATCAGAAGAGATCATTAAATCAATAGTTTCATTGCTAAAAGACATATCCATCAAATCCTGATGCATTATATTATTCACTATATCTCCGCTTGTATATGAAATTCCGAAGTATTCGCTATAAATATAATTTTTCATTTTTAACAATTGGCAATGAATTGCACCACTGGCTTCAGTATTATAGACAACAAAATCATCAAGTTTTATAAAATCTTTTAAAGAAGATAAATGTTTTCTATTTTGTAAACCAGCTTCGAGGCACACATAGGCAATTTGTCGTTGCCTATTTGTTGACCCGCATTTAATGCAAACACACGTTTCTCTAAGATTATTATCTTTTACATTGATTAAACTTATAGAACCACAAACTATACATTTGATTAAACCCCCAAAATGTGAATTTACGATTATTTTTTCAAAATAGGATATTGGAGAAAAATATAATGGATATTTTATGAAATTATTGATTTTGGTTATCATTTTAGTATATACAATCTAATTTTTATCAACTAATCACACTTCAATATTCCTAAATAATTATCTTCCTTAATTCTTATCTTATTTAAATATCCAACCAAACTACTGGAGTGAACCTCATTTTGTTTATAACCTGGTAAGAAACTCTACCACTTAAACTTCCCCCAACATTTCAAAATCCTCTGGTGTGTTATACTCAATAGAGGAATGAATCCGCGTTTGATTGTACACCAATTCCAGGAATTTCTTGGTATTTTGTGAATAATCTCTTGAACTTTTCATAGTTGCAGATTTTCATTATTATTAACCCATTCTGTTAATTTTCTCACACCTTCTTTAGGATTGACTTTTGGCTCCCACTCTAGTTCTTCCTTAGCCTTACATATGTCTGAAATATATACTTTCTGATCACTCGGTCTCCAATCGCCATAAGAGATTTTTGATCGTTTTCCTGTTATTTCCTCAAGGTGCCCCAGCAATTCGATCAACGACATCGTTTTCTCTGCACCACCACCCATGTTATATACACCATGATGGAGTTTGTCCTTTTTTTGAATAAAGGCATCATATGCGGCTACAAGGTCTGTTACATAAAGCATATCCCTCACCTGTTTGCCGTCCCCGTATATTGTGATCGGTTTTCCCAGAAGAGTTGCTATGGTGAACCATGCCACCCAGCCTTGATCTTCAACTCCGAATTGGCGGGTGCCATAAATACAACTCATCCTGAACACACCTGCATCTATTTCATTGCGCCGTGCATAATCCTGAACATATACATCAGCCGCGAATTTACTTGCACCATAGGGTGTATGTTCACAATGGTCCGTAGAAAAGGTTTCAGGGATTCCATTTTGAAAATTCTTGTCTCCAAATTGGTAGCGTGTTTTCATTTCTACTACTTCAATTTTATTTACATTATCCCCATATACTTTGTTCGTAGAACAATATATCACAGTTGCACCGGTCTTTCGTGCTGCTTCAAGTATGTTAAATGTTCCAAATGCATTAATTTCAAAGTCCGTCCTTGGATCAATTACCGAAGTTGTAACCGCAGTCTGTGCTGCTGTATGAATTATAACATCTGCCCCTTCTGAAGCTTTCTCCAGTTGTTTTGGATCACGGATATCACCTTTTATTAGAGTAATATCGAAATTTTCTTTCAAATAATTCCAATTGTACATGGCATTTGAGGTGCTATAATTAAGTAATTTTGCCCTTGATAGATTATCATACACAATCACCTCATCGCCACGAATTGCATATTCTTCAGCAACATGTGATCCTATGAATCCTGCACCGCCTGTTACAAAGTATTTCATAAATTCTAATTTGAATTATAATTATTTAAATCTTGGTCTGATAAATTACTCTGAAAAAAAAATATTAGAAATATGAGAAAACATCCATATGTCCATATTCTTTATTCAAGCGGGATGTTCTCAATATTCCTGCATGATCATACCGAAACAAGCTTTGACATGCCATATAGTATTCGCCGTCCTTGGGTAAGAAATCTGCAAAAAATCCTAAATTTTGCAGATTTTTCCATCAATTTATAAAAATTGCACACCCTGCTTCAAATTAGCAGAATGTGCATTGTTTTTTCTCAATTTTCAGTCAATAACTACACTATCGACCCAACCGTATCTCCAAATCCATCGATGTATCTGCCATGCCATGTTACACCAATCCAGACCTCTGTCTTCTCAATAAAGATCGGCTGATCAAGACTCGTGACCTGAACTGAATACCAGCCATACCTGGATGGACCAAGAACGGATCCGACATCGATATAATCACGGGAATTCGCAGCTACTGTTTTTGTGTACGGAATTACAGTTCCATCCGTTAGCATGAACTTGACGTTCAAATGTGCAGCCTGTGCATTCGGATTCAATATCTGGACAAAAGAAACGACATCTGTTGCAGTATATCCTCCACCAAGTGACCATGTATTGCTCAATTTAGTTGACCCGATCGTATCATGGAAACCATTGATTATTTTGCCTCCCCAGTTAAGGTTTGCAAAAACCATTGTCCTCTCTGACATTATCGGTAGGGTTGATGTCACTTTTATTGAGAAGAGCGATGTGGCGGGCAAAACAGCCTTCGGATCAAAATAATCGCGAGATGTTGCTCTTACGACTTTTGATGTGGTTACTATTTCGCCGGTTGTCTTCATATATTGAACTGTTACAGTTGCATCCGATGGATTGGGATTCAATATCTGGACATATGCCCATGTTTGAGCATTTATCGACCCTTCTGCAAAGTACCAGGTGTTTGATAATTCTGTTGACCCGATTGTATCATGAAGACCATTAATTATCTGGCCGCCCCAATTCTTATTCACGAATACCATTGTTCGTTCTGTCATTATGGGTATATCCGATGTAACTTTTAGTGAGAAAAGAGATGTGGCGGGCAGAACATCACCAGGATAGAAATAGTCACGAGATGTTGCAGTTACCACTTTTGAAGTTGTTATAACATCGCCGTTTGTCATCATATACTGAACAGTTACATTGGCCTGTATATGATTTGGATTCAGTATCTGGACATATGCAACGGTATCTGGCGATATTGAACCTTCTGCGAAATACCATGTGGTGTTCAATTCTGTAGCCCCCACAGTATCATGAACGTCATCTACAATATAACCGCCCCAATTCAATGCCGAAAAGACCATTGTCCTTTCTGCTGCTATCTTCTTATCTGAAAGTACATTTATGGCGAATAATGCGTCTGCTGGTAATCCTTGCTGCTTTGCATCTACAACTCTAGTTGAGTTTGCAGGTAGTACTGATGAATTCGTCACTACCGTTCCGGTCAGAAGCATGAACCTCACATCTACATTTACCGGAGTATCCCCTGGGTTGGATAACTGGACATAAGCATCGGTTGAATCACCGATCGAACCTTCTGCAAAGTACCAGTTGTATCCTGGCGTCAGGGTGAAATCCTTTGTAACTGTAGCACCTCCTGTTACAGTCACAGAGCTAAGATTAGTTGTATATCCTTCCTTACTTGCAGTAATAAAATATGTCCCTTCAGGAACTTCAGGAATTATGTATTCACCATTACTATCAGTCAGGTCATTATATTGTGGATATGCCACAAGTCTGACCAGTGCACCTTCAATTGGCAAACCAGCCTCATTATATACTATTGCATGTGCTGTTTGCACAGGAGCTAATATAATATACGATATAGCTACTATGGCTAACAACAATGCGATCGGTCCATACAATCGAGAAAAACCCGTTAATTTATTCATTTCAACTCTCCTATCCTATTATATAATAATCTTATGAAACTTGAGCTATTAAAACTTTCGTTTTCATCATCACCATGTATCATTCTCATTTCCATCACCACGTAGTTACGTCTGTATGTCTGACAGTTCCTGTTATAATTCCCACAGGTTTCAATTGAAGTTCGAAATCCCCGTTCTCAACTGCTTCATCTACTATAACATTCTTGCTGCCCGTATTATATCTGATATCATTTTTGTCAAATGTCAGATCATATGTACCTACAACGACCGTAAACGAATAGAATCCGTTTGAATCAGTCACAGCTGTATCGCTGCCTTTTGTAACTGTTACTCCTGCAAGTGCCTCATGAAGGGGGGAGCTGCTGGTTACGGTGCCGTTGATGTATCTGATCTCTGGAAGAGTTCCAGTTACATTGATCGTTACATCTGCAGATGCAATAGTGTAGTTTGTTGAATCAGTCGGGGTAAAATCCACATGGAGTGTTTGTCCAGCGCCCGCGCCCAACACAAAGCCGGCTGCCGGGGTATAGACAAAGCCTCCTGGGACTGATGCTAGTGCGTTAAGTTGAGTTGCGCTCAGAGCTGTTCCAGAGGTAATGTCTGCGGGATTGGCCCAGGTGATTATTGGGGTTGCTTGCAGGACATTGATCGTTACATCTGCAGATGCTGAATTATAGTTCACCGTATCTGTTGGAGTAAAGTCCACATGTAATGTTTGAGTTGCACCTGCACTTAATACAGTTCCTGATGCTGGAGTATATGCAAAGGTTCCCGGTATTGAAGAAGCTTCTAAAGCATTCAATTGAGTTCCACTCAGAGCAGTTCCATAGGTAATGTCTGCTGGATTGCTCCAGGTGATTACTGGTGTTATTTTGTTATTGACATTGATTATTACATCTTTGGATGCTGAATTATAATTTGTTGTATCAGTAGGCGTAAAGACCACACTTAATGTTTGACCTGCACCAACAATCAATACAGTGCCAGATGCCGGAGTATATACAAATGTTCCTGCAATTGAAGATGCTTCTACAGCATTCAATTGAGTTCCACTCAGAGCAGTTCCATAGGTAATGTCTGCTGGATTGTCCCAGGTGATTAGTGGGGTTGCCTTGTTGATGACGAAGTTTCCAGCCGATAAACCGGTAAGGCTGTTGTAGTTAGTTGTGTCAGTCGGAACAAAGTCTGCAGTGACTGCATAAGTGCCGACGTTGGTCTGTGTCGCAGCGCCTCCATTGAGGATGTTGATGACACTGCCAGGCACTGAACTCGCAGAAATGCCTACTATCGCAGATTGGCCCGCACCGTTATAGGAGACGGGTGAGTTGCTTACTGATAAGGTAGCAGTTGGTGTCGCCTTGTTAATGACGAAGTTTCCAGCCGATAAACCAGTAAGGCTGTTGTAGTTGGTTGTGTCAGTCGGAACAAAGTCTGCAGTGACTGCATAGGTGCCGACGGTGGTCTGTGTCGCAGCGCCTCCAGTGAGGATGTTGCTGACACTGCCAGGCACTGAACTTACAGAAATGACTACTGTTGCAGATTGACCCGCGCCGTTATAAGTGACTGGTGAGTTGCTTACTGACAGGGTAGCAGTTGGTGTTGCCTTGTTGATGACGAAGTTTCCAGCTGATAAACCGGTAAGGCTGTTGTAGTTAGTTGTGTCAGTCGGAACAAAGTCTGCAGTGACTGCATAGGTGCCGACTGTGGTTTGTGTTGCAGCGCCTCCAGTGAGGATGTTGCTGACACTGCCAGGCACTGAACTCACAGAAATGCCTATTGTCGCAGATTGACCCGCGCCGGTATAGGGAACTGGGGAGTTGCTTACAGACAGGGTAGCGGTTGGTGTCGCCTTGTTGATGGTAAAGCTCTGTGGCACATCCGACGCAGGATTATAGGTGGCGTTACCTGACTGGTTTGCGGTGATCGTGCAGCTGCCTGCTCCTGATATGTGCACGTTACTGCCTGTTACTGTGCATGTGCCTGATGCGCTGAAACTGACAGCCAATCCTGATGATGCTGTGGCGCTCACCAGGAAGTCAGCGTCCCCGTAGGTTTTGGTGTTGAGTGTGCCGAAGGTGATGATCTGATCTGATTTAGATACTGATGGGGTTTCGGTTACTGAGAAATATCCGGATGGATTATTTCCTATACTCGCTAAATCTCCAAAGTAAATCTTCATTACAGAATTTCCTGTTTTTGATATTCGAAGACCCAATTTTGCACCGGCAGGTACTGTACCGCTTATATCTGTTAATGAAATGTTATAATTTGCATCTACATTTCCAGCGTTGGGGATTGTTACACTGCCATTCCCTGGTAAAATTACTACTGTCCCATCTGGATTTGCATATATGAGCCTAAATGTGTAAACATCGATAGAAAACCTTGAAGTATCCTTTAGACGACCGTAATACCAATTACCCTGTACATTCGTATTAACCGTGTAAGCAGTATTGAAAAACATATCAACAGCAGGATCTTGTGCCCCTGATTCGTGGTAAGTATCAGAAGTACAACCGGATGTACTTGCAGTAGTAAGCAGCGTTATAGCATAGCCACTTGCCGTATCGCCACAATTTCCCCAGTTGGTAATTATACCAGTTGCAACATTTATATTGTCGCTTGGCACCCATCTATATACTGTTGCGCTGGCGACGTTGCTCAGTAATATTAATGCCAATATTAATACTATTCCTGTTTTGATACCGTTATCTAAATTATATATATTATTTAATTTATTCATATCCTATCCTCAACCATTTTTATTCCTATCCTAATAGGAGGTTAACTATCCTAAGTTTAGTAAGGTTTTAGGTATTATATATATTTATTGCATTTGGTTTATGATAATTGTGATAATCATAATAATATAATTGAAATCGCAAAGATCCGGGCGCAAAGATGGGTCATGCGACCTCATGCTAAACCCACCCGCGGCGGCGCCTCACCTGGGTCCGGGGTCGCAACCCCGGCGCTGTGAGGATATGTCTGCGCCATGAAAATATATTAAAATGTTGATAAATATTCTGCGCTTTTCACCGCAACGGACGCAAAGAACGCAAAGTAAGGTTCTAAGTTTATAAATACCCCGCTTTCTCATATTACTGATGTGGATGGGTTGGGGCCACTTGTGAGAGCGATCGTTTCCAGAGGTCTTCAAAAATTATCTGAATTTGGCATACCCTTCTCTCTCAGCGTGAGCATGGAGAGGGATGCTGAAGATGAGAAATGGAGCTATGCATTTGTGAAGATAAAGATCGAGGGGGATAATTCTGATATGCTCCAGAATGATGTCATACGATATGCCTATGAGGGAGTGGATCCCTCTGATGTCATTTAAAAACTAACATATTCATCCCAGGTGAGCGAATCTTTAACATAAAGCGATCCAATATAAAACCTCGCCATCGGCGGCGCCTCACCTGGGTCTGGGGTCGCAACCCCGGCGCTGTGAGGATAATGTTGATCGGATCCGTGTGCATCCTCGTCATCCGCGCGATCGGTGTTCTATGTCATGGTTTTTCTCAGAACCAGATAGACTTTTGCTCTGGATTTGATCCATGTCGGCTGCCTGTGGTATGTTCGGGCGCCGAAAAAATATATTAAAATGTTGATAAATGTTATGCGCTTTTCACCGCAAAGGACGCAAAGCATATACACTTTTTACGATATGTGTTTGTGCCGGAATGTGATTTCATATCTGTGCAAATCTGCGTAATCTGCGGATTCAAATTGCCATGGCTCTTTTTCATGCTCATGCCGGGAACGTTATCGAACGATACTTGTGCTCTGATTCGGTTCGATGCCTGTCGTTTCGGGAAAGCATCGGCGCCGGGGATTAATATTTTAAGAGTGATAAATATGTGGCGCTTTACACAAGGAAATATAAAAATTGAAACAAAGTCTTCGAAAAAAGAACCACCTTACCCGTTCACCCAAATCCTGGATATTTCAATTTCTGGATTTGATTCCGCCGCGTTATAATGCAGCGGACATTCCGATGGCGTGAGTTCGTTTCGAGTTCGTTTAGTTCGGTGTTAATCAGTTTTTTGATTTAGATATGATAATTATTATGTTGTTCATGCCTGGCACCGGTTGGTTGATCCGTTGGCATCTGCATCATCCTTGTTCCTTTCAGGCTGCACCTTTTATTTTGTAAGCTGTTTTGAATTTTTCAATAAGGTATTCTTTCTTTTTTTCAGCCACACATCCTGCTACTTCCTGGATAAAAGATGCCGTTCTGGTATCAAAATACTTCTCTTTACATCTGGAGCACACCTCAGCAGGCATATCTTTTACTATAACTCCTCCAACTTCAACATCCACAATCGATAATTCTACAATTCCTTTACACAGATAACAAGTTTTCATTTTACCTCCTGATTTTATAATCGTGTGTCCATTTTGATATATTTGGTCTATATACCGTGATAATTATCATTGCATCCTCATGTGGCGCACATACAATATGAATTGGTTTGTCATCAGAAAAACACAACAGTAGACAACTCACACCTCTTGGATCGTCTGAATATTCTTCGATGACATTAAATCCTGATTTTAAAGCTTTTTCTACCTGTTCAGCTGTGATATTATCCAATGCTTCTTCTTTTACTGCATGAAGTGTATGTTTAATATTTCCTAACCTTAGGGTTATCTCATGGTATATATCCATTTTATTTTTCCATATTTAGAATCAATTATTCATATGTTTTGACATAATTTATCATTCCGTTTTAATAACTATATAAAATTTTTCTTATATTTACATAAACATTAACATCTTTCATATTTCCATGTCAAAAATCCGTTTTTTGATTGCATCGGTAATGTGACTCATGGTGATTGCCTGGGATTTATTGTGCACAGGTGAGAGAATCTTTAACATAGCGATCCAATATAAAACCCCGCCATCTGCGGCGCCTCACCTGGGTCCGGGGTTGCAACCCCGGCGCCGTATAGGTAATGTTGATCAAAAATTTTAATGACTTGCCCATCCTGCAAAAACCCTCATCAAACTTTGCACATGCTCGGGTAAAAAAAAATTGAAACAAAGTCTCGAAAAAAGAACCACTTTACCCGCTCACCCAAATCCGGGATATTGCTACTGATGTGGGTGTTGATGATCTTTCCACAACAGTTTAAATAGTCACTTATGTTGGGAGCAGATTGGTTGATCCATGTCGGCTGCTGCGAAACAACAAAAATCTGTGTGAATCAGTGTAAATCTGTGTCAAAGAAAACGTCCCATAGACACTGATTTCATGCCTGGCACCGGTTGGTTGATCCGTGCGCATCCACTTCATCTGCTCGATCCGCGTGTTCTATGAAAAGGCTTTTTGACCATTTCGATATCCAGTATCACAACAGCTTCCCCTGTAGTTGATACCTGGATCGAACTGTTCATATAATACATGGGATTAAGGGTCGCTGTAAGGCTGTATGCGCCCCAAAAAAATTATGCTGAGACATAGGCGCTCATCGCATGCAGATCTTATGCTGTTCGGAGTGATTTTTCAATCTCTTTATGCATTCTGAAAATTTCTTTAATATCTTTCCATCTCAGTAAGATGGCAATCAAAATGCCTAAGATAATTGCAAGCAAATACATAGTATTCATATTATTCACTTATCATTTTCAAGGGCATAAATCTTTTCTTTCATTTCTCTTACATCCATTTTCAGTTGATGAAAATCATTGGTAAATTGTTTTATTATTCGATATATGTATTTGAGTGCGCTAATAATTATCCAAGCAACAATTGCCGATATCGCACCTGTGAATATAAGATAAAGAGTCTCAATAAATACCATGCATTAATCCTTACAGGATGACATAACAGTTTGTGGATATATTTAATTATTGTGTTTTCATACCATATCAAAGTGCAAATATGTGTCATTATCTCATGCAAACTCCCACCATCGGCGGCGCCTCACCGGGGTATGTGGTCGCAACCCCGGCGCCGTAAAGATAATGTTGAACAAAAATATTAATTGAATGCTTATTCTGCCGGGAACGTTATTGAACGATATACGTGCACTGATTCGGTTCGATGCCGGTAGTTTCGGGAAAGTATCGGCGCCTGATATTAATATTTCAATAGTAATAAATATGTGGCGCTTTAAACAAGACATTCTTGGTATGCACATGGAAGACGAGCATTTCCAACAAGCAGGCTTCCGAGCACTTTTATGAGAAGATGTTATGATAGATTAACTGCGATCATGGTTCCTTCGTTTACTTTTCCTGGATCAATTACTCAAAACTCATAGAAATTCTCTTTCAACCTCATCCTTGACAAAGCCTTTATATGAATGAGTTTGATAATATTACCTTAGAAAAAGGAAAGATAAAATGTTAAAGTTGAAACAATATGAGAGCGAACTTATAAAAGTTGTGGATAAGCTGCCGGAAGACAAAGTTATTGAAGTTATCGATTTTGCAAAATATCTTAAGAGCCAACATACTGGTACATCTAAATCACAAATTGACGAAAGTTCACTTCTTTTGCAACAAAGATCTTTAGGCAAAATATGGGACTCACCAGAAGAAGATATTTATGATTTATGATCGTGGAGATGTTGTAATATTACCATTCCCATCTTCTTAAAACTTCAGTCGTAAGATGCGAATATCTGATGACAGTTCCGGAAAGGATAATTTCACGAAAATTAGGGAAACTATCCCGTAAAGAAATGCAGAAAATCGATAAAATATTAAGAATAAGTCTTGGCTTACCAATTTAATGCAAATTTCTTATTATCTTCATACCAGTCTTCATAAGAAAATCCTTCCTTTCCTCTGGACTGACCCCCGCCATCTGCGGCGCCTCACCGGGGTCTGGGGTCGCAACCCCGGCGCTGTAAAGGTAATGTTGATCGGAATGTATTTCATTTAACATCCTGGATCATACATTTGCATTTGTCACACTTCCCGTAATATTTCCAGCAGGCTTTTTGACCATTTCGATATCCAGTATCACAACAGCTTCCCCTGTAGTTGATACCGGGATCGAACTGTTCGTATAATATGTGGGATCAAGGGTCGCTGTAAGGCTGTATGCGCCATCAGGGACAGCGAACGAATAGAAGCCTGCTGCATTGGTTCTGGTTGTCAGGCTGCCAGTAGTAACGATCACGTCAGGGATGCCTGCAAAGGGTGGAAGACTGTCATGTTATATCCCCATAAGTTCGCATATTTTATCCTTGATAAGTTTTAATTTATTCAAAGATATCTTCCCGAGTTTATTTTTAAGCCGCTTCTTATCAATAGCCCTTAATTGAAAAAGCAAAGCCACGGAAACAACATCCAGATTATTATCTCGATCAGGTTCTATTAATAGAGTAAATGGGAATCCAATTGCTTTGATCTTAGAAGTAAGTGGGATAACTAAAACAGTTGGAAGCTTTTCTATTCCACTTGAATAATAATTGCAGGTCTAAGGCCTGCTTGTTCATGCCCATTCTAAGCAGGGATTTCAACAAAATAAATATCTCCTTCTTGCATTATAAATTACTCTCAAAATTGATCAATGCTTCATCACTTAACGAATCCCACTCTTTAAATTCTGATTTCATTTCAAAATCATATTCTTTCTGACGATTAATTGATTCTTTAATTAATTTGATAATTTTCATGACATATTTTATCTGTTCTTCAGATAAATCTTGAATTTCATTAATAATTTCTTCTTGATATTTTTTTGATACTTCCATATTCTTACCATCCATTATGGGAATAAGATTACCATTAAATCATGTATGGTCATAGGTTAATATAGATTTTGTTGATAAATAAAACTGACTACATATTCATTCCCTGTGAGCAAATTTTTAATACATAGTGATCTCATGCAAACCCCCGCCATCGGCGGCGCCTCAGCGGGGTCCGGGGTCGCAACCCAGGCGCTGTGAGGATAATGTTGATCAAAAATTTTAATGACTTTCCCATCCTGCAAAAACCCTCATAGTAATAAATATGTGGCGCTTTAAACAAGTAAAAAGAAAAAATGAAACAAAGTCTTCGAAAAAAGAACCACCTTACCCGCTCACCCAAATCCGGGATATTGCTACTGACCTGTTGATGATCTTTCCAAAAGACATTCTTGGTATGCACATGGAAGACGAGCATTTCCAACAAGCAGTCTTCCGAGCACTTTTACGAGAAGATGATATGATAGATTGACTATAAAGCGCATGTGGTTCAATTGATATCCTCATACAAAACCCGCCATCGGCGGCACCTCACGGGATCTGGTGCGGCAAACACGGCGTTGTAAGAATAATGTTGACAAACATTTTAAATAGTCACTTATGTTGGGCGCGATTGGTTGATCCGTGTGCATCCGCATCATCCGCGCGATCCCGGTTCTATGTTATATATTTAATTTCCAAAAATCCGTTCTTTCTTTGAAATATACGTTCTATCACGAATTTCTATATCCCGAATTACATCCCTGAGTTCTCTTTCATCCATTATATGTTTCAAAAAACATAATCTGAGAATATCGACAATATCAAACCAAACAACTTTATTTTCTTCACAAAATCGTTTTGCTTTTTTATCATTCGTCGCAAAATCCATATTCAATTTCTTGCATAAAAGAATTGAAGCCAATTCACCATAATGAATATTTCTCAACTTGTCTTTATTCTGCTCGAATTCTAATATTAAATCCGGATCAAGTTGAATAACTTTGAATCCTTGTTCTAAAATACCATCAACAAAATCATATCCAGCGTCTTTTGCCTTTAAGAGTTCGTTATAAACTTCAAAAGTGATAATAACGTCAGAATCATGAAATATTTTCTTAAGCAGGGATATTTTGCCGATTTTACCGAAGATGCTTAAGATGTCTGTATCAAATATCATTTTACATGTATTTTTTGAGTTTCTTATCCATTTCATCACAAGGTCTTGCTTCAATTTCCCAGGTAAGACCTCTATTGATCAACAACTCTTTAAATCCAATAGCACTCATCTCTGCCATCTCAGCCGCTTTATTGAGGGATATCTGTCCTTCCCTGTAAAGTTCAATAGCTGCACTGACATTCAGATCTGATTTTTCTCTAAATAGATTTTTTATGGCATCTTTAATTACTTCCATCTCACTTGAATAAATCCCAACTTTCACTAAAGCTTTGATTTTTCTTTCAATATCAACAGAAAATGCTTCCATTTTATTTATCCTCGTTATATGATTATGTGTTATGACAATAAAATCCTTCCCCTGTACTGACCCCCGCCATCGGCGGCGCCTCACCGGGGTCTGGGGTCGCAACCCCGGCGCTGTAAAGATAATGTTGAACAGAAATATTAATTGAATACTTATCCTGTTCGGTTCGATATCTGTCGTTTCGACAACGTATTGGCGCCAGAGATTAATATTTTAAGAGTTATAAATATATGGAGCTTTTCCCTGCCAAGAGCATAAAGATGAGTGCGCAGTTTAGCCCCCCGATTCACCGGGAGCGTGATCGACCTGGCTCAGAAATAATAATTTTGCTGTTGATATCAGGCAAATGAAGTCTTTAAATACTGAAACTTACTAACTATTAGTAAGGTGAATTCATGGATTGCGCATCCGAAGCTACTCAATCATTAATTAGTCCGCATGTAAGGGGTGTGGAGATGGAAACATTCCTTCTATTATCTAAGATATCAGAGGAAAAAGAATTATTAAAATCAACTTTGAATAAATATAATGCAAAAAATCCAGTAGCTATTGAAAAAATGATTGAACAGGGGAAAATTGATGAGCATCCAGCATATGAAGATTATCTTTCTGCATTATCTTATGAACAGAATATAAAAGACCTTAAAAAAATTCTGGACGATCTTGTAAAGAGAATATAATGCGTAGGCTTATTATTATTGCTCGATGCGCAGAGGAGCATTTTTCTAATATATTAAAGGAGATGCCCATAATTTTTAGCGATAAGGTGAGGCTTGTTTTTATTGATGATTCATATATGGATATAAGATACCCGGTTGATTCCAAATACTCGTTCCACTGGCAGCGTAGAGATGAAATAATAAGGATAGATACTGCGCCTCATCACAGCCAGCTTTCGACTTATCCAAGACATATTCATATGGGAAACGAAAATAATATTGTCGAGGATACAATTACTGCTTTCGATAATAATATGGAAGAAAACGTGAAATGCGTACTTGGATTTGTACGAGTCAGGCTTGGAAATTAGTGAATTTCTTATGGCTAGAAACAGCTCTTGCCACATGAACGAATTCTAAATACAAGGTATCTCATGCAAGCGCAATGCATGGATGTTTTTTAGAGATGCTTTTGCGCAGGAATGTTATTTTCTTGATAACTTTTAATTTATTCAAAGATATCTTCCCCGAGTTTGTTTTTAAGGGCGGCGCCTCACCGGGGTCTGGGGTCGCAACCCCGGCGCCGTAAAGATAATGTTGATCGTATCCGTACGCATCCGCGTCATCCGCGAGATCAGTGTTCTAGGTCATGTTTTTTCTCTGAGGCTGATAGACGTTTTCTCTTAGTTAAAACTATTTTCTCTTGTCATCAAAATCTCCCTCGATCAACTTAAAACATGAACCATAAATGTCTTCTGCGCACACCAGAGCTTCATTTGCATCCTCTCTGCTAAATATCTCAGAAGCCGGTCTCTGCTGAGCTTCATAACCGTAAATCGCATGCCCTCTTTTCTTACTCAGGTCCCTAGAAATTCTCATAAACTCTGGAATTTTCTTCGAAAGCCAAACCGGGAACTTATCCCTGGCTATTTACAGGGCGCTGCTTACATCATGATCTCTCGGGTACTCGATGGCTATAAATCGAAGAACTGCTTTCAGACTTAATTCAACACATTCCTGGGCTCTTCTGATAGTGATCGGATAATCTTCATCTTTAAATGCATCTTTACTCTCCTTAAAACATCTATTTGCTCGTTTAATATAATCTTGAGCCATTGTATTTGTATTCATATCACTACGTTCTCCCCCAGTCTCAGGTCTGGTTTCAATATCCAGAACCATGAATCTTTTATCTTAACTTTTTTTGAACCAAGTTCCTTCAGTCTCTTCTTTACTTTAGCAAGTTCCTCAGCCAGAATTCCCGTATCATAAAGTATTATCGAATCTGTGGTAAGATCAAGAAGAACAGGAGGATGGGCTTTTAATTCATCAGGAGAGAATATAATTTCCTGGAAATTTGGATGGATCCCGAAAGCATCTTTAAACATTGCAAATTCCTGGGTTTTTGATAATTTTTCCTCGATATTCATTGTCATTTTAATCCTTTGCCCAAATGATAGATTTTCCAACCCTTCCATGACTATTAAAACATCAATATCACTCCCTGGAAATCGTGCCTTTCCCCTGGCAACAGAACCAAATATCGCTATGCTTAATAACCTTTCTCCAAAAGATTCTTTCATGAATTCTCGTATATAGGATGATTGCACCCGTTACATAAAAGGTGCTTCAACATTATTGTTGAACGTAGGCTGAGAAGGGTAGGCTTAAATTCTTACGGCTTTGTCCGGCAAACTTAGACTACCACCCTCGCTCCTACGACTC
>JAUSDC010000145.1 GCA_030650845.1 Candidatus Methanoperedens sp.
ACCAATCCAATAATCTGCATCAACATCACAGCTAACATAAGCCCTGGAGAGATCAATACAGCAGTTGAAGTGCTCCGCAACACCTCTTCACTTGTAAAAGACTCGGCACCAGATACAGTATATAAGAACGTAAACATCTGGGTTGGAACTTATGGGTTTGCAGCACCCACGAACATAAATCACGCCGAGATCACCTTCAGAGTGCCGGTGTCGTGGATGATATCCAACAGTATTGATCCGGATTCCATAACTATGATGCATTACCAGGGTGCATGGGAAAAACTGCCAACAAAAAAGATAAGTGAAACATCTGAATGGATATATTATGAAGCCAGTACCACGCGTTTCTCTCCGCATGCCATAACAGGCAAAACATCATCCGGCGAAAGTTATAACTTTGTACCCCAGACCGCCCAAATTACAGAATCTAAACAAACAGTAATTAATGTTAGCTCTGGCGGAAATGAGGTAAATAGTCCTGCAAAACTCGACAAAATACTCTTGATCGCTGCGATCATATTTATACTGTTAAATGCTTCTCTGATATATATTCGCCACCGAAAACAGCAGGTGAAGACGCTATCTGGCAAAATCTGAACCTGGTGGAATAATTACTGAAGAAGCATGATTTTAACCCGATATCGAATTTTCGATTAAATTCATAGGCTTCGCCCCAAGCGAATTGGTCAACCAAAGAAATTCGTGGTCTGGACAGACCTGATCATGGCCGGAGCGCCTGGATTAATATTTTAAGAGTGATAAATGTGCAGCGCCTTCTGGATGAGGTTGAATCAATAAAACGATTAACCACTGAGCACACAGAGATCACAGAGGTTTGTAGTTTTTCTCTGTGTCCTCTGTGCACTCTGTGGTTTTAATCGTGCGTGGTTTTATTAATGTTAGGCGGTTGCGTGGGGGCGTATTGGCGCCGGGGATTAATATTTTAAGAGTGATAAATGTGCAGCGCATGTGATGGAATACAGATCTCAGATGACACTGATGCGCACGAATTTCGTATCCGTGGAAATCCGTATGATCCGTGCAATCCGTGTTCTACGTCGCGGCAAATCTGCGTTCATCGGGCGCCGGGAATATTATATTCACATGAGAATATTTTGGTGGCAAGGATATATTATTCATCCTTTTGCACCCCAAAGGTACAATAAAGTTATTAATTATAAGGTCATATGTACTTGTATGTTAGCTCTTTCAGAGTCAAATAGGATTGCGCATGAGGTTTATGAAGCCCATCTTGAGGAAATTAAAAAGTGCAAGGGCGACATTGTAGTAATTGATCTCGCACAGAAAAAGGTTTTAGATGTCATAAATAAGGATGATGCTCTAACTTTGATTCAAAGGACTGCAGATGCTTTACACAGAAACATATATCTTTTGAACATTAATCCTGATAGACCTCTGGTGTGGGCGAGATGACGGAGTGGAAATACACAGAAGATATTCCGCTCATTCCGGTTGAAATTATTAACCCCTATAACAGCAGCAAATCAAAACATCTTGCTCTCGTTGATTCTGGATCGGATTGGTGCTCGCTGCCAAAGCAATTGTGGGATGATCTGGACTTTTTGGAGATAGGATTACTTGAACTCGGAACTCCATTAGGATATTCCGAAGTAGGTTTTTCTTGGTGCAATCTCAATATTGCAGGCAAGACAATTCCTGTGGAAATTCACTATACAATAGGGGATGAAATATTGATAGGCAGAAATGCAATGAAGCATTTCTTAGTTACGTTTGATGGCAAGAACGGTAAGATAATAATTGAATAATTAGAGTGTTATGCACATTTTCTTTTGCCCAAGATAAGGATTGCATATGCTTCCGTGAAGCGCCAGATAATTATTTTGTATCTTATATGATATCTTGTGAATCAAAATAAGCAAAGCTTCGAACCCAACCCCTTCCCAGTCGGTCAACCAAAGAAATTCGTGGTCTGGACAGACCAGATCATGGCCGGAGCGCCTGGATTAATATATTTTTAGTGTGATTTGTTTTGTAGGTTTTTTGTGGTTGCTTCAGTCATTGGTTTGGGGTTGCTGTGGGGTGTATTGGCGCCGGGGATTAATATTTTAAGAGTGATAAATGTGCAGCGCCTTCTGGATGAGGGTGAATCAATGAAATGATTAACCACTGAGCACACAGAGATCACAGAGGTTTGTAGTTTTTCTCTGTGTCCTCTGTGCACTCTGTGGTTTTAATCGTGCGTGGTTTTATTAATGTTAGGCGGTTGCTTGGGGGCGTATTGGCGCCGGGGATTAATATTTTAAGAGTGATAAATGTATGGCGCCTGAGCAGTGTACTAACTTTCTCGACCTGATTTCTTTATGTGTCTGTGTCTTTTTCAGACACGTTGATTTTGTGATCTCCTCTATCTCTCAAGTCTGCCCAGTCTTTCCGCGAGATAAAAAAGAACCGTTCGATAAATGAGGATAAAAATATATCCAAAGGAAGGCATACATTGCAATATGAGTCAGTTGGGCAGCATTTCTGGCCCTGAAAGTGATAAATTTATGACAGTATATGATGGTACCATTGATAAACTCCGGCAGTTACCCGAACCTCTGGCAGAAGAAGTGAATGATTTTATTGATTTCATAATGACAAGGCATGACAGCATCCGATGGCAATTATGGATAAACTTCAGTGAGGGTATTGAACTTTCCGAATCTGACTTTGGTGATTATTTGTTCAATCTTGAAGATTACGAAAATCGCTTAGCCAGCGGAGAAATTCAATGGTAATAATTAATAGAGGAGCGGTGGTTCTGTGTGACTTGAATCCAGTCATGGGCACAGAACAGTCAGGCATAAGACCTGTTGTCATTTTGCAGATCGATCGTGCCAATAGTTTCAGCCCTCATACGATTATTGCACCTTTCACTTCAAAGATCCGGCGCGCACAATTGCCTTCACATGTGTTTGTTCCTGCTGATGTTGGGGGATTAATCCAGGATTCCGTTGTTCTTTGTGAGCAAATAAGAGTGATTGATAAGAAAAGAATAATTAAGGTACTTGGTAATCTGGATGCTTCTTACATGGAGAAGATAGCCAGGGGTCTATCGATAATACTTGGTTTATGAAATCGGACATGACCAAATTCCCCAATGGATCGATCACGGTCAATGCTACTCAGAAGGAACTTACTGCTGTAGCTTCGGCTGGGCAGGGGTATATTGTTTTTAATAACACGGTCCCATCATTTGCGAACAGGGATGTCAACTTTGCAGTGGATGATGTGATCTATACAAATAAGACAGCTAATGCTTCTGGTTTTTTGTCTTTTAATTATACCAATTTTATGGCTTCTGGATCGATGCATACCTTCAAATGGGCGTTGAATGTTCCTGGGTATGATATTAATCAGGATGGTATTGTGAATATTCTTGATCTAAATTATATCGGTCAGCATTATGGCGAGGTTACTTCTGCTCCGTATCCGGCATATGATGTTGATCAGAATGGTGTTGTTGATAGCGATGATATGCTTATTGTTTTCCTGCATTTTGGGGATATTACGGGTTAGGAGATGCGAAATGGTTGTAAGGAGTTATGCAAAGCGCCGGATATTTATGTTAATTATTATATAAAATTTTGTTATCCCGAATAAGTAAAACCTGTATCCAGGATTCTGCTCATGATAGAGCTTCAACAGGTGTTTCACTTATGGATTTCATTGTAATTTTGGTTGTCATTGCAATAAATTCGCTCGCATCCAGTATCTCCATAAGTACTGTTTTTCCCTTTTTGTTGAAGTGAACAATAATAGGTCCAACTTCTTCGGCATAATCTATAGGTTCATCACTCACTTCATACATTAGAATATCTTGTTCACGATTATAACTAATTTTCATATCTTTCTCTCCTTGCTGGATAAAATGTTACGATCTTAATATTATTACTCTCAATTTCTAATATAACTCTTATCACATGAGTATCATCAACTTGACCTTGAACTATAAATCGGTCTTTTCTCCCTTTACTTTTGGTATCAGGCGTTTCTACGATATCTAGGATTTGTTTTTCACTAACTTCAAATCCGTGTCGTCTTAAGATTTTGAACTTGATCTTAGAGTGATCTGTAAATATTATTTTCATATATATGCAGAGACTATTTTGATGATAATAATTACATCTTGATTCTATTAATATACTCTGTCGCCGAAGACTCTAAACCGATCGACGAAGCGCCGGATATTTATATATTATATATTATAATAGTATTTTGACCGAAATAAGCAAAGCGTCTCCTGAGTATTCGACCCCCTCCTTCTTTCTATGCTTCACCCACCCCCTCATCATACTCTATCCAGGCACCCTCCATCGTTAATTTCATTATTCGTTATATCCCAGAACTTAATATTCTCAGCATTCTTCTGTAAAAGGTAAATTCCACGGTCAGTTTTAATATGAACTTCTTTGGAGGAATCTTCGACTATTTCCCCCTCTAAGGTATCGGGGGCGTATTTTGAGACAGACACCAATCTACTTAAGATTTCAATTGGATCAGAGGTTTCATAAACCGCACTCTTCAGGTATCTTAATCTATATAATTTATCTTTTTCATCTTTATAAAAAACCATATCCGTGGGTATTAAACCCATTGCCATCCGGACTGCAACTTTAGTTAGTTTCATGTTCATTATAAAATTTTTCCCGTGCAAGAATAGATTTTTGTGAATACATACGACCTGTGATCCATGCCCTAGAGGTTAATATAACAAACGGTTCAGTTATGTTAAATAGCGGTAGTGGGGTCGGTGAAGGGAGCAGTGGTAGCGCCAGCAGTGGCGGCGGTGGTGGGGGTGGTGGCGCAGGTGGCGCATCAGGTGAGAACTACTCCAACATCGAAATTAAAGAAAAATACGACCGTTCCATTAAATTGAACATTACGACGTCATATGTTTTCAAAACTACCGACCCCATAATCTCTGTGAACATAACCGGGAACACCAATGCCGGAGATGACATCAATGTTGCTGTTAAGTGCTCCGAAACACCTCTTCACTTGTAAAAAGCCAGGCGCAGGATACTGTATATAAGGACATCAATATCTGGGTAGGAACGTACGGGTTTGCAACGCCCATGAACATAAAGCACGCCGAGATCACCTTCAGAGTACCGGTATCGTGGATGAGATCTAACAGTATTGCTCCCGACACCATAACTGTGATGCATTACCAGGATGCATGCGAACCACTTCCAACAAAAAAGATAAGTGAAACATCTGATTGGATATACTATGAAGCCAGCACGACACGCTTCTCTCCGATTGCCATAACAGGCAAAACATCATCCGGCGAAAGTTATAACTTTGTACCCCAGACCGCCCAAATTACAGAATCTAAACAAACGGCAAGTAATGTTAGTTCTGCCGGAAATGAGGTAAATAGTCCTGCAAAACTCGACAAAATACTCTTGATCGCTGCGATCATATTTATATTGTTAGATGCTTCTTTGATATATATTCGCCACCGAAAACAGCAGGTGAAGAAGCTATCTGGCGAAATCTGAGCCTGGCAGAATAATTACCTGAAGAAGCATGATTTTATAAGATTAATGGAGGCTATTTCTCAGGAGTTTTTGCAGGATCTATAATCTTTATGTTGAACTCCGCCAGCGGCGGCGCCTCACCTGGGTCTGGGGTCGCACCCCAGCGCCGTATAGATTATAAAGACCGTAAATATTAATAGTACATCTTTTAAATGGTCCATCAGGATCTTTTTTGAATAAGTTCAAGCAGATGCTTACCGCTTGTATGGACATTCTTAACGTATCGTTCCTGCTTTTCATTCAGATCCCCTGGAGCTTTTACCATCATAAGTTCAGAGAATCCTATAATAGAGTTCAGGGATATCCTTAATTCACGGTCTACTGTGGCAATATGTTCAATTTTTTCCCTGTTAGCATGTAATGCATTGAATGCCTTTCTTTCAATACCCATGTTCCCAATGACTTCTATTCCATTATCATTTATAACAAACTGATGAGGAATTTCATTCACCTTTGTCAATCGCATTTTCTGTATCTGGATATTGCAGGTAGGGTAAGTGTCTAGATCGTTTTTCTGTTTTTTATCGAGCGAGATCACACCATCACCCATAAAATCAAATTCATCAAATCCCATTGCACTACCGCCATGGCTCTTTTCAGTAACAGCCAGACAGGTAATCTTCTTATCCTTTATCACCTTCAGGATATTTCTCCATTGGGGTGACCTTCGAAAATCGCTAATATCTGAAAAGATATTCAATGAATCAAAGACGATCCTTTTTGGCTTGAATATATCAATGATCTCGATTATTTCTTCTGTTGAAAACCTGCTGAAACCGAATATCTCAAGATATCCTTTATCGACATACTCTCCAATGTCCCATCCGAAACGTATAGTCTGTTTTATAAGCTGTTCAGCCATCTCCTCAAATGAGAAAAAAATACATCGTTCATTATTTCTAATTCCATCCATAAGAAATTGCAGTGAAAACGTGGTCTTCCCCGTCCCGGGAGGCCCTGTTACAATCACAACAAAACCCTCCGGTATCCCTCCCTCAATGAGTCCATCAAAACCAGGGATACCAGTATTGACTCGTTTAATGATCCTGCTAATGCTTTGTGTGTCAATTTTATCTTTAAATCGAAGTTTGTCCATCCCCAAAAGAGCCCTTTCAAGCACCTGGTTCTTTGTGCCGAGTTCTATCTCATAGCGTTCAAGTATCCTCATTGCATCAGTGCTAAGAGTTGTGTGTATGGGGTGTTTATCGTTCATGTTGTTCCTTCTGGTATATCTGGGTAAATACAGTCAAAAATAGCTAAGCAGGATTAATCCAATAAATTGATGCGGAGTTATTTATGGACATACTTAAACAATCTATGTTCATGTTATATATATCTTGTTATTATAATTACCATAATAATCATTTATATGAACATAATATAAATGAGTATGGTTTATTTCGTCATCCAATTCGGATCATGGATATTGTTGTCCACATACTCGTACCAGATGTCTCTAATGGATGTGCCATCATCAAAGAATAGATAACCACCTACAACAATTGCTTTATGCCCTTTCGCCCTGTGAATGCTTACCCAGACAAAAACTTCATCTTCACAGTCCCCTAAGAGTATAATCAGGATTCTGCCAGTAATCACCATTATCCGGTGAATAATCTATCTGGATCTCGTCTGTATTATTTGCATAATAACGAATTATCGGATTTGCGCCATCAAAGCCAGTATTTGAGTTTTCCGAAACAATCCCGGATTCAGCAGATGACACATGTATAAAAATCAGCATGATGGCCACAGCGATGATCAAATTTTTTTTTATGATTACTGCCATTCCAAAGTGTGACTTTGGCGTCTTTATCTGAGGTCATTGAATAACATTAAATACAATTAATTACCATTGGAATGATTGAGGTAATAGTGCATGACAAAACGCCAGATATGCATTCAAGTTGATGAAGATATAGCTAAGGAAATGGAAGATATCAGGTTTAAGACAGGTATTCCTGTAAGTAGACAGATCGAGCTTAAACTCAAAGGCTTTAAAATAGTGGAGGATGAAGAAAGAACATTTGGGGATCTTTTTGATAATCCTAAGAAATTATCAAAAGTAAGGAAACGCTGGGATGAAGCATTTGGAGAGAAAAACGCTATAGAGATATTGCACAGGGATAAAAAGTAAAGAACTAATTCTTATTTATGCCTTCTTTTTTCATTGACACAAGTGTATTCATAAGTACAATTAAAACAGATAATGCTACCGAAGCATGTGAGAAGTTCATAAGGCGAGTGAAAAATGGACATTTCGAGGGGTATATCTCACCTTATGTGGCAGGAGAGATGATACATGCTATTCTATATTCAGGTGAAATTCGACAGGATAAGAAACCTGGATATTTGTTCGATATTCTGGAAGCAATTGTTTCTTCCAACGCTGAATGGTTCATACCTCAAAACAACGATTTTTGTTTATTTTCTCGGCTCAGAGAAGTTGATAATAGAGTGGAAGATGGGGATATTCTTCATGCAACATGCGCAAAGATTCTCAACATTCCACTTGTGACAATAGATGGGAGATTATTGAAAAGTCGGGGATTAATAAATCAAGGCATAGAAATTTTGCACCCAACTCAGGTTATCAATAGGACATAAAAGATTGAATAAAATTAGCAAAAGTCTCTACTTATTTTCCGACCCCGCCTTTTCATTGCTTCCCCCTCCCCCCTCATCTTACCTTA
>JAUSDC010000147.1 GCA_030650845.1 Candidatus Methanoperedens sp.
AAGCAAGGGCACGAATAGAGATTCCAAATGCAGTTGTTAAATTACATCATTCTTTGATAATTGAGTTGGATACCTCATTTGATACGACACTGGAAGAATATCTTAGAATTATTAAGCGGTGATTCAAATGGGATACACAAGTGGAGCTAAAACTCTCTATGAGATATTAGATAAAATCTGTGCGGGACTGCTCAGTTCAACTGGCGGAAATTGGACGGATGGAGATACTACATGGAATACCTCAGACAAGTCTATTGCCAATAACGGACGCCGATGTATGTTATTCCAGAAAAACGGAGAAGTCACATATTGGGCGATTGAAGTTGTAAATGAGACAAGTGGCGCATATTTTTATTATAATTACTATGGAAAAGGGCTTAGATTCACAGCGAGCAAAACCTGGGAAAACCACTCATATCCTGTATCAAATGTTCAGTCATTTTGTCCGTTTGAAATTCACGGAGGCGGTGTCGGGACAAATATGGCAACATTACAGGTCACTTATTATCTCTGGATTGACCCTGATGGAAATGGTTTTGCAATTCTAATGAAACCTGAACCAACAGGAAGCAACACGCAAAACAGTATGTTTTTGGTACTTGAAAGGAGTGATCTCAAAGAATACTCAGACGGACAAAGCAGTTTTTATCTTTTGAATATTGGTAATGTTTGGCAAGGCATAATTTACAGCACATACGATGTTGGATATCCCAATATCAGATTATGGAGAACAATTCTGCGACCTTGGGCATATCAGTATCCAGATGGCACTGCTACAAGAATAACTTGTTATCCAAATGGCAACGGCGTGAGTATGGTAGCAAATCCGAGTTATTATGCCTTCAAAAGTACCCAAAACAGTAAAGTCTATTATGTCAAGCCTATCATCCACAATGCAGCTAATCAGCTTGCGCCTATATTTCAGGCTGAACTCTGGTTTCCGTGGAGTGAAGGGGTAGGGTTAGTAGATGGTGATGTAATAGCGATTGAGGGTTCAAGTTCAAAGTTTTTATGCAAGGCTGTGGATTCCCCCGATAGCACGAACAGACTATGTTATGCAATAAAATATGAAAATGTGGTGTGATAAAATGGCAACCGAAGCGGGAAAAATCATAGAATGTACTCTTATCGGGAATATTTACGATAAGGACAGGGACCGAGAAATCAAAAAGGTCCTCGAAAAGAACAAGAAAGAAGGAGCTGATTAAAATGGTCAAATCAGAAGCATATATCAGAGAAATCCTGAATAGTGCGTCAGTTTTTATTGAAGAATCGAAACTGCCTTTCTCAACGATTGCATCCAAAAGACTGAAAATTCAAGTCCCCAATGACAGCGGGATAACTGCTGAGGAATACATGACAGTCATCACACGTCCTCTGGAGGTTTAATATGGCGGAAGGATACGCAGCAGGGAGTAAAACACTCCCTAATATTCTGGACGATATAGTGAACGGTCTTATAACAGCCGGAGGCGGGAAATGGAAAGATATTATAGAATTTGATGCCGGAGCAACAATGTGGACTACCGCCAATAAGACCGGAGATAACGCAAAAAGAGCATTGAGGTATATAGTCGGTTCTGACCCGAATCCATCTGAATCAATATACCTGTCACTCACAATCACAAACACATCTCGAAATATTTACCCGAATTATCATGCTAAAGGAATAGAAGTCGTATTCAGTCAAAGTTGGGACAGTGTAAATCACACTTATCCAGTCTCTAATCAGAAATCCCATGTACCGCTTATAATTCATTATCCGAGCGCAGTTGGAACGGATATGGCAACATGTCTTGTTCAATATTATATGTGGGTTGAATCAAATGGTTTTGTCATCCTCATGAAACCTGAACCCACAGGACATTCGTACGATCAATCTATAATGATGGTTATCGAGAGAAGTGATAACAAAGAATGGTCAGATAGTCAATCCAATTTCTATTTTATGGGTATAGGGAATATCTGGAATGTCATGTGGGGTTGGGATTATGGTGCTGGAAAACAGCGAGGAATTATGAGACCATTCCTGTATACATTCCCGGCGGACGGACAAGGCACAACCACTTTTAATATTAATGGATACGGCGTAAATCATATCCCGACACCCAATTACTATGCTTTCAAGAGCCAGGTGGGGCAAGGTAAGGTATATTATGTTAAACCCATAATAAATAATCAAGCAAACGCTCTATCCCCGATCTTTCAAGCTGAATTGTGGTTTCCCTGGTCAGAAGGGGTCGGAATTATTGATGGTGATGTGATAGCGATTGAGGGAAGCCAGACAAAATTCTTATGTAAGGCCCTCGATAGCCCAGACAGTACAAACAGATTGTGTTATGCGATAAAATATGTAGCTTAGATGACATTTGATACCGTTGTCTTCGGAACTTTCGTAATCGGCACAGGATTTACCGCCGGGTCGTCCATTCCAGCGGGAGGACTTCGATGTTTCATAAAACCAACGGCAAACATAGGCGCAGCACCATTTGACGTTACTATCACGTACATAGATCAATTCGGCAATTCTGCTGAAACCACTCTTGTAAGTACAAGCGTTTCAGCATATACCACATCAGGAAGCCATATTCAAATAACCCTGAATGCCGGAGATACTGGAATACAAAGACTAGTCTCAGCAAGCGTAGTCGGAGGAACAACAGGTGACAAATTCAATCTTGAGAGTTGGAATGAAGGCATCGGTAAATCGTTACCTTTGATTAAGCGTTCTCTGGAAACGCCGTGGGTAAACCATGAGGTTAGCCGATCAGATGCACCTTTGGCTCATTCATGGTTTGGTGGAGAAATAATTGATGTTGCTTCATCCAATGTCGTTATATCTCCAAATGTTCTGAATTACACCGCTATAATGGAAACTGAAATCGTCCAGCCTTATTATGAATCTGAATTTAGTCGTTTTGGATTCTTGGAAACTACCACATTCGATGTCCAGAATGATTCAATGAAACGTCTCATGAGTTCTATTGACGCCGGACATCTGCTATCCATAATTGATGCTAACGAACCGTCCACACGTTTCAAGTGGCTTTGGAATGGTTCAGCCTATATCGATTCTGGGTTTTACCAGATAGACTTTGACTTTGCGCTTCAAAGAGGAAGTTTATTCACATTTGAGGTTCTTGACAAAGATGGGGATATAAAGTTCTCACGGGCGACAAATACTGCAGGCTGGACAACTCCCTCAACTATTCAATCATATTGCGGTCAGGAGATATTATATCCGGCATCCAATACAAAAGACGGGAATACGTCAACCGAATGGCGACATAACACAGATGAAGCGCATTGGATTATTTACGATCTGGGAACAACAGCCCGAGTCGGCGGGTCGAGAATATATTGGAAAGGTTCATCCCTTGGATATACAGTCGATATTTACGGCAGCAACGATCTGTCCAATTGGGTGCTTGAATATGAGGATTGGGAGGTCAGCGGTGCAGCTCCGATGTGGAAGGAAATCGAATTCATACCCATATTCAAACGGTATATCAAATTGATGATCTACCCAATCCATTCAGGGCATTTATTAGATGATTTCATGGATGTGAAATTCTATCTCTTTGAACATCAAACCCTTGTCTTTAAATCTCTGGCTTTTGAGATGAGGTTGCGCTTATCATCCAACGGAACGACAAACGGGACGGAATACCTTGATATCAGAAATATCCAGATTCATAGATATAAACCCGAAGGCACAATCGAATCTAATTTTGCCGTCCCTGTACCCAATATTTCTTCTTACGATGAATTATTGATGAACACAACTGAACCAGCAGGAACGGATGTTAAGTTTCAGTTAGCATTCAACGACAACGGTTCTTCCTGGTCAAACTTTTCAGGTTCAGACGGAACAAGCGCAACATATTATTCATTTATTGGAGAACCGATTAAAGTACCCACGGGATTAATTGGAAAATATTATAAATGGAAGGCGTATCTATCGGCAGACGGTAGGGAAACTCCAATCTTTGACGGATTGACTATCTGGATGTTTGTAAAAATGTATTATTTTATTATCAATTTAGAAAAACAGCTTTGCACTCCAATCGTTATAGCGAACCCGCAGATGATGAATCCTACAATTTCCCTTTTTCGTGCGTGTGCTCGTCAAACCGCAGGATATCCAACACCTTGTCCGGGCGGTTATTATTTGCCCGAAGTCCTCTCAGGGCGGGAGTTCACAGGAAAAATCTGGATAATGATACATGGTAGTATTGTGTCCTTCCTCACAGAGACTTTAAGCGGACGCCAGTGGATTGCAAAATATTGGTTATACTTCAAGTCCTGGATGGAAAGCGTTGTCGGGCAAGTTGTCTCAGGATACGTCAGAGATCAGGATGAGAATATAATTATTAACGGGATTAAAATCGTAATCACCTCAAGTACAACATTAGGAACAGATCAGATGAATCCGGTCAATCCGATAACGGGGTTTTACCAGATATTTGTAAAAAATACAAAATATGATAATCGCTATCTACTTGTTAATCAAGAAGGTAAAACATTTGATTTAGCGTATTCAGCATACGGATTACCTGCAATAATCGATGGCACAGTAAAAGTCCCATCCCCGCAGGATCTGCATTTCTGGAAGCCAAACCAGATTTGTGGGAAAAGCGTTGCTTATGTCGGTTCACTTGTCTCATATTAAGCATACAACAGCGGAGGGTAAAGGCAGGCATATCTCCAACAGGATTCGCAAACATTGAAAAGAATAGTTGCGAAACCATTACCCCTCCGCTTCCTCCAAACCACAAAATCGCAATTTACGGAATATTCCACATTCTGTAAGGCACTGCTGCTTTAAGAGTATTACATTTGCTGGCTTGATCCGGAACGCATTTAGCAGCAGTATAATCAAAAAAAGAAATCGTTGCAAAGCAAACCATGCTGAGAGTTTGGTGCGCGCCATGCCATATGAAATCAATAAAATTATTCCCAGATCCGCAAGCTGGTTACTTACTCGCGGATAAGGGAGGAGAAAGACAATGGACAAGAACGAATTGGATAAAAATAAACTTTTGGATACGGCTCCACAGAAGCCTGTCGCTTCAGATATTCCTGTGACTGCCGATGAAGATAATGAATGCAGAAAATCGGAAATGGTGTGCCCCCATTGCAAAGAAACTATAACAGAAATCAGATACCAGGAATATGGGCGTATGCATTTCCCGAACGGTAACGAAGATGGTGGAGATGCTGATTTTCCGGAAAGAACTTACACCTGTCCTGAATGCAATAGCGAAATTGAACGCAGTGTATTGCAAGATGCCAGGGTGCTGCCATGATTGAAATATGCAGACCATTCCCAGAAGGAGATTTTGTTTGCACTGAATGCGATGTGAGAAAAGAAGATGAATGATCCATTGTTCAAAGCTCACTGCAAGGATACCTTTCCGCGCGAATTCGCTTACAAACCTCTGCCAGGAGAATCTCCTCTTAACGTAGTTCGGATTCGACAGGTAAACAGCCTGGATGCGCTAAACCGGCTCATCAATACTTTTTCCAACAGGCAGGGATTATACGTCTCTGTTTATGCCTATTCCATGCCTGCAAACCCTTTCAGACACCTGATATACGATACAGCGATCATTGACCGGCTCTACTTTGACTTTGATTCAAAAGACGACCTCAGCCTGGCTATTCATGAAACCAGTATTGCAGCGGATGCCCTTGAAGACCGGGGGATAGAATCCATCCAGTATTTCTCAGGGCAGAAAGGGACTGCCTGCTACATTGACTTTCCACCCACAGAAATAGCACCTGAGAATAAAAAGGATGTTCTTGGACTTGTCTGGGATCTGATCAATGATGGCATGGGATTACAGCTTCATACGCTGGACGGCGGAAGCGTCAGGGGAGACATCGCCAGGGTATCAAGACTTCCCAACACAAAGCATCAGAGCGGACTTTACTGCATACCTCTTGAAAAATCAGAACTACTGAGAGGAGCAGGAAATATCCACAGGCTGGCGCAGAAACCAAGAAGAAACTTCGATCTTGAGGAACGGATAAAGGAGAACATACGGTCGAATAGCACAACCGTACCGGGGCTGTTAAGGGCGCTGGAAGAGCTTATCATAATAAGAAAAGAAGAAGCTGAAGAAACGAAATCAAAGCTAATAATACGAAAGAGCCAAAATACCAGAGGCTTTGTAACTCAGGAGCAAATTCAAAGAGCAAGATCATTTCCTATTTCCGAAATTCTCGGAAATAAAAAGATGACACGTTGCCCTTTCCATAACGATGTCATTCCAAGCCTTTCCATAGACCATAAAAGAGGATTATGGCACTGTTTTGCATGCAATAGATCAGGAAATGTGATCCAGCTCGTAATGAAACTTGAAGGATTGAGTTTTAAATCAGCAGTAAAAAAGCTGGGTAGGTGAATCTGTTTATTGTCAATAAAACGCAGCAGAAGCCAGAAATGCATCTTCAGGTTTTCCAAAGAACTCACCGTCAGGATAAGTTGCCAGTTCGTATTTTTCATTGCTGTAGTTATACCACGCAAAGCCCCATTTATCCTTATCAAAGTATCGAAGCCTGCACAGATGAATTGGAGAGTTCCGCAATCTTTCAATACACTCTTCCCTTGTTTCCTGAAAGATCTCTTCATTCCAGTTTTCATCAACTGCGGGTTCAGTAAAAGCATCAATGTAACAAAATTGACCCTTAAAACTAAGATCCAACCGGACAAATTTCCCTTTTAATTGCTGCTCTGCAACGTCATTGATTCGCTTTTTAACATCAATTCTCGTATATAGGATGATTGCACCCGTTACATAAAAGGTGCTTCAACATTATTGTTGAACGTAGGCTGAGAAGGGTAGGCTTAAATTCTTACGGCTTTGTCCGGCAAACTTAGACTACCACCCTCGCTCCTACGACTC
>JAUSDC010000152.1 GCA_030650845.1 Candidatus Methanoperedens sp.
ATGGCACAAGTCATTGGAAGGATGCGGCGGCTGGCTGTTCATAAGCAAAAGACCAGATTAAATCAATCAAGGGATGAGATCCACAATGTAGGCATCGGGAATGATTTGTCACGAGTGCTACCGATTGAATTAGCTCAGCTTCGCCATCCGGTTGCAAGGGCAGAGTTTAAACGCAAGTTCGTGGAAGGCAAATTGATGCAGTATGAACTGAAGGGTACTGAAAAGCAGGGTAAAGGCCCTATCATCGTTTGCTGTGATAACTCCGGAAGTATGTCTGGGGATAGGGAGGTGTGGAGCAAGGCTGTAGCATTGGCGCTTTTAGAAGTAGCCTCGATGCAGAAGCGTGCCTTTGTCTGCATACACTTTGGCGGACCTCTTGATAAATTGAAGGTCGTTGAAATCGCAGTTGGTGATAAGAACATACTCACAAAGGCTGTGGAAATTGCAGAGTTTTTCCTCGACTCGGACGGCACGGCTTTTGAGCCTGCGCTGACAAGGGCTGCTGAATCGGTTGCATCGCAGACTTATCAGAAGGCTGATGTCGTTTTCATCACGGACGGTCAGGCTCCTGTCGCTCCGGAGTTCCTGGTTGATTTCCTTGATCTGAAGGGGAGGAGGGAGTTCAGGGTTTTTGGTGTTCCGATTCAGTCTCGCGATATCTCGACACTGAAAGAGTTCAGTGATGAGATGATTCAGGTAAATGAACTGCTGGATGCTCAGGCTGAGCCATTGTTGGAGATATGAATGAAATACTACCTCCAAGTAAACCTGCAACATGTTTTCAGGTTAACCTCTCCATAAGTGCCTTGTATTTCATCCGTATTATTTCAGAGTAATTAGGGTTTGCCATTATGAACAGGCTTCGGAAAGATAATCTGCGATACCTTTTGAATTTTAATAAATAAAAATAACAATTACTAATTGACACTGTTTATTTTGTGACCATATATTTTATCAACTCGATTATCAACTCCGTTATCGATAACTATTAATAATTATAAAAGAAATTAGTAATTGCCTGTTATACAAACATAATAGGTGCAAGCTACGATGAACTAGCAAGGGATTGACAGAAGAACGCCGGAATAAATCCGGACTTCTATGGGCGTAAATGCCCAATGGCCGATCAAGGTCTAATAGGAAGATGGTTCGACTGGATCGCTTCAGTTCAGAGAGCCATAAGAGAGGAAGAAGAACCTCACAATAAAATTCAGACTTCCAGGGTGTAAATGCCCCGTGACAGATCAAGGTCTAATAGGAAGGAAGGTTCGGCAGAATCTCTTATGTCCGGAGTGCTATAAGAGATCGACAGAAGAACCTTGCAATAAAATTCAGACTTCCAGGGCGTAAATGTCCCGTGACCGATCAAGGTCTAATAGGAAGGAAGGTTCAACGGATCTCTTCCATCCGGAATACTATTCCTTTATCATCCAGATAGTATAATTTGATTAAATCTATGACCGCTACACGAAAGCCATATTTTTCTTTTAGCCTTAAGCCTTTTTCTAATGCATGGATATCATACGGATTAATAATGAAAGGCACAACCCCACGGATCAAGTACCAGTTACCGGGTCAACTCTTACCTGCGCAGTATATGGTACCTGTTTAACACATGTGACTACTAACATTTCCAGTCCATCTTAATTCAATTTAGATATAAAGTCCCCCATTTATATCAATGACCTGACCAGTAATATAACTTCCATCTTCAGAGACCAGATATGCAACCGCTCCTGCCACCTCAGACGGTTTTCCAAGTCTTCCAAGAGGTATCTGGGCAATGATTTTTTCCAATATTTCTTTGGGAACAGATTTTACCATATCAGTTTCAATGAATCCGGGTGCAACTGCATTTACCGTTATACCTTTGCTTGCAAATTCCTTGGCCAGTGTTTGTGTGAGGGCTATCATTCCTGCTTTTGAGGCTGCATAGTTTGCCTGCCCTCGATTACCCATCCTGCCGATCACAGAGGATATATTCACGATCCGGCCGTACTTTCTCTCAAGCATGCCTTCTATAACCACTTTTGTGCAGTAGAAAGCGCCATCCAGGTTTACAGATAAGACTTCTGTCCACATTTGCGGAGTCATTTTGACAAAAGACTTATCCCGGACTATCCCGGCATTATTGACGAGTATATCGATCTTACCCAGCTTATTGACAACCTCATCCCGCATCCTGCTCACCTGGTCAAAATCATTGACATTAGCCTGGACTATACAGGAATGATTACCCATGGAATCTATCTTTTCTGATACTTCCTTTGCATGTTCCTTTGTCTCCATCTGGTCTATCATCAGGGATAATTTATCAAATTCATCTACCATTCCCATCTCGTCTATGATCTTTGATACCTTCTGAGCTTCTTCCTTTGTTTTCTGGTAATTAATGGCTACATCTGCGCCATTTTTTGCCAATCGCAAAGCGATCGCCTGGCCTATCCCCCTTGAACCTCCTGTGACCAGTGCGACTTTACCTTCAAGACTTCCCTTGCGTTCCATAATATTAGTACCTCTTTACAACCATGGCAATACCCTGACCCCCTCCGATACAAAGGGAGCAAAGTCCGTATGTGCCTTTTCTTTTATTCAATTCATGGAGAAGTGTGACCAGTATCCTTGTGCCGCTTGCTCCAATGGGATGTCCCAGTGCTATGGCACCTCCATTAACATTTACTTTGTCAGGAGCTAAGCCAAGTTCCCGGGTAGCTGCAAGGCTTTGTGATGCAAATGCTTCATTGAGTTCTACCAGGTCAAGCTTGTCCAGAGTTATTCCAGCACGCTTTATGGCATTTCTTGATGCGCCAACAGGTCCCATACCCATGATTTCTGGAGGAACTCCGCACGATGCATAGCCCTTGATAGTAGCAAGAGGCGTAATGCCTAACTCTTTTGCTTTTCCTTCTGACATTAAAAGAACTGCAGCTGCACCATCGTTAATACCTGAAGCATTACCCGCGGTTACAGTTCCATCTTTCTTAAATGCAGGTTTAAGTTTGGAAAGTGTATCTTTTGTTGTGCCAAATCTTGGGAATTCATCCGTATCATAGAGAACAGGCTCGCCTTTTGGCTGGGGAATTGCAACAGGGACGATCTCATCTTTGAACTTCCCTGCCTTTATCGCAGCTTCAGCTTTATTCTGGCTTTTTGCTGAGAATTCATCCTGCTCTTCACGTGTAATTTTATATTTTTCAGCCACATTCTCTGCTGTTACGCCCATATGGTAATTGTTGAAAATATCCCATAATCCATCATGGATCATAAGATCTACAACTTCTCCATTTCCCATCTTTGCTCCCCAGCGGTTATTTTTCAGAGCATATGGAGCCATGGACATGGATTCCATCCCTCCTGCCAGCACAACATCCGCATCTCCCAGCATGATGGATTGTGCTCCAAGAACAACTGACTTTAAACCTGAACCGCATACTTTGCCTACGGTAAAGGATGACACTTCTTTTGGAATACCAGCCCATATCGCACTTTGTCTTGCCACATTCTGGCCGTGACCTGCGCCAAGGACGTTTCCCATGATAACTTCACTAACTTCGTTTTCTTTAACATTTGCCTTTTTCATGGCATCTTTCAATACCACAGAACCAAGCTGTCCAGGGTTAAAATCCTTCAGACTTCCCCCAAATTTCCCGACTGCGGTTCTGGTTGCCGATACAATAACTGCATTATTCATTCTTTTTCACCCAATTGTTATTATATATATAATTATATTACCAATCCACCATCAACGCAAAGCACGGCTCCATTTACAAAATTTGCTTCATCTGAAGCCAGATATAAATATGCATTCGCAATATCCCTTGGTTCTCCAAGTCTGCGCAGTGGAGTTTTTTCTTTCATCATTTCAAGGATCTTTTCAGGAACCGCTGCTGTCATTGGAGTTGCAATAAATCCTGGTGCAACTGCATTGACCCGTATCCCTTTTTTCCCAAGTTCTTTCGCAAGGGTTTTTGTCATTCCGATCAGGCCGGCTTTAGTCGCAGCATAATTTACCTGGCCGACATTCCCGTTGAGTCCTACGATAGAGGATGTATTGATAATTACGCCGGAACCCTGATTCATCATTATTTCAACAACAGATTGGATGCAGTTAAAAACTCCTTTGAGATTGACGTCAATAACCCTATCCCACTGTTGTTCTGTCATTTTCGATACGAAGGCATCCTGGACGATTCCTGCATTATTTATCAGAACGTCTATTTTACCATATTTTTCAAGAGTGGTTTTGGCCATCTGCTTTGATTGTTCCCTGTTGGTTACATCCAATTTTATAAAAAATCCCTCTCCATTTTTCCTGATCTGTTCTACTGTCTCTTCACCGGCTTTTTCATTCACATCGGCTACAACAACTTTTGCCCCTTCTTTCGCAAACAGGAGTGCAGTTTCTTTACCAATACCGCTTCCTGCTCCTGTAATAACTACAACTTTGTTTTCAAGTCTCATTTTTTGTCAACTTTGATTTGCGGTTCTTTCTGTTGTGTTGAAGCGTTTTTTCTTTGGCTAATTCAGGCTTCTCTTCGTTTCCTGATCCAATCTTTTCGTCTCCTTTCCCATTGAGATCAGATCTTAGCTTCAACCATGCTGCGATCTTAGGACAGACCTCTTTCTGGGATTTGGAGCCCACAAAGATACCTATGTGTCCGGTCGGGAAGACCATAGTATCTTTATCAGAACTGGATATTGCGTCTGACAACGGTATACTTGCATCATTAGGAACGAGGTGATCGAATTCTGCCATTACATTAAGCACTGGCATATTGATATTTTTTAAATTGACAATCTTACCATTGAGATTCAACTCATTTTTAATGAGAAGGTTCTTCTGGTAGCAGTCTTTCATGAACTGCCTGAAGGTTTCCCCGGCCTGGTCAGGACTATCGAAAATCCATTTTTCCATCCTCAGGAAATTCTTGAGATAATCTTCATTTCGAAGAGCACAGGTTTGATCGTCCGGATTGCATTCGATCCGTTCGAACATACCTACATATTTGTCGATCATAAGTCTGAATGGATCAAGTAGCAAGAACGCTGAATTCAGGAAATCTCCGGGTACTATCCCATAATAATCCACGATCTTGTCAACGTCCAGGCTTTTTGCCCACAGGTTAAGGATTCCTTTATTACTATCAAAGTTTACAGGAGCCACCAGGGTAACAAGGTTCTGTACATTTTCTGGATGTAATGCAGAATACATGATGGAAAAAGTGCCGCCCTGGCATACTCCAAGCAGGGTGATCTTATCCAATCCGCACCTTTCTTTAATCTTTTCCACAGAATTATGTAAATAACCGTTCACATAATCATCAAGTGTGAGATACCTGTCTGCACCTGATGGATATCCCCAGTCAATGACATAAACATCAAAACCTTCTTCCAAAAGTTTCTTTATCACGCTCTTATCGGGCTGTAGATCCAGAATGTAGTACCTGTTCACGAGCGCATACACTATGAGTATTGGAACTGGATGTGTTTTTGCCACTGCTGGGATATAATGGATAAGTTTCATCTTATCTTCGGTATAAATTATCTGGGAAGGTGTTGTGGCTACCGAAAATTCGGGTGGTTTCATCATTAATTCCATCCCCTGCTTGAATTTATCAAAATCTTTATTTAATTTAAGTTCGTTCATGTCATTTCCTTAAAAAAAACTAATTATTCTCTTTTAGTTCTTTGATCTGGCTGGTCAGTTCTTTTACTGTTTTCTTAAGAGTATACAACTCTTTATTGATCTCGTCGATTTCTGTCTTTGTGGGCATATTCATGGGTTTCAGGTAATTATCTTCAAGCATGTCCCGGTTGTATTTTTGAAAGTCCATTAAATGCGCATTTAATTTCCCTAAGTCAGACACAAAATGACCTGATTTCGCAAAATCCTTGAAGGTATCGCTGTATGTCTGGATCCAGATATCGTAAAATTCTTTATATTTTTCAGGACTGATATCTCCATCCATATCTGCCCCGATCTTTTCCTGCACTTTTTGCATTGCTTCTTTGAATACATTCTGCATATTTACACTGGTATCCATTCCGGATGCGTAAAGATTGACAAATGTAGAGAAACCCTTCATCATTTTTTCTGATTTCTCGCGTGCTGGACCCACAGCAGGCATCTCGATGAATTTGCCCATCGTGGCTTTATACATATTTATCCACTGGTCATAAAATTCCTGTGTGGATTCTAAATTAGATTTTTCCATATTTTTTCCTTTGATATTAATTTGCGCATTCATCTCTTGTTCTTTCCCGGATACGCTGTTGCTGAATGCGAATCTGATCTTACCCACATTTTTGACATCTTGATAAAAGTGTCTGCGTACATTTTAGCCATGATCTTTACTGGCTCCATGACCTCTTTCATAGGCCCTCCTACTGTGGGCATGTCATCGAAAAAGCTATCAAAAGCCTTTTCATACATTTTTAACCAGAGATTACTGAATTCTTTATATGCCTCTGGATCAGAGGTTTGTGTAGATAGCTCCTTGGCCTTTTCTGACATTTTTTCAAGTGCATCGATCCAGGACTTGTACATGCCCAGGTAAATGTTTGTGCTTTGTGCAAAATGTTCGAACATTTCACTGTTTGTCTCCATGGATCTGGCAAATTTGCCATAGGTCTCTTTATATGTATTTACCCATAAGTTATAAAATTCCTTGTATGCTTCAGGGTTTGCATCTCCCCGGGAAATCTCAGCCATTTTCTCAGAAAGTGTCATCATGGATTCATTCAGCGGCTTGCAAAGTTGTGCATATGATCTCTTAAATAATTTTGACATCTGCAAAAAACTCCCAAGATAGATATCTGGTACTTCCATATAATTTCCAAATATCTCTTTTGTGCTTTCCTGAGAGGGCAGCTCCATTAGCTCATCGAATATTTTTTCATAAGACTTGACCCACATATCATGGCATTCTTTATATTTTGCAGCATCCGGTTTACCTGAAAGTATCTCTTTAGTCTTTTGTGAATTATCTTCCAATTCTTCGATCCATGACCTGTAGAGTTTATTGTATCTCTCTGCATTTGATAGGAATATTTCAAGTGTCTCTTTATTTGATTCCGGTGCCAGGGTCGGATAAAATTTACCAAAGGAACTCTGGTATGTTTTGATCCATTCATCATAGAATTCTTTGTATTTCTGTGGAGTCGCTTCTTTTGAAAGATTTGCCGACTTTTCAAACATCTCTCCTGTGGATTCGATCCAGGGCTTGTATAACTTTAAGTAGGAATCCTCCCACATTTTTGAAACTTCTGTTTTCTTGACCATAATTACCTCATATAAACTTAAATTTTAGAGCCTGGATACGATTTCACCCAGACTTTGGATACACTGATAAATGTATCTGCATATATCTTAGCTGCATTCTTTACAGGCTCAAAAACCTCTTTGAACGGGCCTACTGTGGGAGTGTGCTCAAAGAAGTTTTCAAACGCCTTTTCATATGTTTTTGCCCATAGATTATAAAATTCCTTATATGTCTCCGGATCAGCATTTTGTTCTGATTGTTCCTTGATCTTCTGTGACAGTTTTTCAAGGGTGCCTATCCAAGACTTGTAGAGACTCAAATCAACGCTGGTGTTTCTCACAAAATTTTCAAATGTTTCTTTTGACGTCCTCATGGACTGACTATCAAACAGTTTGCCATAGGTCTCCTGATATGTATTCTGCCACAAGGTATAAAATTCCTTATAGGCTTCCGGGCTGGCATTTCCTTTAGATATTTCTAATGATTTCGCAGAAAGCTTCATCATGGAGTTTATCCATGGCTTGTACAGCTTCGAATATGAATCGTCCCATATTTTTAATATTTGCTCAAAGGTATTTGAATAGATATCCGGGGCGCCTGTTAGTTTCTCAAAGATCTCTTTTATATTTTGCCTGAATGGTAATGTAAGAAGATCGTCGAAAACTTTTCCATACGATTTTAACCACATATCATAGGCTTCTTTATATTTCGCAGGATCTGGTTCCCCTTTTAGCAGATCGTGGGCTGCTCTGGAATTCTTCTCTAAATCAGCTATCCATGACCTGTATAACTTATTGGAGTCCTCTGCGCTCGCAAGAAGTTTTTCAAATGTTTCTTTACTGGATTCAACAGTATGGGTATGGAAAAAATTGCTATAGGCATTCTGGTAGGTTTTCATCCACTCTTCATAAAATTCCTGGTATTTTTGTGGTGTTGCTTCTTTTGAGAGTTCGACTACTTTCTCAAACAGCTCTCTTTTGGGTCCTAACCAGGGTTTGTATAGATTTAAGTAGGAATCCTCCCACATTTTTGAAAATGCTGTATAACTGTCAGTCCATGTCTTGACAATCTTCTCTTCTTTCACATCTTTTCTTTCTTCAGTTTTCTTGACCATAATTTTGCACTTCTTTAATTTATTTTATCCTAAACCAGCAGTTCTGTAATGATTGTTTTTCCCACTGTCTTGATAATCAGCATCGGCCAGATTTAGCACTACTTTTCAGGATATTTAAGATTGGATTTCTCCAATCTTAAAATGCACTTGTGGGATTGTGATACGAATTTACCCAGATATTTGACATGTTGCTAAATGTATCTGTGTATATCTTTGCTGCATTCTTCACAGGCTCCATGATCTCCTTAAACGGGCTGAACGTGGGCGTGTTATCAAAGAAGTTATCAAATGCCTTTCCATACATTTTTGCCCAGAGATTATAAAGTTCTTTATTTGCCTCCGGGTCGGCGCCCTGCTTAGATAGTTCCTCAGCCTTCTGTGACATTTTTCCAAGGGTTGCTATCCAAGATTTGTAGAGGTTCAGATTAACGTTTTCGCTGCGCACGAAATACTCTAATATTTCCTTTGAAGGTCTCATGGATTGGGTATCAAACAACCTGCCATAGAGCTCCTGATATGTATTCATCCATAAGGCATGAAATTCCTTATAGTCTTCAGGGCTCGCATTCCCCCGGGAGATCTCTGCTGATTTCATAGAAAGCTTCAGCATGGAATCAGTATAAGGCATGTATAGTTTTGTGTATGAATCTTTCCATATTTTTGATATCTGCTCAAAGGCTTCTGAATATATATCAGGTGTGCCTGTGATATTCTCAAAGATCTCCTTCATATTCTTCTGCAATGGCAGTGTTAGAAGCTCGTTGAGCATTTTTCCATAGGACTTGATCCACATATCATAGACTTCTTTATATTTTGCAGGATCTGCTTCGACCTGGAGTACTTCGCGGGTCGCCCTGGAATTCTCATTTAATTCTGCGATCATTGAACTGTAGATCTTATTCGATTCCTCTGCACTAACCAGGAGTTTCTCAAATGTTTCCTTATTAGATTCAAGGGTCGGGATTTCATAAAATTTACCGAAGCTGTTCTGGGAGGTTTTCAGCCATTCACTATAAAATTCCTTATATGTTTCCGGTGTAGCATCCTTTGAGAGTTCGACCGCTTTCCCGAAAAGCGCTTCCGTGGATTCGAACCAGGGCTTGTATAGCTTTAAGTAGGAATCTTCCCACATTTTTGAAACTGCTGTGTAGCTGTCTTCGCATGTCTTGAAACTATTCTTTGTTTCTGTTTTGATATCTTCTTTGTGGATATCTTTTCTTTCTTCAGATTTTTTAACCATATTTATTCACTTCTTTTATTAGTCCCCTGAATTAATTCCGGGGTCTTATTCTCAATTCTCAACCATTCCAGTAGGAATGAATCTCACTCCCAACAACTTTTTGATATCAAGCAACGGTATGTGATATTCTTTAGATATCTCGAATTCTGCCTTGATCAGGGCATCATTTTCGTTCATATCAGTGTGCATGAATGCCATCTTTCTTTTTGAAATTGCTGTCAATACATCAAATATATCACCGAAGAATTCAGCAAACTTTGTTGCAATTATTACGAAATTGGGAAATAATGTCAATTTTTTGCTTGCAAGTTGTTCAGTCATTTATATTACCTTGGATAAATTGAAAGGGGGATGCATGAAAGGAGAGAAAATAAATGTTTCTCTCCCAAGATGCACCACCCCTTTGTCTGCTTTTAGGCCGACTGGCCTACAACTACATTCATAACAGGATAATGTTTGTTATTACGAATGTTCACAATTCATAAATTTCAATAAAGTTATACGGAAAGTTAATTAAGCGTTATAATGTTTAGTGAATAGCCACATGAATCTCAGGAAAAGCATCTCTCTGAACGAAGAGTACCTAAAAAAAATCGAGCCGCTGATTCAAAAGCACAACGGAAATCTCAGTGCTGTTATACGTGAGATAATTGATCTTGCAGATGTTGCTTTTAAGGATCCGGATTCTGTGAAAAGGCTTATTTTAGGATTAAAAAATAAAGAGAGCTTGACCTCATCGACTCTTATCTGGGCATTGAGAAATCTTGCTGGTAGACTCCCTGATGAAGAGATCGTTCACAATATTATTGGCAATGATATTACTTCCATCTCTTCTCTTGAAAAACGTTTGAATGAGCTCATGGGAGAAGTCTATTGGGATTCCTCAATTAAAATAAGTTCTGATAAGGATAGGTTGCCAGAAAAAGTCTCTTTTACCATATCAGGAACGAACCAGGATATGAATAGGTTTCTGGCTGCAGTTGTTGCCGTATTCACATCGAAAAAATACAATCTGGGCGTATTGAGTATCAGAAATGCAAATACCTCTCTTGAGATGCATATGAAAAGAGGAGAAAAGGAAGGGGTACTTAAAAGCATATCTGACAGTTTCGGATATATGGACAATGCGTTTTTTGAATTATACAAAAAACCGGATTTCTGGAACATGATACTAACTCTTTATGCAAAGATGAACTATGACATGGTGGCAATACCGAAACAACTCTTTGAAGAAATTCTTGGCGGAAGAACATCTCATAAAATCACTACATGCATTGAAAGGTTTTACAGCTGCCCTATAAACCAGATTCCATTGGAAGATTTATTAAAAAAAATTAAGGATGTATATCAATATATTGGCATAATTGAAAAAGTAGACATTGATAAAGATTCTTTAATAATACACCACACATTTACCGAGCCCGATGCTATTAAAAAGCTTGCCTATATGTTCGTGGAATTACTGAGAATGAGTGGACATACCTATAATTCCGTAACAAGTAGAAATCTCATAGTTCTTAAACCTGTATCCATAGCAGGCAAGATACTTATAAAAATGATAGATGAACTAAAAAACACAAAAGAACCTTTCGAAAACTACCATAAAGATCTTGTAAAAATGTTAGATCTGCTAAAAAATATGCCCACTAATGAGGAGATTATAAAATCGTTAGGCAGCGACTTTGGCAAAATGATGATACAAAATTATGAAAAAGACAAAAAGATAGGTGTTTGGGATGCAGAAACATTTATCAAATATATGCAAGAAACAGGTGTGATCCTTAAACAGGATTCAAAATGGGAGATTATTAGCAAAAATGTCATTCATGGCAAAATTGTCGCCTGTGCATTAGTAAAAGAAGATGTTAAATTCAATACCCTCAATTGTACTTTTATAATGGGCATGTTCGATGGGTGGATTTCGCATGCTTTCGGTGAACAGATAGAAATAATTCATTCAACGCCACAAACAACAACCACTGGAAATGATTTTTGTGAGATTTATGTTGCTTTAAGGTTATTATATGAAAGATAAAGATAAGACAAAAGAGCAGCTCATGAATGAATTAGTAGAGCTACGCCAAAGCATTACTGGATTGAAAGAACTGGAAGCAAAGCAGAAGCAGGTGGATGAAGAAATCCGTCTCTTGCTAACATTGACTCGGGCAATAGGTGAATCTGAAGATTTAAAAGTTGCACTAGAGATTGCATTGAAAAAAGTTTGTGAAGCCACTGGCTGGGATTATGGAGAGGCGTGGATTCCTAATGTGGATGGAACAGTCCTCGAACTCAGCCCAGTATGGTATTCCAGTTCTGGAAGTCTGGATAATTTCAGAAGAGTGAGTGAAAAGTTCACATTCCAGAATGGTATTGGGTTGCCAGGGAGAATCTGGTTATCGAAGCTACCTGAGTGGATTCCAGATGTTTCGCTTAGCCCAAACACAATTTATCCACGTGTTCAGATGGCGAGGGAAGCTGGACTCAAGGCCAGTTTGGGAGTTCCGATTATTGCCAAGGAACAGATACTAGCTGTTCTCCTATTTTTCATGCTGGAATCCCGTGAGAAAGACAAACAACTAGTGGATATAGTTTCAGCAGTTGCTTCCCAATTAGGTTCAGTAATCCAGCACAAACAGGCGGATGAGGATATACGGAAAGAAAAGAACTTCTCCGATACAGCGATAAATAGTCTGCCGGGCATTTTTTATCTCTTTGATAATCAAGACAGGTTTCTGCGGTGGAATGAGAACTTCGAGAAATTCTCAGGATACTCGGCCGAAGAGATCTCAAAGATGAACCCTCTTGATTTCTTTGTCGGTGAAGACAGGAAGTTTATCGAGCAGAAGATTCAGGAGGTCTTTGCAAAAGGGCGATCTACTGCTGAAGCAGACTTTGTATCAAAAGACGGACACAGGACTCCTTATTTATTCACTGGCACACGAGTCACGTTTGACCAGACGCAATGCCTACTGGGAATGGGAATCAGCATCGCTGAGCGTAAGCAGGCTGAGGAAGAGCTCCGCAAAGCTGAGGCAAAATATCGCAGCATTTTTGAAAATGCAATTGAAGGCATTTACCAGACCACGCTTGATGGTCGTATCATATCAGCAAATCCTGCGTTTGCGCGCACGTTGGGCTATACATCGCCTCACGAACTTATTGCTGAGGTTGCTAACGTTCGGAAACTTTATGTTGACCCAAGCCGCCGGGATGAGCTCATTAGCTTGATACATACGCAGGGTTTTGTCGAAAATTTTGAAGTTCAGTTTTACTGCAAAGATGGCAAAATTGTGTGGTTTTTATTGAATACCCGCATTTTGCGGGATTCTAGTGGTATTGTGTGTTTTGAGGGCACGGCGACCGACATCACAGATCGCAAACGCGCCGGGGAAGAAATACTGAAGCTCAACAGAGAACTTGAACAACATATAATCCAGCTTGGAGAAGCAAACAAAGAACTTGAAGCTTTTTCATATTCTGTCTCCCACGATCTGCGGGCACCGCTCAGGGCTATCGATGGCTTTTCCAATATATTTTTGAAAAAGCACGAAGATAAACTTGATGAAGAGGGCAAACGTGTGCTGAATATCATCAGAATTAATACGCAGAAAATGGGAGAACTTATTGATAATCTTCTTACTCTCTCCCGTTTAGGGCGCAAGGAAATGGTTTTATCAGATATCAACATGTGTGAACTTGCAAAGGATGTATACGAAGAACTCAGAGCCACTGTTCCCGGGCGAATTCTGCAATTCAATATTAAATCACTTCCTGTGGCTATTGGAGACATAAAATTAATCCGGCAGGTATTTGTTAATCTCTTAGCCAATGCAATAAAATTCACACGATCGAGAGAAATCGCAGTAATTGAAGTCAGAGGCCGGAGTGAAAAAAATGAGATCATCTATTATGTTAAAGACAACGGAGCAGGATTTGATATGCAGTATTCAGATCAATTATTTGGAGTGTTTCAAAGATTGCATAGTGAGAAGGAATTTGAAGGCACAGGTGTTGGGCTTGCCATTATCCAGCGCATTATTCACAGACATGGTGGAAGAGTATGGGCTGAGGGAAAAGTGGACGAGGGGGCAACCTTTTATTTTACATTGCCAATAAAGGAGAAAGTATGACGAATTTAAATGAAGTTGAAATACTTCTGGTTGAGGACAATCCATATGATGTGGAACTTACGCTTACGGCGCTGAAGGAAAACAACCTTACCAACAAAGTTCACGTTTTGAATGATGGGGCTGAGGCACTGGAGTTTATTTTTGCCACAGGCGCCCATGCGCAAAGAAACATTAGGAACATTCCAAAAGTGGTACTTCTTGACTTAAAGCTTCCCAAAGTAAATGGACTTGAGGTTCTGCGCAGAATAAAATCTGATGAGCGGACAAAAAAAATTCCTGTTGTTGTTTTGACATCCTCTCAGGAAGAGCGTGATATTGTGAAGAGTTATAACCTGGGCGCCAATAGTTACATCATTAAACCTGTTGATTTCAATAAGTTTATCGATGCAGTTGCTAAACTGAGTTTATACTGGGTATTGCTGAATAAACCACCGCAATGAATAAAGGAATCAATGAAAAAAGAACTTCAAATTCTAATACTTGAAGATAATTCTGCAGACGCTGAGTTGATGGAGCATGAACTGCATGAGGCAGGAATAGTTTTCTCTGCAAACCGCGTTGAGACAAAAGAAGCCTTCATAAAACAACTTGAAAACTT
>JAUSDC010000158.1 GCA_030650845.1 Candidatus Methanoperedens sp.
CGATCCAATGTCATAACACTTCTGCTTTTCGATTGAAATTTATTCAAATGAAAACATAATGTTTATATTTCAAACTCTCGTTAAAATAAATTGTGATCTCAAATTTGTATAATGGAGGTAATAATATTATGAACGGGAAAATGATGTTAATATTGTTGATGATAATAGTATTTTTGGTGGGAGTTCCACAGGTTGAAGCAAATAGAAATATTTTTAATAATTTTACAAAACTTTATAATGTGCCTAATGTTTCAGATGCAAAATTGAATACACGCAGAACTTGTATGGCAACTTTACCTCCATCACTAGTTAGCTGGAATAAATATGGCTTGATATAAGGAGCAATGTTGCATTTGATCGTTCTACTTTACCGGGCAACGAAAGTGATTTTCCAATGATTTCAATGCCCATGATTTCATTGACCGGCAAATTGCTTTCCCAAGGCTATCAGCATCTGCAATTTTTGCATATTCAATGATTGTGAAATTTCACCCCCTGCGAGAATTGAAACAATGATTTATCTATTTTGGCTTAAGGATGCAGTGGCATTGCAAACTTCTTTTCAACTTCAACCCTGTATAATGTATTATATGTGCAGAACGGAATGATCCTGCCATCCGGAGTGGCATAATGAACACCGCACCGCTTTATTCTTTCAAGGTCCATGTTGTATAGGTCCATAAAGTGCATTGCGCCAATGAAAAGCGTATGACGGTGGAATTCCTTTACTGCGTCACCTGTACCATCCCTGAGGACGTCAATAAACAGTTTTTTCACGTCCACTGATTTAGGTGCCTTTGACATATCGATATACCGGGGTAACGCTGAAATAAGGCTCCCGATCCTTTTTATCTTGCCAAGTGACTCGCCTATCCATTTGCTGTTGTTCGATGCCAGCTCCTCGATGTGTTCAAAAAGACCTTCAACATCAACAAAACGAGTAATTGGTATCGTTTTTCCATTTTCGACATAGATATACGTTCCTGTACCGCAATGTGGATGGACTGTAAATTCGACATTGGGGATACCCTCCTCAGCAGTTACAAAATGTGAAACTGGTACAACAAATGGCACCGGATAGAAGTCATCCGCCGTAATGGCACCGTCTGTCTGTCTTTCAATAAGGTCAAATAAATAAGGGATAGTTATCCTTTTTTCCATTCTCTCTTCTTTATTTATCCTTCCGGTAAATGAGATGGGCTGGAAATTGATACCTTTAACAGTGTCAATGTTATTGACCGCGAACTTTATGATGTCCCCAACCTGTTCATCATTTACTCCTTTTGCCAGTGTTGGTACAAGAGAAACACTCGTCAGTCCTGAAGCCCTGCAGTTCTCAATCGCTTTGAGCTTAGTTGGGAGATAATTAAAGCCCCTGTTGATCAAATAAGGTTCGCCTGTCACGCCGTCAAACTGTAAATAAACGGTATGCAAACCGGCTGCATAAAGTTCTTTGCAGAATTCCAGGCTTTTCGCGAGCTTTATTCCATTTGTCGCCATTTGTACCTGCGTGAATCCAAACTCGCGGGCCATTTTAATGATCCTGGCAATGTCTTCGCGCATAGTAGGTTCCCCTCCTGCGAATTGAATGGCAGGGCAGGGTACTGGTTTTTGATCACGCAGCATCTGCATCATTACCCTTATCCGGGCAAGCGATGGTTCGTACAGGTATCCTGATCCTGATGCATTAGAAAAACACACCGGGCACATCTGGTTGCACCTGTTCGTAAGGTCGATATTCGCAAGAATAGTAGTGGTTTTGTGGGAAGGACATAATCCGCATGATTTTGGACAATCCCCATCCATGGATACGTTCGGAAATTTTACTCCTTCCCCGTCATGCATATAACGGTCAAACCGCCAGAACTGTCTTGCGTTCGACCAGTAGATATCCTTGAAAGATCCATGTTTCTGGCATGTTTTTTCAAGCATCACGTTCCCGTTCTCTTCAAATATCGAGGCGTCGATCACATCAAGGCATTCCGGGCACAATGATCGCGTTGACTTCATACGATAGCCCTCTATTATTTTGTCAAAAAAATTAAACCAATAGACCATATCCGGTCAATTGGTCTTAAATCCCCCATACATTTCCACTCTCAATCATATTGAGCACCTGTTGGCTGCTCTGCCGTGCGTGCTCTCAGTTTTGCATAGAACTCTTTTTGTCTCTTTTTCTCTGCGGAGTCTTCTTTTGCAACTTTGACTTTTTGAGCATTCTCTGCATGTTCCATCATGTTATCCAGTCCTGCCATTGTTTTTCACCTCCTGTTTTTTTTAAAATTGATTATAATTATTATTCATTACAGTACCTGTATTTATAACTATTGCAGTGCCCGTTATTATATTTTAGAAGAACTTTTTCTTAGGTTGATAATTTTCTCACCATGTTTGGATTAAGTTTAATTTGGGTAAAATACTGGAAAAGCCATTTAAATAGTAAAAGGAAAACATTGTAAATGTTGGGAGCGTCAGATAAAACCCATATTCTGAGCTCCTCCTATCCAATTAGAATTTTATCTGTACAATTATGATAGGTCGAAATGGTGATTCAATGAAGAAAATAGACGATGGCGTTAAAAATAGGCTGATAAAATTTCTCCTGAAAGATAAGATAGGTATCAGGAAATCTCTTCTAAGGTTATTCTCAGAAGCGAAGAGCTGTACTACGGTTGAAATTTATGATTTACTCATAAAACAAGGTTTTGATGTGAATTATAGAGCAGTCTCTTCTATGGTTGGACAGATGCATAGCAGACTCGGGGTTCTGCGGGTCTATTTGAAAAAGGAACATAATGTCTATTCTATTAAGGAAGATTATTTGGACATTGTAATGATGGTTTTGACTCCTTTTTCAAGCAGGGATTCAATATCTCAAAAGAACGTAACTGGATAAACGAAAGGGAAGAGATCAATATATAGCATTTAGTTACAAAATAAGAAATGGGAGTTGAAAATGATGAGTTCCATCGGAAAGGAATTTATTGAGAAAACAAAATTCCAGCATCTTGACAGGTCTGACCAATCCCGTAACATACCCCAGCCTCCATTAGAGATGGAATATGATGCATCAAGACAAGTTATTGATTTACCCGCACCTGAAAATATCAAAATAAGAAGCTTTGACCTGAGAGAAGCGATTGAAGGTCGAAGGAGTATACGAACGTATTCAAAGGTACCATTAACAATTGAAGAACTGTCATATTTACTGTGGGTCACCCAGGGGGTGGTCAAGGTCACACCTGGGGCAACTTTCAGGAATGTGCCTTCTGCAGGTTCAAGACATGCACTTGAAACATATCTGCTTATAAATAATGTCCGGGGTGTTCCGGAAGGTATGTACAGATTTTTGGCAATGAAATGGCGTTATGGAGAAAGAGGTTACAGGTATCTTCACCTTGACGCAGGACATGCCTGCCAGAACCTGTACCTGGGCGCAGGCTCTGTAGATTGCGGTGTATGCGCCATTGCAGCTTTCTCAGATGATGATATGAACGATCTGCTGATGCTTGATGGAGTGGAACGATTTGTGATATATGTTGCGACGGTGGGAAGAAATAAAGTCCGGGTGTAGGAAAAATTTGGGAGTAAAATCAAACTATACAGAGGAATGATAAACAATCATAGTTTGCGATGTTGAGATAGATATTGTTCTATTGCATATCTTGTTGAATACCATGTCTTCCCTAATTTAGTCGCATCCAGAACACCCTGCCTTGCTCTTAAGCTCAGGTATTCCTGGGAATAAGGTGAATTTTGGGCAAGTTCTTTGAGGGGCAGCAGTTCATTAATCCCACCAAAGATAGAAAGATACATCGTCAGGTTATCATTTACTGCTTTTGCAATGAAATTGACGAATAGCCCAGGGTTTCCTGCATCAGCAGCTCTCAGGAACCTGTAATATTGGATTCTATCCTCTATTTTGAGAACTACTGGCGGATAACCCCGGGCGATCAAATACAGATTGGTTAGCAGGCGAGCCACCCTGCCATTTCCATCTATGAAGGGATGGATCCTGACGAATCCATGATGAAGAAGAGCTGCGACCTCAACAGGATGCTGTTTATATCGAGCGATCTTTTCAATGAGTTCATCCATCTGCACTGTTACTTTTGACCAGTCAGGCGGAGTTTTGGCAGCGCCTGTTATTCTGACATTTCTGGTACGATATTTCCCGGCATCCTCAATGATTCCTCCCGTAACTACTTCATGGATCTGCTGAATTACACCATGGTCTACAGCCATTTTCTTCTTTGCCATACTCTCCATCAGATCAAACGCTCTGGCGTTATTTGTTGCTTCAAGGTGTTCACGCAATGATTTTCCGCCAATTGTAATACCTTCTTCAAGAACAAGTTTTGTTTCCGGGAGCGTCAGGGTATTCCCTTCTATCGCATTTGAGTGATATGTATGCAGAAGCCTCATTTCTTCATGTAATTTCTTTACAGCATCGGCTGGAAGAGGACGAAGCGAGTTAAGCCGGTTCATTTTTTTATTAATGAGTGACAGGAGCTTTTCCTGGATCAATGATGTATCGGTATCGGACATAATTTAATATATCCGATATGACACAGGAGTATATATCGGCATCGATTTAATCAAGCTTGCCGGATAAGAGTCTGGATGTAGACTGGTGTATGATGCATTTCATGACTTCGGTAGGCCGGATGATGTTCTCAAAGAGATCCATCGGATATTAAGATCAAACGGGATACTGTCCCTTAATTTTTTTGAAATAGGGTATATATGTAGGGTCTTGGCTTGCCAGAAGGCATATAATAGGTATGTTCAAAATATTCAATCAGTTGAAAATCCTCTCCCAAAAATTTTGCCAGCATGTTCTGGTCATAATTTTTAACATCCAGACCGCTGCATTTCTTTGCTCCCTTTAACGAAAAAGCAGCGATAATCACATAGCCTCCCTTTTTAATTACCTTCTTTAGCGTTGATAAATACATGTTTTGTTCTTTCTCATCTAACAGGAAATGTAAGACTGCCCTATCATGCCACACCGCAACATCTCTTAAATTCTGGATGTGGATCGGTTGAGTAATATCATCCACGATCCATCTTACTGAGGTGGCTTTTTCTTCACCCAATCTTTCCTTTAACTTGTTCAGGGCAATTTCACTTATGTCGGTAGCAATGATGTTTTTAAATCCGTGATTGACGAGATAATCAACAAATGTTGATGCACCTGCCCCGACATCCAATATGGTTTCATCTTTATTAATATGGCATTTAGATAGTAATTTTATAGATGGTTCAGGTATTTCTTCGTACCAGGTCAGTTCATCTACATCCAATGAATCATAAATTTCATTCCAGTGTTCTTTCATTGAGTTATTCATCTTTAACCTACCACATCATTTCTTGTTTATTAATTATTTCCAAAAATCAGACTTTATATAGCACGATATTAAATATTCAATCATGACCAAAATATCCAACGAAGCGACAGTAACCTGCCCGAAATGCGGTTATTCCCGCAGCGTATTCTGTTCATACGCTGATAAGAAATGCCCTCCAATGCAGGATGTTTGAAATCAGGACAGGCTTGCCAGATAAGAGTTTAGATGCAGTTCCATTGGATGATGCATTTCATGCCCTCGGCAAGCCGGATGATGTTCATCATCTGTTAAGATAAAAATCATGAAATAGAACACGGATTGCGCGGATGGATTCCACGGATCAAAAGAGTTACTTCAACGAAAGCTTAAAATATGGACTCAACATTCTTTACTCTGGTAATACAATGGCTATCTTCGAAACGTTTGCAAAAAAATCTTCCGAAAATCTGTATTTGGTTTTCAGGGTGATTATAGGTTTGCTGTTCCTTTCTCATGGGGCGCAGAAGCTTGGCTTTCTCGGCGGAAATGCAATGACTGGCTTTATGCTTTTCATTGGCGTCGTTGAATTCCTTGGTGGAATAGCCGTAACTCTTGGCTTCCTCACAAGGCTTGCATCTCTCCTTGCAGCTATAGAGATGCTGCTTGTCTATATTGTCGCGCACGCAAGCAAAGCCATTCTGCCATTGGAGAACAATGGCGAGCTTGCGCTACTCTATCTTGCTGCATTTCTTGTTATATTCGCAATGGGCGGCGTGAAATACTACATAGACAATGCTCTTTTTAAGAAAGAGCTTTTCTGATTTTTTAAGAACTCTCTGGATCTCTAAATTATTACGCTTCTTCGGCACTCCTGATTTTCAAAATTTTGCCTCCCGGATAAGTTAAGATGTAAAAGATTAAATAGCCAGGCAAAAATAAGTGAAGATATGCAGAAAGATGCTAATGGGAAAGAAATAAAACTCGGTAATCGTGTAGAATTTGCAGTACGTGACTGGATGCACGATGGAAAGGTAACTAAGACCAAATTTGGAATAGTAAAATCATTTTCAAAGGACGATTCAGGGATATATGTCAAATTAGAAGAAGTTGATGGGGAATTGTTCATTTGCACAAAGTGTCTTACGTTGACGTCAAAGATCGGCAAACTTGAACCTGATTTCGTGAAAGTGATCAAATGAAATACCTTATTCCAGTCTGCTGATGTTCATAGGTCATTTCGGGATGGGCATGGATCGGGGAGGCACAGTGGATCCTGATCCTCTGGGGCTACTGGATCGACCGGCATCGCCGAGCAGTGGAGATAAATGCAGTCGGGAGGACCGGAATGTGATTTAACATTCTGATAATTGACCATGAATGCTACATCAGAATTAAAGAAAAAAGTCTTTTTCAGATTCATAATGGCTCCCATTTTCATCGGCTTGATCCTGTTCTTACCTGCGGGTACATTAGATTACTGGCAGGCTTGGATATACTGCGCCGTTCTTTTTATTCCAGTGATCTTTGTGGTTTTTTATTTTTTAAAGAAAGATCCGGAACTCCTTGAGCGAAGGATGAGGATGAAGGAAAAGGAAGAAAAGCAAAAGACCATAATTAAAATTGGAATTATTCTTTTCTCCATCGGCTTCATCATACCAGGTCTTGACTATCGTTATCACTGGTCCAACGTGCCTGTCCCACTTGTCATTGCTGCAAATGCCATCGTTCTGGCAGGATATATCATTGTTTTCTTCGTTCTCCGGGAAAATAGTTACGCTTCCCGTATAATTGAAGTAGAGAAGGGGCAGAAAGTAATTACTACAGGCCCTTATGCGATTGTCCGCCATCCCATGTACCTGGGAGTATTGCTGATGTATTTGTTCACTCCGATCGGACTTGGCTCTTACTGGGCGATCATATTTTTTTTACCCCTGATCCCATTGATCGTTGTCAGGTTATTGAATGAAGAGGAAGTGCTGTTGAGAGAACTGCCCGGTTATAAAGAATATTGCCAGAAAACAAGATACCATTTAGTTCCATTCATATGGTAACGTACGTGCTTTTCTTTGTTGCCTCCTTTCAATTAAGATCCCACTTCACTTAACTTCATGCGAAGGTAAAGAATTTTAGAACTCTACAAAAAGAATTTTAGACCGCAAAATTTATGTGAAATGACGCACAAACATACATTTGTGAGTGGTATGAATACAAAGAATCTCTTCAATATATTGATCAATTTGTTAATTTTTTTCATTATTTTTCCGGCAATTGCCGGTGCTTCTGAATTTAGAACAGGTGAAAGCCTCATAATCATGAAAGATGAAGTGATTAATGATGATATTTATTTTGCAGGAAATTCAGTTATCGTAGAAGGGACGATCAATGGAGACCTTATAGCAGCTGGACGTGAAATAAAGGTCACAGGAACCATAAACGGTGGGATCATTGCAGCCGGAGGCTCTATAATTGTTAACGGGAATGTCGCAAATGATGTCAGGGTAGCAGGCGGTGAAGTAAAGATTGGCGGGGATGTTGGGGATAATGTCCTCGCCTTTACCGGACAATTCTTCTTAGGTGATAATGCAAGAATATCCAGGGATTTAACTCTGGGCGCCGGGACTGCTATTATTGATGGTGCTGTATATGGAAACATCAATGGAGGAGTTTCGGATCTTGAAATGAGAGGTGCGACAAAGGGAAATGTGACCCTGGAAATCGATAATAATATCAGGATATTTCCCGGTGCAACAATTGGCGGAAATCTTGAATATAAAGGCCCAAGCCAGGGTGAAATCTCAGGAATTGTGTCAGGGAAGACGACCTACAAAGAAGCTCCCCCGAAAAAAGGAGATCTAAGATCTAAGATAGAAAGTGAAATAATAGGTTATCTCTGGCTTCTTTTGATCGGGATAGTATCTCTGATGATTGCCCCCGAACTTACTCAAAAAAATTCCGATAAGGTTGCGATGAATCCATTAAAGAATCTATTATGGGGGCTTCTGTTCCTCATAATTACACCCATCGTCACTATATTGCTTCTGATAACGATTATAGGGATACCTCTGTCTCTGATACTATTTATTATTTATATTGTCACAATATATATAAGTAGAATTTATGTAGGTTATTGGGTTGGAGGGTATGTATTGCAAAAGTTGAAAATAGAAACAAGGTTCAGGGTCTTGACAATGGCTTTCGGTTTACTGATCGTGCTTATCGGCATAAACATCCCAATAATCGGGATATTTATTCATCTTGTAGTTCTTCTCCTCGGACTTGGGGCAATTGTATTGACTGAGTATGATGTCTACAAGAAATTAAAAGAAGAAAAAGTGATTTGATTAATTATTCAATTATGTATGTCACCTGAACTGATAAAGAAACTTTTGTTTCACCTGGCATAATCGGGGTGGCAACTTTTCCTTCAGCCATGGATACTTCTCTCAAAAACGGCTGAACGATCCCTCCTTCATTGATAGAAGATGTCTTCACACCAACTATCCTGACATCCAGTTTTTTGGCAAGATCATTGGCTTTTGATGATGCATCAGAGACTGCTTCTGTCATCAGCTCTTCCCTGAGTGTCTTTTGTTTTTCTTCGGATACTGAAAAAGATACACCCCCGATCTGATTGGCACCTGCGGCAGCAGATCTGTCAATTATATCGCTCAGTTTGTCCAACATCTTTGTTGTGACCTGTACATTATTGGAAGCAGAATATGCTTCTATTGTTTGTGCACCATTATATTTGTAAACCGGCTGGATGGAAAGGAAAGAGGTCTGAATATCTTTATCCTGCAGTCCAAGATTCCTGAGTTCATTGATGGTAGCATTCATTGAGACTGCATTCTTATCTGAAGCTTCTTTGGCAGTTGGCGCCTGAATAACAACTCCTATGCTCAATGAAGCAGTATCAGGAGCTACAGTCTTCTCTGCAGAACCTGAGATACTTAGTATATGCTCCTCTTTCTGCCCAGCTGGCTGCCTGTCAAATACTATAACTGCCATTAATAATACTGCAATTGAAAGGACTATAACAACAGTATATAATTTATTGTTTGATATTTCTTGTGACATTTTAACCTCCACATTATTACAGATTAAAAGTTATACCTCTTTTATAATAAATCTTACGCTAATGAACAGCCGAAAAAATAAAGGTCTATGAGATCATATAAATAAACTGATCAGAAGTGGGTAAATATGAATAGAAAGATCGATAAAATATTGAAAAGCCAGCCAACAATCGAAGGCGCAGGAGTTAACCTGAAAAGGGCATTCGGGTACGATGAAGTTCCATTACTTGATCCATTTCTGCTTCTTGACGATTTCCGGTCCGATGATCCTGACGACTATATTGCCGGATTCCCCTGGCATCCTCACAGGGGGATTGAAACCGTGACTTATATGCTTGAAGGCAGGGTAGAACACGGGGACAGCATGGGAAACAAAGGGATAATCGGGGCCGGGGATGTCCAGTGGATGACAGCAGGAAGCGGCATTATTCACCAGGAGATGCCAAAAGGATCGAACGGACGCATGGGTGGTTTTCAATTGTGGGTGAATCTTCCTTCCAGACATAAAATGATGGACCCCAGTTACAGGGAGGTCAAGAACGAACAAATACCTGAAGTCCTGAAAGATAAAGGGGTCACGATCCGGATAATCAGCGGTGAAGTAAATAATAAAAGGGGGCCTGTAAGGGATATCGTCGTTGATATTGAATATCTTGATATAACACTAGAAAATGGAACTGAATTTGAACACACCATAAAGAAAGGATACAGGGTGTTTGCCTATGTGATAGAAGGTAGCGGATATTTCGACCCTGAGAAAAAAAGGAACATAGGACGCGAGAATCTCGTGATATTCAAAGATGGAAATGACGTAAAAATTGCGGCAAATGACAGGATACTCCGATTTCTTTTGATTTCGGGTAAACCAATTGGAGAACCTGTGGCATGGGGAGGACCTATCGTTATGAACACTCAGGAGGAATTACAGTTAGCGTTTGATGAATATCGAAATGGTACTTTTATCAAGGAATAATCATTTTTCAACAGGCAGGTTCAGGTCATTGCCCCATTCTCCCCATGAACCATTATAGACCCTGACTCTGTGATAACCAAGCATCCTGAGGGTGAAATAAGTATGCGAAGCCCTTACTGCGAACTGGCAATAAGTTATTATTTCTTTATCTTTAGTCACACCCTGTTCGGCGAACATCTTATTTAGCACTTCCTGGGATTTAAATGTCTGATCATCCTTCATGCTTTTTTTCCATTCGATGTTCACTGCTCCGGGTATATGTCCCCCTCGTTTTGCCATGATCTTATTACCCGTATATTCCTCTTTTGACCTGACGTCCAGCACTACAACTTCGGGATTTGACATATTTTTCAAAATATACTCTGCTGTGGCTAATTTTTCAGGATAAGGTCGCGACTCAAATATCTTCCTCTTGATATCTGGTACCAGATCAGTAAGTTCCCTGTTCTCTTTCAACCATTTTTTATATCCACCATTTAATATTGCGACTTTCTTATGACCGAAGTATTCAAGTATCCAGAAAAGACGTGCAGCATAATGGCTAAAGTCATCATCATAAGCAATTACCATTGTGTTTTTATCAATTCCAAGTTCCCCCAGGATTTGAGGTGTATTCTCTGGAGGAAGTTTTCTTCTTGATTTTTCATCTCCTATTAAATCTTTGAAGGCGAGATGCACTGCATTCTTAATATGCGCTTTATTATATTCTTCCCTGGAACGAAGATCTACGATCCTGATATCTGTGTCATTTATGTGCTGTGATAACCAGTCAGTCTCAATCAGCAGGTCAGTTTTATGGATATTCGAAGGCTTTAGAACCATTGTGATCATGAAGCATCTGACTTCATTGTATAAAGGGATTTCTAAGTAATTAAAAAATTGAAGAATGGCAATCTAAAACTTTATTATTATGAAGCTTAAACTAAATAGTGTATTTGGGGATTAATTATCATGAAATATCAGACTGAAAATGCGAGTAAAGGACTTATCGCCAGAGCATCAATAACCATTAACGCACCCTATAGTAAAGTGTGGGATGCGCTTGTAAATCCAGACAAGATAAAACAATATATGTTCGGTACGAACGCGGTTTCGGATTGGAAGGAAGGTAGTTCTATTATTTGGAAAGGGGAATGGGAAGGGAAAAAGTATGAAGACAAGGGGTTGATTCTCAAGCTGGACCCCGGGCACATGATCCAATACAGTCATTTCAGCCCCCTTACCGGGCAACCGGATTTGCCGGAGAATTATCATACCGTGACCATTGAGCTTTCCAGCAAAGGAATACAGACACTCGTTTCTCTCTCACAGGACAACAACGCAACCGAAGAAGCTCGTGATCACTCTGAAAATAACTGGAATATGATGCTTGGTGGAATGAAGAAATTTTTGGAGAAATGATATGACCGACCCGTAAAAAACGTTTTGCTGTGAAAAGATTTATATCTCATAGCAGACAATCATTTGATAGGGAGTTTTATGGACAAAGTAGTACATTTTGAAATTCCAGATATGGAATACACAATGATACAAACGACTGCGGTAGATAAGAAACATATGCCGACAGAGCCAGGCGCAATAAATGGAGGTATGATGAAAAGGCAAGACCCGGTCAAGAGTCCTGTTATCACGATAGCTGTCCAGGATAAGGTAATATTATAGGTCTATGGCAGATAATCGGTTAAAGGCAAAGAGAGCCATGTCGGTCATAGATTGCAATGGTATGATTCAGAGTTGAACGGAATAGGAGAAAAATATATGCAAAAAATTACCCCTTGTTTGTGGTTTGATAACAAGGCCGAAGAGGCGGCGAATTTTTACACCTCTATATTTAAGAACTCAAAAATAAGCAACAGTACCCGCTATGGAAAAGAAGGGTATGAAATTCATGGAAAAAAGGAAGGAACGGTAATGACAATGGATTTTGAAATCGAAGGACAAAAATTTTTAGCTCTCAACGGCGGCCCGGAATTCAAATTCAACGAAGCCATATCGTTTATCGTGACCTGCAAGACGCAGAAAGAAGTGGACTATTATTGGGAGAAACTCACAGCAGATGGAGGTCAAGAAAGCGTGTGCGGCTGGCTCAAGGATAAATACGGTGTTTCGTGGCAGATAGTCCCCGAGATGACGGACAAACTGGTCGGTGACCCCACCTCTGAAAAATCACAAAGAGCCATGAAAGCAATGCTCCAGATGAAGAAAATCGATATAGAAGGTTTGAAAAGAGCCTACGATGGACGATAACAGAATGCCTCATTTTGAAATGAGAAAACTTATTGTAAGTACATTTGTAACGCTTGATGGGGTTATGCAGGCACCCGGGGGACCGGAGGAAGATCCGACCGGTGGTTTTACCTATGGCGGATGGTCGTTCAATTACTGGGATGACATGATGGGGCAAGTCATGGGTGAATCTATGGCAAAACCGTCTGAATTATTATTGGGCAGGAAGACGTATGAAATCTTTGCGGCTCACTGGCCATATATTAAAGATGATCCGGTTGCAGATAAATTGAACAGCGTCAAGAAGTATATTGTGTCCAGAACATTAGATGAAGTGAATTGGAATAATTCCACTCTGATAAAGGGAAATGTTGTGCAGGCAATTAAGAATCTCAAGGAACAAAAAGGACCAGAGATCCAGGTGCACGGCAGCAGCAATCTTATTCAAACACTACTAAAACACGATCTTATCGACGAGTTCCGGGTATGGATTTTCCCGGTTACGATAGGGAAAGGCAAGAAGCTGTTTGGCGAAGGAACACAACCGGCAAATCTCAAGCTTATCGATAGCAAAACTTCTACCACCGGTGTCATCATCGCGACATATATACCGGCCGGAGAACTCAAGACCGGATCGTTTGCGAACGATAATCCGACAGAGGTGGAACTTGAAAGACGCAAACGACTTGCCGATCAAACAAAAAATCAGACCTAAGGGACTATAAATAGGTTCTAATGAAGCTGCAAAAGTCGAGGAGAAAAACACTATGGCAAAAGTTATTTTAGGGGTAACAATTTCACTGGATGGGTTTGCTGAAGATAGCAAAGGCGGCGTGGGGGCACTATATCCTGACCTGGATACATTGCGAAAGACCGACTTATTACAAGAATCCATACGCACTACAGGGTCGGTCGTTATGGCATGGAAAGAGTTTGCGATGGCAGAAGACCCTGATTTGTACGCGGGTAATTATGAGTATCAAGTGCCGATATTCGTTTTTACGGATAAAGCTCCTGAAGAACATCCGAAGGAAACTGACAAATTAACTTTTACTTTCGTTACAGACGGTATTGAAAGCGCAGTGCGGCAAGCCAAAGTGGCAGCGGGCAGAAAAGATGTGACAATCATCGGCAGCACTGCCACTGTGCAACAAGTCTTAAACGCAGGGCTCGCAGACGAGCTACAGATTGATATTATCCCGATATTTCTCCATAACGGCTTTCGGCCATTTGAGCTTATTGATGAAAACATTATGCTCAAAAAGATAAAAGTCGTCGAAGCTGGTGAAAGAACGTCGTTGCAGTTTCGGATAGAGGGGAACAAAAACATTAAATTTAAGGAGAAAATACTATGACAAAATTAAACATCTACCTCAATTTTGCGGGCAACACGGAAGAAGCGTTTAACTTTTATAAATCCGTTTTTGGCGGAGAGTTTACGTCTGTTTTCCGATTCAAGGATATGCCTATGGAAGGTGTAAATATCCCGAAAGAGGACGAAAATAAAATCATGCATATCAGCTTGCCGGTTGGTATGGACAACGTGTTAATGGCGACCGATTCTCTTGAATCGCTGGGACAGAAACTGACGCAAGGCAACAATATTTACATTTCAGTCCATCCGGAGAGCAAAGAAGAGGCGGACCGGATATTTAATGCTCTTTCCGCTGGCGGCACGATAGAGATGCCGATTTCCGATCAGATGTGGGGTGACTACTACGGCAGTTTTGAAGATAAGTTTGGAGTGCAGTGGATGGTGATTTACTCATATCCGAAATGAGCGAAATAAAGCCAGGGATCAGGACAATTTTATGAGGAAAATAAGTGTATTTAATCATGTGACAGTTGATGGCTTTTTTGCCGGGCCGAACGGCGAGATAGATTGGTTCAAGATAATAAAAAAAGACGATGAGTGGGATAAGTATACCCATGAGCAGTCGGCCAAATCAGGCAATACGTTGATTTTTGGCCATACCACCTATGAGATGATGAAAAGTTACTGGCCCACCCCGGATGCGATCAAGAATGATATGGGTATGGCTCAGGTTGTGAATAATAACCAGAAAATAGTTTTTTCAAAAACGCTGCGGAATGTTGAAGAAGGGCCTAAATGGAAAAACATCAATCATTATGATTGGCCGGTGAACGATGGGGGTCAAATGTACGTCTTTGCCCTGGCAGGTTGGCACCAGTCAATAGACAAGTTAGTTGAAAGCCTGAAATAATCGAAAATAGAAACTTTAAAGGAAGCATATGAGAATAACTGAGTTGAACAAAACATGAATCGAAATGATGAATCTTTATTCTTTAATGCTCCTGCTATCGGTTTGATCGTTGGTGATCTTGGAGGCGGCAAAGATAAAGAAAAGGGAGGCAGTGGACTTATTTCTCCATTGGGAATCGACCTGGCAATAATGCTTGGATGGACGTTTGGGATATTCAAATCATTCGGATTTACTTTGACCCCGGCAATAGCTATCGGTAGAATGGGCTTCATCGTAATCGCTTTCGGAATTCATTTTCAACGACGTATCGGATTAGGAATTGTAATTCCGATATTCCCTCTCTGGGGTTACTGAAAAAAAAAAAGAAATCCTCTGAATTATAATGACAAAAAAGATTACATTATTTTCGTTCTTCTATTGACACATATTTGCATTCTTCAATCCCACAATAATTTCCAATATAATCAGCTTCCGGTCTATAGAGAGCAGGTTTTGGCTGCGCTTCTGCAAATCTCTCCTCAATGATATGCGCGCACCACCCTGATATCCTTGAAACAGCAAAGATCGAAGTAAAAAGGTCAGGGTCGATCCCCATCAGGTAATATACGGACGGGCTATAAAAATCAACATTTGGATAGATCTCCTTTCCTTTTCGTTTCTTGAATTCCTGCATGACTGATGTTTCGATCTTATCCGAAATTTCATACCACTTTGATATTCCTGTCCTTTTTGCAAGTCTTTCAGAGATCTCCGAGAGTATCTTTGCGCGTGGGTCCATGGTCCTGTATACTGCATGACCCATGCCCATGATAATCTCATTGGCGTCCAGTTTTGATCCTATCCATTTTTCCACATTATCAACATCATCGATCTCAAAAAGCATGTTCATTACCTGCGTATTCGCACCGCCGTGGAGTTCACCTGATAACGCAGCAAGAGCTGCACCCACGCATGCATATATATGGGCTCTTGTGGATGCAGCCACCCTGGCCGAGAACGTTGAGGCATTAAAGGAATGTTCTGCATGAAGGATCAGGCAGATATCAAAATCCCTGGCAGTCATTTCATCAGGCAACTCACCGTTTATCATGTACAGGAAGTTCGAAGAATGACCAAGACTTTCATCGGGTTCTATTATTTCAAGACCCTTTCTGATCCTGTCCCAATAAGCAACCAGGGTTGACATTCTTGAAACAAGCCTGAGAGATTGTCTTATTACTGCACCTTTTGTCCCTGCTCTTCCCTCTGTGTCAAAATCTGCAAGCATGGGAATGACGGATTGAAGCACATCCATCGGGTTTGCGGTCTTTTTTCTCTTTTTCAGGTGCCTTATGATACCTGTTGGAAGCTTCCTTTGCGAAGCCAGTTCTTCCCTGAATACCTCAAGTTCCTTCTTTGTTGGAAGTGTCTCATAAAGTAATAAATAGACCGTTTCTTCAAAGCTTGAATATTGGACGAGCTCATCAATGTCATATCCTCTGTAGATCAGTTTTCCTTTTTCCCCGTCTATAGCACAGATCTTTG
>JAUSDC010000167.1 GCA_030650845.1 Candidatus Methanoperedens sp.
CCGAAATAATGACCCCTGCTGTCTATCTTGCCTGCTATAAGACAGCCAAGTGTGATACCTCCAAAAAGAAAAGATGCATCAATATCGATAAGCATTAAATATCCCATTACAAATCCATAAGTAAGCCCAGTGGGTATCGCGTAAAGACGATGGATATTCAGGTTTTTATCTTCTATGTCGTCAGTCAGTTTGACCAATGAACCTGCAAGAAAACTCAGGAAAAAAAATATTATAAAAGGCATGTGTCATAAACTGCCTCTTGGATGCAAATAAATTGCTGTGCAATGAATATAATCTATCTTTTTTCAGACATGAGATCACAAAAAAAACTCACGTTTTACAAATTTCACAAATGACAAGAACGTCAAGTATTATTGACAGTTTTATATTTCTTAAATCTAGCGTATTCCCGCTTTCAAAAGGAAGTTCAAACAAGAATGCTTGATATATTCACCCAACGGTAAAACTCGCTGGATTTTTTGACTATCATTAGCTTCAAAATCGGAGTGAAATGGAACTATGAACAAGCTCCAAGGTATTTGCCACATACTGAACTACAATAAAAATCTCCAAAAGGTTTATTCAAGTAACGATTTTAAAATGTATAATGGTCATTGGAGAAATAACATCGAGTCAGCAGGATATAATGTTCGTCCAGGTGAGGGTGGAAGATGCTGCCTTCATCGAAACACACAATGGCACAGTAAAAGCGAACTATTACATTAACAATTCAATTGGTCAGAGATTCGCAGTAACCCGCTGGATGGGAAGGATAAAAATAAAGATAGTAAACGTCAACGAGGCAAGCAGGCTGAGGTTATCGCTATGGGATTCGCCAGCAAAAAACAAACTTTTTTTTGAGAATGAGTATCAATTGAACCCTGGCAGCACAGTATTACACCTTTCTTTCAATCCCCTTCCTGCAGGAGATTATTACTGGGAACTGGAAAGGCTCTCAGGTTCAGTGGGCGTCAGCGTGGTCTCAGACAGCACACTGCATAATGCATACAACGACGGAAATCCCACGACTGCCTTTGATGTTGAAAGCAAGATCATGTACGTAACGGATGCAGAAGAGGAACGACCTGTGGCGGTAGTCGGGGACCCTGTTGATTCAGGAGTAAACACTATCAGCGGAGGTTCAGAGCTTGGAAAGATCATGGTTGGGTCGGTTGAAAAGAACATATCACGAGCAGGCGATTCACTGGCAAACGGCGGTCAGGTACTTCAAGGCTGCTGGTTTGTCGAAATGGAAACTTAGGAAATAGGAAAAATACAATGAGATCGAACGAAGAAGTTTTACAGGAATTAAAATATGCAAGGGCACGAATAGAGATTCCAAATGCAGTTGTTAAATTACATCATTCTTTGATAATTGAGTTGGATACCTCATTTGATACGACACTGGAAGAATATCTTAGAATTATTAAGCGGTG
>JAUSDC010000173.1 GCA_030650845.1 Candidatus Methanoperedens sp.
TGGCAAAACCATTGACACAAAAGTTGTGAATGAGGGAGAAGTTTATACATATGTTGAGAAAAGCGTAAGCGGTGAATCTGATGTGCCAGTATTTGTAACCTATGTGGAAAGTATTTTCAAAGGTGGAGAGGGCATGTCAGCTCTTGTTCAGCTCAGATACACATGGTTAATATCTCAGAATGTGCTCGAGATCAGGGCTGGAGATAAGTTCGGTGTATTTGAAGTAAAGGAAGCAAAAGATGGTTATGTGCTTCTCCACAATAAGGAGAAGTCAATAAATCTTGATCAGAACACTGTCCAACCATTATATGGAGAATTGAAGTTCAAGGTTGCAGACAGTTCGACTGCCCTGCGGTTCTATCCTTTGTTCGAACAAACGATCCTTCCACCAAAAGTCGAAGTAAAGACGACCCCGCAGGTGACAACACCACAGCCGACCGCTACCCCTGCTGTGACTGCAGGATCGGCAGTAGTATCTGAACCTGTGCGAGCATCTGCTCCTGAAGCTATTCAGGCAACCCCGGCAGAGGTTAAAACGACGGGATCTGCAGCACTTTCAAAGACCACAGGTTCGCCAGCACAGTGGAACTGGATATTATTTGCAATAGCTGGCATTGGTGCAATTGGGTACATAATTGTGAGGAGATATAATTAAAACTCCTCATTTTTCTTTTTTTTGATTTATTCCAGCACAGTCATATCGCTCAAACCAGAAAAAAGAAATAATTATAATTATTAACTATTATAAATTGACAAGCTTTATATAAATCGTTAACGTAATCTTACATAAAGCTTTAAGAACAACGTGTGGGAGAATAAAAAAAAATAAGGATGTTTATCGAACCCGCACCGTGTTCTTATTAATAAATACTTGGAGTAGGTGAAAAACGATATGATAAACGCGTGTTCCGATCTTATATCTTATTTTCATAATATTGTGAAAAGTATTTTTATTTTCTCTAAAGACCAGGCAGAGAATGACTACCTGGTCGGAACAAATTGAAAATACATATAATATGGGAGAAAAAATATGAACAAAAACGTCACAATATGTGTGCTAGTCCTACTGATATTATTAGTAGGGGTGGCTTATGCAGAAGAACAGGAACATGCATCTGTCAATGCCGCCGTTAAGGCTATTGAGAACATATATCGTTTGTTCTTGAAAATGACCCTGCCTTCATCACTCGATCAATATTATATAAATTCTACACCTGAAGTTGTCGGGAATGATTATCTTGTCGAGATGTTCAAGATGGCGGGAATGATGCAAGTGATAGCTGAAGAAATGCAGGCACGCGACTTTACGAGTTCTAAAAATACATTCAATGCATTCTCTATCCAATATAATAACGTCTCAAAAATGGTGCCTGAATGGAAAAAATACTTTGATAAGAAATTAGTTGTTCAACTAGGAAAAGATATTGACGAAAATAATGTATCAAAGACCCTCACAGACCTTGGGAAACTTGGAGAAAATGTCTGTGCCAAATGTCACAGGAATAATAAACCACAGGTGTGGGCGAAGTATTATTGGAAAGATTTCAGGACTGTGAATGTCAGTACTCCAGCTGGAAATATGTCATGGCCGGCGGCTAAAGCAATATTTGTTGCATCTTCGTTTGATGGAGCAACAATTAATCTTGCAGAAGGGCGAAGAGATGCGGCAAATCAGAGCGCTGAACGATTCACATCCATGTTTTCGAATGTGACAAAAGCATGCGATAGCTGTCATACAACAGAAAGAAAATATTTCGTTAGTGCTGATGTCATTGATTTAGTAAATCAATACGAAGCAAGAATAAAAGCCGGAGATCTTGAAAATGCACAGATATTGCAGGGACAGATCGGGGAACAGTGTATGCGATGTCACATAACACATGAAGGACAACAGAGAATGAAAGAGATGATGGATTAATATATGTCGATTTTATCGACATATATATTTTTTGCCATATATGCAACTATTGATCTCAAGTTAAACCCCGCCAGCGGCGGCGCCTCACCGGGGTCTGGGGTCGCACCCCAGCGCCGTTCAGATAATATAAATTGCAGATAAAAATAAGGAGGTGAGGTAAATTATACGTTCACCACCCCCGGAACAATACTATTCAGCCCGTAAAGGCTCTGGCGCGCATCCTGGAAATAGAAGCGCTCCTGCAATACTTTTTCTTCTTTCAGCCGGTTCAGGGCATAACGCACGGTTCTGGCTGGAAGATAGGTTTGCTTTGCAATATCCTTCTGTGTTAAAAAGCCGCTCGATTCCAGCACTTTAAAAACGAGTTTTGCTGATGGCGGTAAATGATTTATCTTATTCGGTTCAGACAGTTGTTCACTGTTGGCAAAGACGATTCCTTCTTGAATTCATTTTAAAATTCTCCAGCTTAAACTTAGATTTATACCTTATAAATCTATTTATTGGAGCAATTATTGACCCTACCTTCTATTTATTTCTGGCATGTTCTATCTCTGTGCCCAGCGATTTCAATACCCTGTCCCTTATAAGGTTAGCTTCCTGGCTGGTCCTTATCCTGGGATGGGGAATGTCAATGTTGAATATCTCTTTTATGGTTCCAGGTCTTGCTGACATCACCACGATCCTGTCTGCAAGATAAACAGCCTCATCCACGCTGTGCGTGACGAAAAGTGCACTGATATGCTCTTTCTCCCAAATCCTGAGAAGTTCCCCCTGCATCAGGTTCCTTGTCTGAGCATCGAGCGCCCCGAATGGCTCATCCATAAGCAAAAGTTTTGGGTTATTTGCATACGCTCTCGCTATGCCCACACGCTGCTTCATACCTCCGGAGAGTTCATGAGGATAATTGTTCTCAAAACCTCTCAATCCAACAAGGTCTATGTAGTGTTGTGCGATTCTATTTCTTTCGTCTTTTCTTACTCCTTTCATCTCAGGACCGAATTCGATATTACCAATCACTGTGCGCCATGGGAATAGCACATATTCCTGAAAAACGAAACCGCACTCATTATTTACCCCCACTATTCTCCTGCCGTCAAGAAAAAGCTCACCTTTTGTTGGGAAATCAAGCCCTGCAGCCAAACGCAGGAGTGTGGTCTTCCCGCATCCGCTTGGACCGAGTATGCACACGAACTCGCCATCGTTAACTTCTAATGAGACATCTTCGAGCGCTGTATAACCATCAAATTTTTTGGTTAAGTGAATTATCACGAGCATCCTATATCGTTTCCCTCCAGCGCAGTTTCCAGGACTCGAACCTCTTGAATATTATGTCCATGCCATATCCTATCAATCCAAGGACCAGCATGTAAGCAAAAACATGGTCATACATGAAAATGTTACTGTAATATGGGATCTTCCAGCCGAGCCCGTATTTGCTCACTCCGAACATTTCTGCTGCTACGACGCACATCCACCCAACGCCAAGGCTGATCCTCACCCCGGACGTTATCATGGGTGTGGAGTACGGCAGTACTACTTTTGTCAGAAGATTCATTTCATTGGCGCCAAGGGTTTTTGCCATTTCAACTAACTTTCGATCAGTACCCCGGACTCCTGAATACGTATTTACTACTACGGGAAAGAAAGCACCGATAAATATTATGAACCCTGCAGCCTGATGCGTCAATCCGAACATCATTATTGCTATTGGTATCCATGCAAGAGGTGGAATCGGGCGGATGATCTGGATAATCGGATCAATAATATACTCTGCACGCTTGGACCAGCCTGTCAGAATGCCAAGAGGGATACCAAGCAGTACCGCTCCGATCAAACCTATCAGCAAATGAAATATGCTGTAACCGATACTCAGGGTCATTGTGCCATCAAGAACATCCTGATAGAAAGCTTCAGCTACAGAGGGAATGGTTGGAGGAAATGCCAAACCTTCCATCTTGATTATGCCCAGAAAAAAAAGGAGTTTGTAGCGAGCTACGATCTCCCAGATTACCAATAATAACCCAACACCAGCAAACTTTTCGAATCTGAAGGTAGTCATATATTATTTTGTAACCCTGTCATAGAAGGTAAAATCGAACAGTTCTGACGAATTCATCTGTCTGGTCAGCACTTTGATCGAAATCAGGTCGTCAGTGAATCGCTTTATTCCGGCCTCGATAAGCCTGGGGTCTGGATTATATTTTGTCCTTCCTGAATCCAGGGACGTTTTAATAACATCCGGAGAGATCTTAAGCTTATTTGCTGAAATATTGATGGTTTCACTTTCATCTGTCGCGATGTAATTCATTGCCCTTACATGCGTATTCACTACCTTCTGTACCAGGTCAGGATTATTTTCAATAAATTCATCACTGAAAACAACGACACAGCAAGGGTGCATCCACATATCTGAAGAATTCAAAACTATCTTACCAATCCCTTTCATGACTGCCTGTGTTGGTCCGGGTTCAGGCGAGATTAAACCGTCAATAGCTCCTGATGAAAGACTGGTAAGCATTTCTGCACCTGACATATATTTTATATCCACATCCTCAGGTTTGATGTCATTATCAAGAAGCCATACACGGAATACGGTATCTTGAATGGATGGTGGCTGCAGTGTGGCGATCTTTTTACCGATCAGATCTTCCGGCTTTGTATAATTGAAATCTTTCCTCATCACAAGGGCAGAACCTTCGTTATTTGCACTCGCCACGATCTTTGCCTTCAAACCCTTTTCTATGGCATTGATCGCAGGAACCGCACCGACATAAGCCATGTCCAGTTCTCCAGCCATCATTGCTTCCATCTCCGAAGCACCGCCGATAAATTCTTTATCTGTAAAATTTACGCCAGTTTCCTGTGCGAACCAGCCCTTTTGCATCCCTATGAATTCCGCGATATGATGAGTGCTTGGCTGGTATCCAACACGCACTTCATTTATCGTTGAAGTTTTTTCTACACACCCTATTCCAGCGAAAAATAGTCCAATAAATATTATTGAAATTATCAATTTTATTTTCATCATATCACACCTTAAAGATACCTTTTTACAATTACCGTATTTAATTGTTTTCTTTTTGATATCTTTAATGACTCAAACGTATTATTAACTGATAAAATAATACTATTGTGATAAGTATAATTAAAGTGATCACCTCATAGAAAAAATGAAGTGCAAATGGATAGGATAAATAAAAGCGTCCGTTTTCATTTTTACCCATTCAACAGAATTTCTTCGATGGCAAATGCATTCATGCCGCAGTCACCACACGATGCCATAGCAATCCCTTTAATAAAATCTGCGCCCGTTATCGATATCGCATGCTTGCAGTTTGGGCATTTGTACAGCCTGGCAGATGTCATATCAGCCACCAGACAAAATCATTCACCCTGGCATCTGCAGGAAAGTTTAGAGACGCCATTAACTCTTCGCGATCTCTGGCTATAGCAGTTCTGTATTTTTTAACGGGGACAAAGTAAACCCCTTCTTTCGTTTTGTGTCGTTTAGATCACCATTATTAAAATAGATCCCGTATATATTCAAACCATGCAAACCGGCTATGTTTGACGATGGTATTCGTTTTTTGTTCAAATAGTGACAAAATCTGCCTGTATATTCAGGAATATATATCATCCATCTATATTGAAGAAGTGGTGAAAAAAAAATGTTCAATCAAAGAAGGGATCGTTTTTGCCTTCCATCAAGAATGGAACGGTGAAGGATCGAATATAGACGAGGGTACAGAAGAAAAACAAAACATATCGGCATATGAGCTCTATGCAGAAGAAAAATTGAGAAGACCAGAGTACAGGCGCATGAAAATTAACATTGAACGAATAAATCGGACACTGGCGTCTGTAGAAAATAGCTGGATGGGTGCAAGCAGGCACCATGCTTTGAAGGAGCTTGAGAACCTGCTTGGCCGCCAGCATGAGCTTGAAAAGGAGACCGAGGCTGTCGAAGATGTATTCCTTCGGGAATACATCTATGAACAGCTTGACACGATCGCAGCAGTGAGACGTTCTTTAGCGAGTGATGTCAGATGGGATATCAAATCAAATAAGAAAAGCACGGGTATAGAATGAATGAATGAGAACGAATGTCTTGTCAGGAAAACAGCGAATTATCGTATCTGGTTAGATGAAACTGGGGTAGGGCGCATCCGTATCCTGAAGAGGATTAACTTCAAAACTCTTGTGGCTCTTTTTGAGGAGCTTCACGGCGAGATAAGAAAAAAGCTCGCCGGGAACCCTGGAAAGATCCACATTGTTTTTTATATCTCAAAATCCCTTTACGATGAAATGTCAGTCAATGCAAAAGAGTTCCTGGGATTCTGCCAATCCTGCATGGGCATCACGTTCGAGCTTGTTTTAATAGAGATGTAGACTGGAATAATTGTGTCAACTTCTGCCTCTTTCTGTAATTATATATATTTTTAACCGCGTTATATTTCTATCAATATGATCGAGGAAGCAGCAAATAAGCAAGGAATAAACAATTCCTGTCGGATGAAAGTTGAAAATAAAAGACACAGGAATGAGGTTGGATTCGATGAGATCGTTCAATTCCTCATTTATCAGAAAGCAGTTATGGATTATTCATATTTGAATTAATTGCCGCATTCATTCGGTTTTTTCAACCATTCAGGCAATTCATGTCTAATTCACTAAATATATAGGTTCATAGATTCTTTTCATCACTGACTACTATGATAGTGGTTCAGGAGAGAAAGTAATGTCATTGAAAATATCTGAAGATTGGCTGTCAGTTGTTATTGGCTTTATCATTGTGCTCATAGCAGCCGCAGGCATCGTATCTGCAAAAATGATTCCATGGAAGCTGGTGTGAACATGGCTGATGAAGAAATAAAAAATGAAATTGGCGGATCTAATGGAACACCCTTTACGGAAAAGGTCGGATATTTCCTGATAGGATTCGCAATACTTGTCATTCTCGCTGTATTATCTGTTTATATATCACAGAACAAGATAGCAGGTCAGGAGATCGGTAAAAACTGGGGTTTTGAATATGTTGTGATCGCAATCCTCTTTGGATTGATATTGAGAAGTATAGTTGATCTGTCAAAGCCATTGAGCAGCGGTTTTGAAAAGATCAAACCTGCTTTCAGGACTGAACTTCTTGTCAAGATTGGGCTTGTACTTCTTGGCGCCGAGATATCCATCGGGACATTATGGGCATACGGGTGGCGCGGTCTGGCGCAGGCGCTCGTTGTGGTGATAGTCGTTTATTACGTATCACTCTGGGTCGCGGGAAGACTCGGCGTTGATCGGAAGTTCGCCCACATGCTCTCGACAGCAGTTTCGATATGCGGTGTTTCGGCTGCCATCGCTACTTTTGGGGCTATAAAAGGTGAGAAGAAACACCTTAACATGACGCTATTACTGATCGCTGTATTCGTCATACCCATGTTCCTTGGAATGCCATTGCTTGCAAAGGCGATAGGTATGAATCCGGCTTGGGCAGGCGCGTGGTTCGGGGGCACGATCGATACCACAGCGGCTGTGGTCGGAGCAGGGCAATTCTATGGAGATGAAGCGATGAAAGCAGCATCTGTTGTCAAGATGTCACAGAACGTGCTCATCGGCTTTGTTGCTTTCCTGCTGGCGATCTACTTCACATCAGTTGTTGAAAAAAGCGATGAGAAAGTCAGCCCCCGTCAGATCTGGGACAGGTTCCCTAAATTCATCCTCGGCTTTGCTGCAGTGACGATAATAGCATCCCTTGGACTGCTTTCTACTGATGCCGTCAATACCACAAAAGTGTTACGTTCCTGGATATTTGCATTTGCGTTCGTGAGCATCGGCGCTGAGACATCCATCCGTGAGTTTAGTAAAATCGGGAAAGCGCCATTTCTGGCATACACTATTGCGCAGACGTTTAACGTGATCTGGACGCTGTTAATATCATATATTCTTTTCTCTGCCCTGGAATAGGGCAGGATTTTTTTTCTAACACCCACCCCTTTGCCACAATCCTTCTGTTTTCCTAATCATCCTGACAACTCTCGCCTGTTTCTGTGCATATTTAACCAATCCAGCCAATCTTTTCTAAAAAATCAAACAATAGGAGAAACAAAATGTCAAAACAAAGATTAGAAACAATAGCGTTACACGCAGGACAGGAAAGCCCGGATCCAGCAACACAGGCAAGGGCTGTGCCCATTTACCAGACAACATCGTATGTCTTTAAGAGCACAGAACATGCTGCGAACCTTTTTGCGCTCCGTGAGTTTGGGAATATCTATACAAGGTTAATGAACCCCACTACCGATGTATTCGAAAAAAGGATCGCTGCTCTTGAAGGAGGCACAGGCGCCCTTGGAGTGGCATCAGGACAGGCTGCTGAGACACTGGCGCTTCTTGCGATCACGCAGGTCGGAGATGAGATAGTATCAGCGAACAACCTTTACGGTGGAACATATCAATTGTTCCACTACACATTCCCAAAACTGGGAAGAAAAGTAAAATTCGTGGATTCCACAAAACCCGAAGAGATCAAGATAGCAATTACTCCCAAAACAAGGGCAATATATGCAGAGACCATCGGCAATCCCAAGCTTGATGTGCCTGATTTTGAAGCAATAGCAAAGATAGCCCACGATGCAGGTATTCCCTTTGTTGTGGACAATACAGTTGGCATTGGCATTGTAAAACCTTTTGAACACGGCGCTGACATAATCGTGAGCTCAGCTACGAAATACATTGGCGGGCACGGGACATCTCTTGGCGGAGTGATCGTGGACTCAGGGAACTTTAAATGGAATGGCGGTAAATTCCCTGAATTCACAGAACCAGACCCCAGTTATCATGGGCTGAAATACTGGGATACATTCGGGAATTTCCCAGGACTTGGAAACGTTGCCTTCATAATCAAAGTAAGGGTGCAGCTGCTCAGGGATATTGGAGCGGCTCTCAGTCCTTTTAATGCATTCGAATTTATCCAGGGACTTGAAACCCTGCCTCTCAGAATCAGAAAACATTCAGATAATGCCCTTGAGGTAGCAAAATTCCTCAAACAGCACCCTTCAGTAAGCTGGGTCAACTATCCGGGACTTACTGACAATCCAAATCACAGGATCGCATCAAAATACCTGAAGAACTATTATGGTGGGATCGTGGGTTTCGGCATCAAGGGGGGATACGAGGCAGGAAAGAAATTCATCAATTCAGTCAAACTCTTCTCGCACCTTGCAAATATCGGCGATGCTAAGAGCCTTGTGATACATCCAGCATCCACCACACATCAGCAACTCACACCAGAAGAGCAGGAAGAAACTGGAGTGACACAGGATTACATCCGCCTTTCGATAGGCATTGAGGATGTGAATGATATCAAAGAGGATATCGATCAGGCTTTAAAGGCTGCAGTTAGCAGTAATAGTTAATAACCAAACAATAAAAATATCTTTGCGTTCTGGTATGAAAAAAATAGCAACGAACAC
>JAUSDC010000168.1 GCA_030650845.1 Candidatus Methanoperedens sp.
GACTGCGGTCAGGAAACCGAAGTACCTTTTGCACCATCCGGTGATAGACCGGTATATTGCAGGGAATGCTACCAGAAACATAAACCAAAGAGATATTAAATTCCCTTTAATGAATAGTTCGTTCGCAGTAATGCGATCCAGTAAAATAAAATAAACTACGGAGAAATAATATATGGGCGACGATAGAAGAGGCGGCTTCCGAGGCGGAAGTGGCGGAAGAGGCGGCGGCGGTTTTGGCGGACCAAGAGAAATGCACAAGGCAACCTGTGCAGACTGCGGTCAGGAAACCGAAGTACCTTTTGCACCATCCGGTGATAGACCGGTATATTGCAGGGAATGCTACCAGAAACATAAACCAAAGAGATACTAATTATAACTTTTAATATCTCATTTTTTTTAAAATAGGGCATGATAATGCCCCTATGTTTTTATTTTTAATTTTCAATCGACTTTTCTAATATTTCAGCGCCCTTTCCTATTGTGGTTATGAAAGCCTCGCTCTTTACCTGATTGTCCATGAACGCCTGGATCATAGCCTGTGCTATATTCTCTCTTTCATCCATCCTGCAAACCGCGATCATCGTTGGACCTGAGCCACTGATCGTAACTCCAGAGGCTCCAGCGTCAAGTGCGCTTTTTCTGACCTGCGGATAGCCCTTGATAAGCCTTGATCTCACTTGCTCTATACCTCTGTTCTCCATACTCTCCCCAATGAGCTTAATGTCGTTTTTCATCATTCCCACAACCATAGACGCTGCACCACCTGTATTAAAGGAAACATCGCCAAGCCACATCTTTTTAGGCAGGAGCGCACGTGCTGTCCGTGTGCTCACAATGATCTCAGGATGAACTGCAACTATGCCAATGTTGTTGGGCATTAAAGAGATCACTTTATTCTTATGCACTATCGTAAAACCTCCGCAGATGGCTGGTGCCACGTTGTCCGCATGCTGAACGCCTGATGCTGCCTGTTCTCCTTGTGCTGCCAACCGCACAAGTTCCTCCCGAGAAAGACCAAGGTCAAACATCAGATTAATTGCGACCGCTACGCCTGCTGCTGGCGCAGCGCTGCTTCCCAGCCCGCTTGAGAGCGGTATTGACCTGTGTATGGTTATTTTTACGGTTTTTCCAAGAGCGTTTGCGACTATCCCTGCAGTGTTCTTTCGCGGATCTGTGGGTATGTGCTCTCTTCCAGTCCCTGTGATCTCAATCTCAGTTTTTTCACTTTTTTCTACCTCAATTATGTCTGCCGGGTATCCAAGAGCTATGCCGAATACATCAAACCCCGCTCCAAGATTCGCAGAAGTCGCAGGAACCCTTATCCTTATTTGTTCTATTCCCATTTTTTCTTGTACCCGATATTTATTATTGAGCTTTTAGTATTTATATGCAACCCAGGTAATGTTTATATGGATTGTAAACCTAAGTTGGCAAAATGGTTTACAACAGGTGAGAGCATGTCTGAATTCAATAACGAACTAAAAAATATTATCGGAAAATGCGAGTATGTGAAGTATAATTTCTTCAAATGGCGGTTTGAATCCACATTTGCGAACAAGGTCGTGCTTGCTTTTGGTTTTGCATGCCTTACAGGACTTCTTGCACAGGTGAGGTTCTATCTCCCGTATACTCCAGTACCGGTCACCGGTCAGGTCTTTGCCGTATTGCTCTCAGGAGTCATACTCGGGAAATGGTACGGTGGATTGAGCCAGGGTCTATATGCAGGAATAGGCGCAGCAGGTCTTCCGTGGTTCAACGGCTTGAAAGGCGGAATGGATGTGTTGAGCGGGGTGACTGGTGGATATATAGTTGGATTTATTGCAGCGGCGCTGGTGATCGGCTGGTTCACTGATAGATATGTTAGATCCAGGAGCTTCACTGGTCTAATGGTAATGATGGTGTTCGGGATCGGCGTAATTCATCTGTTCGGAGTGATCCAGCTTGCTGCAGTGCTGCATGTGAGTGTCCAGACAGCGATCGAAAAGGGATCGCTTCCGTTCATTGCAGTTGATGTGTATAAAGCGATGATCGCTGCTGCGATAGCGGCAGCAGTTACGCCAGGGACTGCGTATGGGGATGAGATCGATCCATGATGAAAAAATTAACAACTAACTCGTACGAACTCGATACGAACTCATGCATCCAGAGTTCGTTTCAGTTCGCACCAGTTCGTTGTTTTTTCTATTTACTTAGAGGTTATGATCAGAGATCAATAGGAATTCCAGAATGATCCATATCGCAGACACTTCCCTTTTCATCATTAGAAAACGCCTTGAGGGAACTGTTATTACCGTTCCTTCTGTTGTAGAAGAACTTCGCGATGAGAATTCACGGACAATTTTGGAATTGATGAATGTGAGAGTCGAGCCTCCACTTCAGAGTTATAAAAAGAAAGTTAAGACAAAAGCCGGAATCACACGCGATAGTGAGGAGCTTTCAGAAACAGACATAGATATACTTGCAAAGGCGCTTGAATATTCTGAACGGGAAGATACAGTTCTTGTCAGTGATGATTTCGCTGTGCAGAACACCGCGATCCAGTTGGGGATCAGGGTTATTCCTGCAGGTCAGAGAAAGATCAAGGACGTACTCCTCTGGGAGAAGCAGTGCATCGGATGCAAGAGGAGGTTCCCGCAAGGGGATGAGTGCCCTGTGTGTGGGTCGCAGATGAATAAGAGGAGAAAAGCAGCATCAAAAAACTGATTATATGAACAATCTGTTATATACCTGAAAAAGTAATATTATTATTCCATACTAATCCGGTGATTATCATGAAAACAATCGATGAACTTATCCAGAAAGCAGTTGAACTGCAGACCGGCGGATTATCTGCGGGTCAGATCGCAGATGAATTAAATGTTTCGCGTGAAACTGCAACATGGCTTCTGGTACATGCTAAAAAAAGAGATACTTCGCAGGCTCCAAAGGATATCTACGTCGACTGGAGCAACATCGGAAAAAGCGCGAACAGGCAGAGGTTCATAGCAGGCGCTTTGATAGACATGATCTTTGACAGTCTTGATCCAGAAGAGGAAGTTGATGTAGTGATAGGTGTCGCTCTTTCTGGAATACCACTTGCTAACCTTGTAGCAGATGAACTCGGATGCGAATTTGCGACATACAATCCAAACAAGCAGCGCTGGGAGCCCGGTTCAAAAGAAACTGGAGGCACTATCAGCCAGAATTTTGCACAGGTTGAGGGAAAGAATTGTGTTCTTATAGACGACGTAGTCACTACAGGAACAACTCTATCAGAGGCTGTGTCTGCAATAGAAGGGGCTGGAGGAAAAACCATTTCCATCGCGGTTCTTGTTGATAAAAAAGGTATTGAAGATATCCAGGGTGTAACTGTCAATGCTTTGCTGCGCGTGACCAGAATGGATAAAACAGAATAAATGCCAAACTGGGCTATACATTTAATTGTCCCACTTCTTGCCCTTTTGATCGTTATCAGAAGAGAAGATTGGAAGTACATTTTTCTTTTGATGCCGCTTGCAGTCGTTCCAGATCTTGATACGTTCCTGACACAGCACAGGGCGCTACTGCATAACATATTCATACCTGTTGTGTTTTTAATCCTGGGTTGGAAATTTTATGAATACAGAACAATTTTTATTATTTCTGCTGTTTATTTCGCTTCACACGTTGTACTTGATATGTTCGGCGGTGGAGTTGTGCTATTCTATCCTTTCTATGACAGGATGGCTTTCGTGAATGCAAGCCTCAGTATAGAACAGCCCATTAACATAATATATACTTTTGATTATGGATTCAGTGAATACAGTTCGGGCTGGAAAAATGCTCTGGGTTATATCACTGACAGTCCTGGAACCGGCGGTCTGGTGTTCGTGCTTCTTGCAGGTATTTGCCAGTTATACAGGAACAAATTAAAGAGGTATCAATGACCAAGAACCTGATGGTTTTCGGAACAAGTTCTCACGCTGGAAAAAGTATGCTGGTGACAGCGTTTTGCAGAATTATATCTCGAAAATACAGCGTTGCGCCATTTAAGGCGCAGAACATGAGCCTAAATTCATGGATAACCAAAGATGGTAAGGAAATAGGAATCGCACAGGCGATTCAGGCAAAAGCAGCAGGTGTTGAGCCTACGGAGGACATGAACCCTGTGTTATTGAAACCAAAAGGGGACCGCGTTTCTCAGGTAGTCCTGCTTGGTAAACCTTATGCCGATAAAAAAGCCGGAGAATATTATGATTCGATCGATGAAATGATGGCTATCGTAAAAGGGGCTTATGACAGGCTTTCATCACAGTACGAGGTAATAGTGATCGAAGGGGCCGGAGGAGCAGCCGAGATAAACCTGTATCATCGTGACATCGTAAATATCGGTATGGCAAGGGCTGTCAAACCCAACATTATACTTGTTGGTGATATAGAACGAGGCGGCGTGTTCGCAAGTATTTATGGGACGCTTGAGCTTCTCCCGGAGGACATAAGGTCTCTAGTTTTCGGGATAATCATTAATAAATTCAGGGGAGATATGGACCTGCTTATGCCAGGGATTAAGCAGCTTGAAGAACTCACAGGGCTCCCTGTGCTGGGGGTTATTCCTTATACTGACATCAAAATACCATCTGAGGATTCTGTGTCAATTAAAGACAAGACCAGTAATGATCATCCTGTCAGGATCGCAGTTGTAAGATTACCACACATATCCAATTTCACCGATTTTGAACCTCTAGAAAAGTACGCTGATATAAGCTACGTAGATATTGGGGACGAACTTCCAGGGTATGATGCCATTATCCTTCCAGGAACAAAAAACACCATCGACGACCTCAATGACCTGAAGGGGGGAATGGATATGAAGATAATTGCAGAAGCAAAAAAAGGAACTCCCATAATCGGGATATGCGGAGGATACCAGATGCTTGGTGAGGAGATAATAGACAGCGGGGTCGAAGGTACAGGCGGCGCAATTTCAGTAAAAGGTCTTGGCCTTCTTAACGTATCTACTCGCTTTTGCGAATATAAGAAAAAGACCGAGCAGGTGGAGAAAAGAGTATCAGGGGATGGTGCTATTCTAGGCCAAATAAAAAATGAAAAGGTAACAGGATATGAGATACATATGGGTGAGACCCTGATCGATGAGAAAAACACAATGCCTGCTTTTGGGGACGACGGTTGCGTGAGTCCTAATGGACTTATTATCGGAACTTACCTTCATGGTTTGTTCGAGAACGAGAATATCAGGAACTCATTTTTGGGTTATTTATATAAGCGCAAAGGTATGATATTTAGAAGCAGGGATGAAGGCGATAGTATCGAGGAACTTGCAAGGTTCGTGGAAAAGAACGTGAATATGGATCTAATATACCGGAGGATCGAGGATGAAACAGCTTAAGGAAACCGCCGCGAAGATAAAGTCCATGGAGATACGCGGAGCGGGGAGGATGGCGCGGGCTGTGGCTGCAGAACTGCGGGATTATGCACAACGGATTGCATCTGATGATATTGTTGAGTTCAATAAAAAAATGAAACTCGCAGAAGAACTGATTGTTAGCACACGCCCGACTGCTGTATCGCTGCCAAATGCGGTAAGGGCCGTTATGCGGTATAAGGGGAACACCGTTGATGAAGCAAGGAAGAATATCAAAACCCTGGCGGATGAGTTCATCATCGGTTCGGAGAATGCAGTTAAGAGGATCGGGGAGATCGGGGCAAAACGGGTGCAGGACGGGGATACTATCATGACCCACTGTAATTCATCGGCTGCAATATCCATCATTGCTACGGCTCATGCGCAGGGAAAGGACATCACAGTCATTGCAACAGAATCAAGACCCAGGATGCAGGGGCTGTTGACCATAAAGCAGCTTGATAGTCTTGGTATTAAGACCTCGCTGATAGTTGATTCTGCTGTGCGTTATTTCATGAAAGAAGTAGATATTGTGGTCATGGGTGCAGATGCAGTAACTGTGAACGGCTCTGTCATCAACAAAATCGGGACTTCGCAACTTGCAATGGCTGCGCATGAGTCACGGAGGAACGTGATAATCGCTGCCGAGACATACAAGTTCAGCCCCAGAACGATACTGGGTGAGCTTGTAGAGATAGAAGAGAGGGACGAAGCAGAGGTTTTGAGCAGGGAAAAGCTTGCTGAATTGCCAAACGTGAGGGTGAAGAATCCTGCGTTTGATGTGACCCCGCGAGAGTATATTGACCTGATATGCACCGAAGTCGGAGCGATACCGCCTGAGATGGCTTATGTCATTATCAAGGAGTTCCTGGGATGGGGGATAGAGGACTATGGCGTCATTAAACCGTTGGATTATTTACCAGAAAGTCAACATAATAATTGTGATTTTTAATGAGTATATTAGCAGATTACGTTAGCATCGAACTGGTACGAACTCCATACTAACTCAGCCACTACGTCTTAACTTTTGATCGTGTAAATCCTGTTATCCTGTCAATAATAAATATCAATTATCTACTTTACCATCACTGCGCCGAACGTGAAACCCTCAAGCTCGACCACTTTTTTCCAGAGCTCCCTGCAATCACAATTGAGACCTTCAAATATCCTGGTGTCCTGCGTGGTCGAAAAAATGCGTATAGCCTCAGCCACGTCTTTATCACACTTCCCGCAGTTATGCGGACCGCGCATTGAGCCGGCGGCCACAGGATCTGACATAATCACGGTGCCAGGATTTGCTTCTTTTCCCAGCTTCAAGACCTCAACTGCACTCCAGAGCCACGGTGGGCGGTAGTCCCCGCGCTCGAACATTTCATCCACGAGCGTTCCTTTCTGGACGTTACAGAGATTTACTGATATGGTTCCAGCCAACTTTGCAACATCAGTTATTGAATTTACGATATCATTGATCGCAACACTTTCCGAAAGGAATGGAGGTTTAAGAAGAAGATATACTTTGACTGTTACATTCTCTTGCTCTGCAATTTCACTTGCCTTCACAAAATCCGCGAATGAGAAACCTTTGTTGATGATGTCCTTGCGTATCATGTCATTGCTCGTCTCCAAGCCGATAGCTACCTCGAACCTTTTATCAAGTGCTGCAGTGCATTCAGAGACTTTCTCTTGCGTTACATATTCTGGTCTGGTTTCTGCTATGACTTTTTTCACGCGAGCATCGGCGCCAAGGCGGGATAACATCTCTATTCTCGTGGATGTAGGTATCTCTCCATCGTCAAGGAAGCTGCCTGACGTGAAGATCTTGACTATGAACTCCTCATCCTTGCAGCGCATCATAGCATGTTCGAACTGCTTCATCAGTTCATCATGGGACGGCGCCATTCGAGAGCTGTCGTACACGTAGCCGCACATTGTGCAGTTGTTCCAGCGGCATCCGGTTGTCTGAAATATTACGGTGAGTGCTGTGATGGGTTTCCCATCAAGGATATCCTTCCCTGTCCAGACTGCAGTAGGCCTGTCAGGTGGGTTGAATTTTATCTTCTGCCGTGAACGGATATCCCGTACGACCGTGGTTAGCGACATAGTTTCACTCATTGATGCGCCCGCAGATAAAACCAGCGCAAAGCAAATGTGGGCTGGAAGATTGCTAAATAAAATAACAGTTAAGTTTTTAAAGTCTAAATTCTATACAACAAATCCAAAGTGAGGAGAGAAATTATGAAAGTGCCAATTTTCCTGATAATGCTATTGATGTTGACCACACCAGTTTATGCTTCAGACTGGATGATGTTTAAAAACGATGAATCACATTCTGGTTTCACTGCTGATACTGTAAAACCACCTCTTGTCCTTAAATGGACTGCCAATCTGGGATTTGATACTGATTCATCACCTGTAATAATAAATGACGTTTTATATATTGGATCGAATAATGGGATATTTGCGATCGACGCTAAGTCTGGGAACAAGATATGGACGACTCCAATAAACGGTTTTGTTAAAGCGGTTCCGGCAGTGGTTGATGGAACTTTGTATATTGGACCTGATGATAAACGATTCTATGCAATTGACACAAAGGATGGTTCTATTAAATGGACATTCAAAGATTCTATTGACGGTTATCTATCATCTCCTGTAGTCGTGAACAATTTAGTTTATGTGGGTTCAAAAGATGGGAACCTGTATGCTATTAAAATCAAGACAGGCGAACTGGCATGGAAATATTCATCTGGAAGGGGTATTGATTCATCTCCAGCAGTTGTGGACGGGACTATATATTTTGGAAACGATGACAGTAATGTATTTGCGTTAGATGCAATAAACGGTAATAAGAAATGGACTTATGATTCGGGTTCAAGTCCCATTAAATCCTCCCCAACGGTTTCTAATGGGATCGTGTATATCGGTTCAAATAATGGGAATATTATTGCCCTCAATGCAGCAAATGGTGCTGTAAAATGGACGTATACGACCGGAAATAATGTCGAGACGACGCCTTCTATCAAGAATGGTATGGTTTTTGCAGGTTCAAAAGATGGTTATTTTTATGCACTGGATTCTGAAACTGGAAAGTTGATATGGAAGTTCCAGACAGCAGGGTTTGTCTATTCGTCATCAGCTGTTATTTCAAATGATGTGGTTTATTTTGGCTCGAGAAATAATTGGATTTACGCCCTGGATGCTAAAACCGGGGAACGTTTATGGAGAAATATAACTGGAACAAATGATAATAAGGATGATATAACGAGCCCTGCGATCTCCGGGGATACGCTCTATTTTGCAACCCATAGAGGTTTGATTTCCGCATTTACATCTGGAGGAACTGGACAGACAGCTCCGGGATCAACGCAAGTTGGTCCAAAATCTACTGAATCAACACAAAACCAGAAGAATCAGCCTTCTGGAGCACAAAAGTCGCCTGGATTCGAATATGCTGGACTGGTCCTTTTGATAACGGTTTTTATTAAAAAGAGGTTCTTTTAGATTTTAATCCAGATTAAAAACCCGGCGCTGTGCATGAACTACGGTCTGCCCTGAATGCCTGCCGTGGGCGCGCCGGGGTATCTGGAAGGGCTGTGCCTGCGCCTGTTTGTGTGCGCAGGGGTGGGCGCGGTGAACGGACGGAATGCGGATTACACGGATCGGACGGATGGGCACAGATTAGTGGTTTTGATCTAATTTTAATAGTTTAGAGTTCACTTTCGCCCCGCTCTCCAAACATTTTTAACCACCGGATGACATCTTAGTTTTACCTGAAAATAGGATTGATGAGGAGAGATAAATATGGACTCAAAAGAAGCACTTGTTGTTTTCGAGGGAGCAAAAATAAGAAGATTATGGCATGATGAACAGTGGTTTTTCTCGGTGGTTGATATAATCCAGGTACTTACAGATAGCAGTAGTCCAAGACAGTATTGGGGGGTTTTGAAAAGTCGAGAAACTCAGTTGTTAACAATTTGTTTACAACTGAAATTACCATCTTCAGATGGCAAATATTACAATACGGACTGTGTTAATACAGAAAATGCATTTAGACTTATTCAATCAATACCCTCAAAAAAAGCCGAACCCTTCAAGAGATGGCTTGCAAAAGTCGGCTATGAGCGTGTACAGGAGATAGAGAATCCGGAATTAGCCCAGGAAAGGATGAAACAACTTTATGAACAGAAAGGGTACTCTCAGGAGTGGACCGAAAAACGGGTGAGAGGCATAGCCATTCGCCAGGAATTGACAGAAGAATCATAAAAACCTTAAAAAAGAGAACCTGAGAGACCACATGAATGATCTTGAGCTTATCTTCACAATGCTTGGAGAAAAAGTAACAACAGAGATAACAAGAAGCAAAAATGCAGAGAATTTCCCGGAATGCAAAACCGCAGCAATAGAAGGTGGCGGAGTGGCTGGAAATGCAAGACTCGATGCTGAGAAAAAGATCGGACGGTCGGTAATATCAGAAGAAAATTATCTCATTGAACCTGAACAAGTAAAAAGAAAGCGATTACGATGACGCATGGACATGGGAAGAGACAAAACCAGCAGAATTCGAAGTCGATATCCAGTCCGAAGTGACATACTTCGCAGGTGAAAAGCAATTATCCGAAAAGATCAAGGCTTTTGCCAGACTCCGGGGTGTATCGCCGGACACGCTTCTGAATTTGTGGGAACAGGAAAAATTACAGCTTTGAAATATTTGACGATGTTATCCACATCTTGAGGGTCGCTATGTTCATTACCGCATTCGCACCGCCAGCCATGTATAATAAACCCTTTCAGGCAGATGAGCGTACTATTAACACTTTCGTTCAATATTATCTAAACGGCGCTGGGGTGCGACCCCAGACCCCGGTGAGGCGCCGCCGATGGCGGAATTTAACTTGAGATCAATTGTTGCAGTAGCGGCAGTCTGCCCTGAAAGCCTTCCGCAGGCGCGCCGGGGTATCTGGAAGGGCTGTGCCTGCGCCTGTTTGCGTGCGCGGGGGTGGCGGTCATGGGATGGGGTACGAATTACACGGATCGGACGGATAAGCATGGAATTTTTATTTTATAAACTATAAAAATTTTACTGTTCTCACTTTATCGCTGTTCATAACCACAAAATTCCGACAAATCCAATATTTCCTCATCATTCGACGCTCTATAATTTTCTGCAACCGAAATAATATTAAATCCCGTTTTTCGAAGTTCTTTGATAACCAATAAAGGGATATTCTCATCGGCTAAGAATATCAAGTTCTTCAAGCGATTGCCTCTTGCGGAATTATGTAAATATGCTCTTCTTTCAAAAGAGATAACGAATACTCTAATGCCGCAAAGATGTCTTTTTCTGTGATGGACGGATAATTTTCAATGATTTCTTCGTGTGTCCAATTGTTTGCCAAAAGTTCAAGCAATAATTCTACAGATATCCTTGTTCCCTTAATTACAGGTTTTCCACTGAGAATATCAGGATCGCACACAATCCTGCTGAAAATTTCTTTTCTCATAATAATCAAAAATAATATATCCTGAATCTATAAAAGTCTTGTTATTGCTTTTATCGAGATTTTGCATAAAAATTCGGCGCCGAAATCAGAAATATCAGTCAAAATATACCGCGCAGATGTCAGCAGTATAACAGGCGCAGACATTGGAAAGGTTTGTATTAGATAATATTTATTAAAATCCGGCGCCGTGCAGTAGCGGCGTTCTGCCCTGAATGCCTTCCTCGGGCGCGCCGGGTATCTGGAAGGATTGTGCCTGCGCCTGTTTGTGTGCGCAGGGGGGACGGAACGAGATTACACGGAACTGACGGATTCGCACGGATTTTTATTCCTTCATACAGTTTGAAAGAATTGAACTGCAAAATCGCAAAAGTCTATAATTGTTTGTTTGTCTAAATCAAACTCTTTGCGATTTCCTAAATAATTTCTTGAACTTGGTGTAATTTCCTCTCCTGTTTCCAACTCTTCAACCGTTAAACACTTAATATGTTTTTTTGAGACCAGAATAATGTAGGCGTTTCTATATGGATAATCTTTAGGCAAATCCTTCAAACTGAATTCTTCACTTGCTCTAAATTTCACCTCAACAAAATATACTTCTCCACTCTTTGGATTCTGAACAACGAAATCTGGCATTCTCCTTATTTCATTTGCTACGTCCGTTCTGACTCCTTTTAATAGCTCCATAATGCCAGGTACAGTATTTTCCATTCCATATCGAAAAACAGAATATCCTAAAGCCAAAAACAATTCTTGCACCAATGTTTCAGCAATTCTGCCTTTAATCATTCCATATCGATAATTGTAATCTTTATCGTTTAAACCTCCAACATCTCCTCTTGTTTCTTTTTCTTTAGGATAATAGGACTTACCAGTCGTATTATCTATCTGTTTTTCAGCGTAACATTTTGAACAAAGTCCACCATTGAATTTTGTATATTCACCGCATTTTATACATTCTGCCATTTTCATATCTCCTTTTTAATCATTTTTTCCCTTACATAAAGTCCGCCAGCCCCTTCTGTTTCACCTTATCGCTCTCAAAAAGCGACTTCATCTCAAGCTCCAGCAACTCAAGCCTCTGCTTCGTATAATGCCTTACATTATACTCATCCGCTATGCGCAAAGAAGTCTCAAGATACTTCTTCACCGAACCCTCATGCACCGTAAGCACGATATTCCCCCCGCACTTCGGGCATGTCCCTCGCAGCGGAGGGCGCCTGTATTTCGCATTGCATTTCGTGCATCTCACTTTCTGTTTTGAGAACGAGCGCAGGTTGCCTATCAGGTCTGGAAGGAAATGCGATTCTATTACACGCTCTGCCACGTCCTGCGGGTCAACAGCCTTGATCCTGCGCGCAAGAGCAAGCTGCGCTTCCATCTTCTCTATCATCGTTCCCAGTGTCTTGTACGCGCTGTTCCTCGGACCTGCTGCAATATCTGTGGTGTCATGGGTAAAGCCGAATCCCTCGTACTGTGAAGGTTTCCCAAGCCTTCCGCTAACTGTATCCATGATCTTCACGATGTCTTTCGGATTCGTGTACTTCAGTGTAGCCTCATAGAACTCAAGGGGATACTGGAAGAGCACATCGATATTATGCGCCTCCTTATCCACTTCATTCGGGTCGATGCGCGAGGTCAACACAAGAGGCGCATCCATCTGCCCGCCGCGCCTGTCAGGGAGGTAGGAGCGCGAGAAATTAAGGAGCCCATCCATCAATAACATTACGCAGTCTTCATCGCCATCGCAGTTCCTTCTCTTTGCTGCATGGAAAAAAGGATGCGCGTAGCCCACGGACGCTGTAGTGAAACCCACCAGCCTCCCAAGAACGCCCGCCGAGGTATGCGGTGCAAGTCCGATCACAAGTTTCCCGATAAGCTCACTGATGCTGCTGATATTGTAGTATGGATCGACTTTATAATACTTCGTCAGCAGGTCGTCAATGAATCCTGCTGTCTTGAGCAAATATTCTCCGCAATCCTTTGAAACAACGATATCCTGCACCTTGAGTTCAAGTATCTGGTTCTGATCAACAAGCGGTTTTCCGTATACATCAAACTCATATCCCATTTCTTTGAGTTTCTCCACGGGAACGCCGACCTCCTTCGGCTTGATATGCGTGAGCGGCAGGTCAGAAAGGTCATACCTCACTGTTCCGTCTTTGAACATCACGATACCGTGCTTTGCCCGCAATACCCCTTTCTCAAGCGGCTCAGGGGTCTTGTTCTTTGACATGAGACCAAGAACTCCTTTTATCGACACCAGGTTATCCCTTTCCCCGAGGTTCTTGAGCGCAAGCAAGCATTCTGACTTGAAATCTATATCCATCTCTGTGACAGAGGACGTCTCTTTCTGGCACTTCGGACACACCGGTTTCTGGACTTCGATCCCGCATGACTGGCATTTAAGAAATGGTTGAGTGAACTTCCCGCAGGCGCACCTGTTCTTGAACGTCCTTATCTTGCACGATGGGCAGATACGTTCTCCAATCTGGACTTTGATCGTCCCCACTTTTTCTTTCTGGACTGTAAGTCCTGTCCTGAATTCATTATTCCTCTGGTCGCCGTTGTCCTCCTCCTCTACATAATCTTTAGCGGTCTGAAGCGATCTTCGCCGCCCTCCGGCTTCGCCTATCGGGAAAAGCACATGCGGCGCAGGTTTCATTTCTCTCTTATCGGATTTCTCGGGTCGCCCCATCCTGCCCCCGATCCTTATAGGTGCGCGCCTGCGGATGGTTATCCCGCTGAGTTTTGAGACCGTATCCATGATATCTTTTTCAGGAGATGTCCATGTCTTCTTAAGGTCGGCATTAAGCCCCAGACATCTGATAAGAGGCTGCGGTTCTTCAATGATTATCTGTTTTTCGCGGACTATATGAGGCACAAGAAGAGTTTCAAGGATGATTTTTATTTTATCATCATGAGGGAACATCAGTTTTTCTTCAAATTTCCCATTCTTCTGGATGTATTCGGCAAGCGCTGTAAGGTCATCAAGAGTAATATCATGCCAGAGGTATGTGTATTTCGGATGCAGCGGCACTTTGTATGTATCAGATAACGAGAGCGCAGTTTTCTGGTCAGGGTTTTTCAAATCACCCAGTTCTTTTACTGGCACCTTAGCAGCAAGTTCCTGCACCCACCATTCATAACAGTATGACGATGGCACAAGAGGGTGATTATTCTCAAGAAAATCCCCGAAGTTGATAAGGATCTCACCCATATCAAGGATCCTCTGAACTGATGGTCTGATCCTGAGAGCTTCCTGTGCTGTGTCCACCCTCAGCACATCCCCGTTGAATAGTCGAACTGTCGGTCCTTCTAGCGTATCCACAGGTCCAATAGCTGCCGCTTTTCCAGGACGTTCCACTTTTAGCTGCGTGCCTGCTGCTATGAAATCGTCCACCATTACCATAGTAGCAGGACTTAAGCCCGCAGCTGCAAAACTCGTATTCCTGCCCCTGCCGTACCTGAGCCTGAATCCTCCAGGTCGTGAAGGATATGAGAAAACAGGTCTTCCTGCTATCAGATCCTGAAGGTATTTATCCTTGGGCTTAAGCTGCGCCGAGGCGTCGTCCGTTTTCACTGTAACCACGAATTTCTCAAGAAAATCCCATCCAGGAAGCTTCAGTTTATCCACATGCTTTTTTACTTTCGGGGCTTTGAGCGCGATGCCTTCTGCGATAACAAGCGCCATTCCGCCGCGTATCCTGTTGGTCTCAACACGCTGCAGGTCGCGGCGCCCTTCTACTTCAGCTTCTTCCGTGGGCTCGCCATCTATGCAAATCGGGCAGTTACTGACGATAAGTCTTATTTCATCATCTGTGGGCAGGTACTGGAGATGGACGTTCCTGTGGTATGCACCGATCTCTTCAACGTATCTCTCTACCTCTTCAGGTCTCGGGATGAAGCGGTTTATTCCCAGGCTTCCGCGAATATAGTCAGCAGCCAGGACAGAAAGCGCCTGAGCAGTGCCGCCCGCGCTTCGTATCGGTCCTGCATAATATATCCTGATATATTCCGTTCCGTCGTCGTTCTTTGCAAGGTCTATCTTTGCAATGCCTTCGATCGGCGCGGCTACAACGCCTTCTGTGAGAACAGCCATCGATATTCTAACTGCAGCCTCAATGGCATCCTTTTTTGATTCGAACTGCTTGATCTTTCCGCTGGCAACTTCAACACCAAGCTGCAATGATGCCTCCTCACGGGACATGGAAGATTCCAGTTCACGAAGTCGCTTTGCCACGCCCTCTACTCCTATGAGTTTCTCGACACGGTCTGCAAGATCTTTTGCTATGGGTATTTCAATTGAAGGCGTCGGATCGGCTCCATTTGCGCGGGCGCCGTTGGCGATATCAATGGCGCGGTTGAGTTCGGTTTCAAGGGTGCTAAAATATGCTAGCATGGGGTCGCTGGCGGCGAATTTCATGCCAATCTCACTTCTGCCTGATCTTCACAGCATTCGCATGTGCCGGGAGCCCCTCTGCCTCGGCAAGATCGATGATAGTATCTCCTAAACTTTCAAGCCCTTTCTTATCGATCATCTGCACGCTTGACTTTGTCACGAAGTGGTCTGTGTTCAGCCCTGAGAAAACGCGGGCATATCCTGCGGTTGGAAGTACATGGTTCGTTCCAGAAGCGTAATCGCCAGCAGCCACGGGCGCGTAATTTCCTACAAATATCGAACCTGCATGCCGGATCCTCCCCAGGATATTCATATCAACCATTATCTCAAGATGCTCTGGCGCGAACCTGTTTGAGAACATGATACACTCATCAAGGGTACCGACGAGGATCGCCGCATTATCAAGCGATTTCTTGATAATATCAACCCTTGCAGAGGTCTTCAATTGAAGTTCCATATTATATCTTACTTTTTTTGCCAGTTCCTCTGATGTTGAAACAAGAACGCAGACGGCATCAGGATCGTGCTCTGCCTGGGCAAGCATATCAGCTGCGATATAATCCGCCCTTGCCGAGTTGTCTGCAATAATTAGCACCTCACTGGGTCCTGCAGGAAAATCAATAGCAGCACCGCATGCCATCTTTGCCGCGGTAACATAAACATTGCCCGGTCCCACTATTTTATCCACCTTCGGGACGGTCATTGTCCCGTAAGCCATAGCAGCGATCGCCTGAACTCCACCGATCCGGAACACCCTGTCTGCGCCAGCAACAGATGCTGCTGCAAGCGTAAGCGGATTAACACTTCCGTCCTGCTTTGGTGGAGTGCATACCACCACATTTTCCACTCCTGCGATCTTTGCAGGTATTACTGTCATTAACGCAGTACTGGGATACGTTGCTCTTCCGCCCGGGACATAAGCGCCCACGCATTCAAGAGGCGAAATATGTTGCCCCATTACGAGTCCAGGAGCGAACTCGGTCATCCAGTCCTTGCTCATCTGCGCCTGGTGATACTCACGGATATCATTCGCAGCCTTTTTAAGATGTAATATGAACTTCTTATCCACAGCAGTTAGAGCTAAGTTTATCTCTTCCCGCGAAACCTCAATATCTTTTATTGCAGCCTTGTCGAATTGCTGAGTAAGGCGCAAAAGTGCCTCATCCCCGTTCTTCTTCACATCCTCCATTATAGAAACAACAGACTGAGTTACCCCTGATATCTGCCCTTTGCCCCGGTTCAGCAGCCTATTTGTTTCATCAGGCGTAAGTTCTGAAATAAGCTTTGTTAACATCTTTATTTCTTTTCCAGCGATCTTCTGATATCCTGTTTTATGTTCTCAGGTTTTGGCACGTCTTGTATGAAATTGCTCATCTCCTCCTCCCGCTTCCTGGTCTGGGGGGATTTACCTTTCTCATGGCATTCTTTGCACCTGTATCCTGTCACAGCAAGACGCGCTGAATATACTGGATATCGATTCTTGATGTTCAATTCTTTCCCGCAGCCTGTGCACTTATTCTCATCCATCTTATTCATGTTGTCCGTTTCACCTCAGCCACTTTTAATGAATAACCCTTATCGCATGAACCTGATACGTCTCCACTTACTTTTACAACAGTGAACTTATCTCCCCGCCTTAGCCCTGAAGGGCGGCACATGATAAAATTATCGCAGCCCGTTATATTGCAGGGCACAGGCTCGTATGCTATTGTTGAGCCTTTGATGGCTTTCCTTGATTCAACGCTTATTTCAACAGGCAATTCAATAACTTCTACGGCCAGGACCCCGGCGTCGTGCACAAAACAATCAAGTTTTCCCCCATTTCGTATGGCAGTTATCCTGTATTTGCTTCCAATGTTAAGATCGAGGCAGGTTTTATTTAACCTGCATGGTTCACACTCCTTTGCACCACCTTTAAATTCGAATTCGTTATCTTTTTTTGCTAGTTTTGTTCCAATCAATGTTATTATTGTATCTGATTCTTCCATATAATTCACCTGTTTATTTTTATTATGATCAAATCACTTTTGTGATCCTGGCGACATTCAGTGCTGCTTCACGCGTAAGCCCTGTTCCGAGTATGGTATATCTCTCTGGTCGGATATTGTGGGCATGAAGGAGTGCTTCGATAATATATTCTTCCTTTATACCAAGTTCATGGGCATTTACCGGCGCTCCAATTAACTTAAGGGCGTTACGGATTTCCTGCCAGTTGCCACCGTGCAGGTACATCATCATAATTGTCCCGACACCGCACTGCTCACCGTGCAGGGCAGGTTTTGGCGCGATCTCATCGAGGGCATGGCTGAACTTGTGCTCAGACCCGCTTGCAGGGCGTGAAGAACCCGCGATACTCATGGCAACGCCGCTTGCTACAAGGGCTTTCATCACGTTCCATGCCGATTCTTCGATACCAGGTTTTATAGTATCCGCGGATTCGATCAACATCCTTGCTGTCATGTTTGAGATTATGGAAGCGTATTCGCTGAAAGGTTCACCGCGCACCCTGTGCGCCAGCTCCCAATCCCGCACTGCAGTATAATTGGAAATAATATCCCCGCATCCTGCAGCAAGTAGCCTGTGTGGTGCTTTTACAATGATCTCGGTATCAGCTACAACAGCTAGAGGGGTATGCGCCGCTTCAGAAACCGCTCGTCCCTCACGAATGATCGAAGCGCGGGAGGAAACTATGCCGTCATGCGACGCAGCTGTGGGGACGCTTATGAACGGTAGGTCAAGATGCATGGACGCAAGTTTTGCAATGTCAATTGACTTCCCACCACCTACTCCCAGCAAGAATGAAACTTTTGCTTCGCAAGCTTTTGTCTCAACAATATTGATCTCATCAAGTGTGGGT
>JAUSDC010000170.1 GCA_030650845.1 Candidatus Methanoperedens sp.
CAGTTCTCGTTTATAAATGCATTATTTCACCAAGCAACGAACTAAACGAACTCTGACGAACTCCGATGGCGTGAGTTCGTTTGGAGTTCGTACCAGTTCGATGCTAACGTAATCTGCTAATATACTCATTAAAGATTATTATTATTATGATGACTTTCTGGTAAATAATCCAACGGTTTAATAACTATATAGCCTGCGCGCCATAAAAAATGCAGATGTAATTTAATATATATGGTAATACTATTATAGTTAAGAACCTAATCTATGATAGTTATTGTATGTCCACTTTGCGCTCTTTGCGTGCTTTGCGGTGTTTGATTTTATTCATCGCAGAGAGCGCAAAGGACGCAAAGATAAGTTCAAAAAGTTTAGTATTTAACTATAATTAACATGGGCACCATCGTGATCGCTATAGGCGGGAATGCGATACTTAACCCCGAAAAGGGAAATCCGCTGGAACAGCAAAGGCTGATAGACAACACAACAAGCGAGATAGTTGAGGTCATCCAGAAAGGTTATGATGTCGTCATTACACACGGCAATGGGCCGCAGATCGGGAACATACTGGCTATGCAGGAGGAGTGCGGTCTGGTCCACCCCCAGCCCCTTGATGTGTGCGGGGCGCAGACGCAGGGACTTATCGGGTATTTATTGCAGCAGTCCATTGACAACAGGTTGAAAGAGAAAGGGATGAATAAACAGGTCGTGACCGTATTGACGCAGGTGCTTGTGGATGATTCTTGTGAGTCTTTTGAAAATCCCACAAAGCCAATAGGTCTGTACTATCCTGAATTCAAAGCCCTCAAGATGATAGAGAGTGGAATACGGATGATCATGGATAAAAAAGGGTACAGGCGCTTGGTTGCTTCACCCATGCCGAAAAGGATAGTAGAAGAAGAAGCGATCAAAGATCTTGTTCATTCAGGTATTGTAGTCATTGCCGCAGGCGGGGGCGGGATACCTGTTATCAGGAGAAACGGGCTTCTCACAGGAGTCGAAGCAGTTGTCGATAAAGACCTGACAGGCAGCCTGCTTGCTAATGCAGTGGGGGCAGAGACCTATCTCATACTTACAGATGTAAAGAAAGCCGCGCTTTTTTACGGGAAAGAAAATCAAGCTGATATTGATGAAATGACAGTTAGCGAGGCAGAGAAGTACATCAAAGAAGGGCATTTCGGGAAAGGCAGCATGGAACCTAAGATACTCGCTGCTGTGTGGTTCATTAGATCAGGTGGAAAACATGCGATCATTTCAAGCCTTGATAAAGCCCTGCAAGCGATCGAAGGCAGGGCTGGCACAAAGGTAACTGCCTAATTCGTGATCTATTTGAATGAAAGTCAACAAACAGATATAACAGGTACGGACTAAAGCTCTAAAGCTTAATGGGTTGATCAATTATGAAAATCAAAAATGGCAATATTTATTGTTGATGGGCATGGCTTATGAATTAGATTATATTGGTGCTGATACGGAAACTTCATTTAAAGCATCCGAAATCATTTTCGACCATGTTGTGAATTCGTTCAATGTTGAACAAAAATAGAAACTGGACTAAACCGAAAAAACTTGTAATAGCCTTAATACTTGTAGTTGGCTTATTATTTATATATTATTTTGGATTATTTATTTTCTTTATTACGGGTTTAAGTAATTATGAAGACACCACCATAAGGAGTCATTATACTTTTAGTATTGAAATGACCACAAATTCAACGCTCGAAAATTTGACATTTATTGTTCCGATTCCAGGTAATGATACTCTCGTAATTATGGCTCTTGATGACTCAGTACATGATTTTTTTACACCTCAGCAAAAAGCAGATGGTTGGAATATCAGTATAATCGAAACTGAATATGGAAAAATGTTTAAAATAACAGCAAAAGAATTTGCTCCACAAACAACCACTCTCGTCGAACTTGACCCAAAAACTGATTTGCCAACTGGGAAAAATAACAGGACTTCTATCATAGGGAATAGAGAAGTAAGTGTAACAATGATTGCTGACCATATTATAGATACAGTAAATGCATCTGAAAATGAGCCTGTGCTTTCTCAGAAATCCAACAAAAGCATGATTTATGCGGATTATACCTCATCACCAAATGCCTATGTTGAAGTTTTTGTAAATCTGGAAGGGGGGAATGAATGGTGGCAAGGTAGGGGTTGGGCTGGAAACCAATATCAAGATAGATTAGGCACTGCTTTCACAGGAGAAAAACATGGTTGGTTTTCTGTGCCAAGAGAACTCGCAAGCAGAGGAAGTCCTTTACCCGCTCAAACCCCTAACCCACTTTCTTGAGCTGAATTTGAGGTTTTACAACTTAATCGTCCTTGAAGAATTTCTGTGTGGAAACTTGCGTATCAACATATTTTAAAGTCATTATTACGCTTCTTTCAATAATAGCCTCTACGTCCTTTTCTTCCATATCGTTCTTCATACTATCAAATATTTCTTTTTGTAGTTTTTGTATGTTTTTATTCATTTTAATCTCTTTTATATCCGTCAAATGGCGCCCTCGACAACGTCAAACAGAGTTTCTTCAATAGTAAAATAATCTTTCTTGCAATCCCCGCATGATACCATCGCAATTCCTTTGATAAAATCTGCATTTCTTAGCTGTATTAAATGTTTGCAATTAGGGCATTTCTTCATTACAAATTCTGGTTGAATTAAAGTCTCCATCATAACAATATATTCTTAATGATTATTCATTGATATAAGACTTGCCATGATTATTTATGAACATAAATTTTATGTACTGCCCCCTATACAGGTTTCACACTTACAACAACCGCTGGATCTCCTTAAAATCCACCCTGGCTGTGGAATCAAGCGACAGCGGCGTCACTGAGATATGACCATTTTTCATCACAGCCCTGACATCAGTCCCTTCTTCTGCATCATGGATAAGTTCTCCGTTTATCCAGTAGTAAGGTCTTCCCCTTGGGTCAAACCGCTCCTCCACACCTGTCATGAATATTTTCCGTGCAAGTCTTGTTATCTCGATCTCAGTATCCAGGTCAGCATGCTTTGGAATATTAACATTTAGCAGATCAACCCCCTCAGGAAGCCCTCTATCAAGAACGTTTTTTGCGATCCGGTTCACGATCCTGATGCCAACTTCAAAGTCATAATCGTATGCATGGTGATCGTCGAACTTATCGCCCTCATCCAGCACCTGCAAAGAAGCGGCAATAGCCGGTATCCCGTAGCTTGCAGCTTCGAGAGCCGCACCGATCGTCCCGCTTGTGGTAACGGTGTCTGTACTGATGTTCTCCCCCACGTTAAAACCAGAGAGCACCAGATCCGGATACTCTTTCATTATAGCGAAAATCCCCAGTATTACTGAATCCGTGGGAGTACCTGCAACTGCATGCGCCCTGAAACCGTTCACATTAGCCTGCGACACCCGCAGAGGTTCGAATATGGATATTCCGCGCCCCACACCGCTTTTTTGTGAGGATGGAGCAACTACTGTCACCTCTCCCAGGTCACTTATGCTATCATAAGCGGCTTTAAGACCGGTAGAATACACTCCGTCGTCATTGGTCAGAAGTATCTTTTTCATTGCACCCAGAATATGCTTATATCAAAATAAACCTGTGGTAGAGCAAGCATCGTTCAGAATAATCACTCTGCAGATAGCTCTTGAAGCAAAGATGTCTTATTCGAGAACTCTTTTAACATACAATACCATTCAAATGCAAATAATGAAAGACATAAAAACGCAAGCATTTCAAAGAATTCAAAATATAATGAGGCGTTCAGGATAGTTGTTCCTTCTAAAAACTCATGGATCATAAAAAATATACTAAAAAGGAAAACATAAATGCAATTATTTTTGAAAAAAGATCCATTTGTTAAGGTTTTTAACATTAGTTTGTTTTTATCAACATGTTTCAGTAGAAACCAAATCTGGATCGATAAAAAAATAAAAATTAAATAAGATGTGAATATAATAAACTCCATAATTTTATAAATATATATATTCAAAGCTTGCATACCTCCAATTTTTCGTCTATTGAGTTTATTTGCTTTTAGGTTTTAATTATTTTAAACCAAAACTCCCATGAAGAATGAAAGTGTTCTTTTGATTTGAAATAATGTGTGTGAAATCAGGTCACTATTTTATAACTGTAAGTAAAAATGCAGTTGCAGCACGAAACTATAGGGGGAATTATGACTGATAGAATTACTTTTACGATTTCACGAAGAAAATTTAGTGAATTTTTAATTGGTCTGGTCTCATTATTTTTTGCTTCAGGGGTTGTGGCTACAATATTGAAATACTTATGGCCGCCAAGTGTGAAGGCTACCTCAAGTGAGGTAAAAATAGCTTTAGTGGATGAGGTTACAACCGGAAGTGCTAAAAAGTTCATGTTCAACGGCAAAGCGGCCGTCCTTTTAAAGATGCCTGCTGGTTGGAGAGCATTTGGATCAGTATGCACGCACCTTGGGTGCATCGCTTATTGGAAACCCGATGAAAATCTCATATTCTGTCCCTGCCATTTAGGCAGGTTTGATCCAAATACAGGGGCGGTGATCTCAGGACCGCCGCCATCTCCTTTACCTGCTATTGATATTATTGTGAAAGAGGGCGCGGTTTATGCTCTCAAGTGGAAAGACCCGGATTACGTGAGATCCATCTCATTCTATGCAGGAGCAGCATGAGTCGATCTGTGAAAAAATGAACATATCCAGACGAGAATTTACTGAAATCGGATGTAAAGTAATCATAGGAGCCGCGACTGGCATCGTTATCATCAAATCCCTTGTTAAAAACAGCATTGCTGCGGCTAACTTGTCTGATAAAGAAAATTATAATTGGAATGAACATTATTGGGGCTTCGTGGTTGATAACTATAAGTGCATAGGCTGCGGCAGATGCGCATATGCATGCAAACTTGAAAACCATGTTCCCTTCGAGGAACCGTGGTATAGAACCTGGGTTGAAAGATATCGTATTAAAAAAGATGGAGAAACAAAAATTGATTCTCCAAATGGAGGCGTGGAGGGATTTAATGATGATATTCCTGCTGAAGATATCAAAAAGGGTTTTTATGTACCTAAATTATGTAATCATTGTGATAACCCACCATGCGTTCAGGTATGTCCTGTCGGAGCCACATATTTAACAAAGGACGGTGTAGTTCTTGTGGATTATGATTACTGTATTGGCTGCCGGTATTGCATCATGGCATGCCCATATGGCGCCAGATACTTCAACTCGAAAGAGAGCCTGCACTACAAACAAGACCCCAATTTAGGTGGCGGTGTTGCTGATAAATGTACCTGGTGCTATCACAGGATTACCAAAGGTCTTTTGCCTGCGTGCGTCCAGGCGTGCCCTGTTGGGGCAAGGGTATTCGGAGACCTGAAGGACCCTGAAAGTGCAGTCAATAAAATACTGGATAAAGAAAGAATCAACGTTCTTAAACCTGATCTGGGAACGAAGCCAAAGGTATATTATATTGGTATGGACCGGGAAGTGCGATGATTTAATCTCCAATCCATAACTCCGCTTATTTTTGTGATGTGCGATTCTGTTCTCCCTTTTTTAATTGAATTATACTTATTCCTTTTAAGATTCTCCCGGCCCCAAGCAATATAGGAAGTTTCTCGGTTATCTCGATCCCAGATTTTTTGAGCAATGCTTCAAACTCAGATTTTATAAATTCTATGTAGTATTTGCCCTCATAGAGTTTAACAAAGTGATAAATCAAGAATCTACCGATCTTGTTCTCAGGCAGAGCATAATCAACGATCACTATCATTCCCCCTGGTTTGGTGACTCGGACCATTTCTTTCAATGCTTTTTCTCTTATAGGAAGAAGCATATCATGCAGGGCAAAGGACAAACCGGAAACATCAAAGCTGCTCTCCTTAAAAGGCAGATTTGAAGCATCTGCGACTGCAAATTTCACAGTTTCATAATTATTTTTCTTACTGGCAACTTTGAGCATTGCTTCTGACAAATCGATACCAGTAACATCATACCCCTTCTTCGCAAATGCAAATGCCTGCTTTCCTGTTCCTGTACCGACATCCAGTATTCCTGAACCATTTCTTGCATTAGTAAAATCCACTACCATATCCCTTATTCCTGAGAAAGGCATAGTTACAGTATCATAAAAAGGAGCTAATATTTTAAACACATTTTTTACAAGTGAGTAGTACTCTTGTTTCTCGTCCATAATCTTGTGATTTCGATTTTTCATCAACAACAAATTTTCCGGACCTCTTCCAGCAATTTTTTTATTTTTCGATCTTTTAGTCCAGTTTTACTCCTTATATTCCTGAAATCCTCTGATTTTTTCAGGGTTGAACTCGTCTTTTTTACCGTTTGTTTTTATGACATACTTAAACACGTAACCGTGTCAATGATCAGACCTCTCTTTCGATCTTGAATCTCTTGAGCAACGCCGAGTTTGCCACAACAGAGAGTGAACTTATTGCCATCGCAGCAGCAGCAATTATTGGATTCAATAGCCCGACGGCCGCTATGGGTATTGCTGCAGTATTATATCCAAGCGCCCAGAACATGTTCTGCTTTATTTTTTTCATCGTGGCTTTGCTCAACTTGATTCCAGCCACCACGTCCCTGAGGTCGTCTTTGATCAAAACTATTCCCCCTGTCTCCTTTGCCACATCAGAGCCGCTGCCTACTGCTATCCCGATGTCTGATTGCGCAAGAGCCGGAGCATCATTTATGCCATCCCCTACCATTGCAACGACCTTTCCCTCTGCCTGCAATTTTTTTATTACGCCAGCCTTTTCTCCGGGAAGCACATTTGCAATAACGCGCTCTATTCCGACCTGCAGTGCAATCGCTTTTGCAGTTCTCTCATTATCCCCGGTGAGCATGATTGTCTCAACCCCGATCTTTTTTAGTTCAGCCACAGCTTCAGCTGAGTTCTCCTTCAGGGTATCTGCAACTGCTATTATGCCCATGACCTTCTTGTTTGCGGAAACGATCATTGCGGTCTTTCCCTGACTTTCAAGTGCCTGGATATTCTGCTCAAGATGCGACGTGTCGATACCATTGACCTGCATCAGCCTGCGGTTACCCACAAGCACATCCTTCCCTTCTATGACCACCCTGATGCCATGTCCGGGCACAGCCTCAAAAGATTCTGCATCCTTTACATCAATACCTTTTTCCTTCGCAGCTCTGACAATCGCCTCGCCCAGCGGATGTTCCGAGCCGTTCTCAGCTATTGCAGCCAGCCTCAATACTTCATTGCTATTCTCCGAAAGTATATCGGTGACAGAAGGCTCTCCCTTCGTGAGGGTACCTGTCTTGTCAAATACTACAATCTGAAGGTTCTGCGCTCGCTCAAGATACTCTCCACCCCGTATCAATATCCCCGCTTCTGCGCCTTTTCCCACACCTACCATTAGAGCCGTGGGTGTGGCAATACCAAGCGCGCACGGGCATGAAATGATCAGGACCGCAACGAACGCGAGGAGCCCAGCCGTGAAATTTCCAAAGATAAAATACCATATTGCGAATGTGAGAAACGCCGTGATAATCACAGCAGGCACAAAATATGCGCTGATGCGGTCTGCCATTCTCTGTATAGGCGCGCTTGAAGCCTGCGCTTCCTCCACCATCTTTACTATCTGCATCAACGTTGTATCAGCCCCGACCTGCGTGGCTTTGAACTTCAGCATGCCCACCTTGTTCATTGTGGCTCCAAACACGTTATCTCCTGCTTTCTTTTCAACAGGCATGCTTTCGCCCGATATCATTTTTTCATCCACAGCCGATTGACCTTCCACGACCACGCCGTCTGTAGGTATCTTCTCGCCGGGGCGCACCACAACAATCTCACCTACCATGACGCTCTCTGCTGGAATCTCAACCTCTTCGCCATTTCTGATAACCTTCGCCATGCTTGGGCGTAGATCCATGAGCTTTCTTACAGCAGCCGAGGTGCTGGTTTTCATATAATCTTCCATGAATTTCCCGAGCAGTACAAAGGCGATTATGACCGCGCTTACCTCAAAATAAACATCCTTTTCCTTTACAGGCAGAATATCCGGGAAAAATAGCACAAACACACTGAAGAAATATGCGGTCAGGGTTCCAATTGAGATCAGCAAGTCCATGTTTGCCCTTCTTGCCTTTAGAGCAGTATAAGCGCCTGTATAAAAACTCCAGCCGCCTATGAACTGGACTGGTGTAGTCAGTATGAACAACCAGTAGCCCCAGGTGAACCATGGAAGCGAAGGGATAGGTGCCCACGTGACCAGCGTAACTCCAGCAGCCAGACTGAACATCGCTATTACTCGAAGGGCTGCAAGCAAAAGCACTCCTGAAAGGGCTATCGTAACCCTGTGCTTCATGCTTTTTAATTCTTTTTCGGGGTCTTCGAACGTCTTTAGGCAGCTTTCACTGCAAAAATAGTAAGTTCTACTTCCAATTACTTTTTTTATGGCGGTCTTCTCATCCACATACATTCCGCATACAGGGTCTTTTGGCATGTTTTAAATCCTTTTATAATTATTATTTTAACTTTTCTAAGGTATTAAGTTCGTTATTTAATGCCCTTCGCAATCGAAATATGTTTAGGAGATAAGCCAGCAATACAATCCATACGATACCGAAAGCAATATATAAATAAATCATGTTAATCCGGTACCTGAGTCAATAGCATCATAATCACCTATTTTTTACTAAACAATCTTAGTAAGAAAATCATAAAAATTAAAATTATCACAAAACCAAAATATACTATAATTCCTTTAATATGATCAGTCCCCAGGATCATTACTTGCACTAAAAAAAATATAGTAAATAAAATTAGATAATTTGTTGACTTACTATATGACATATTAATCTTTATTATGTCTTTATTTTTCGTCTCGTACATATTTATATAGTCTTAAGTTTTAATATGTATTCAGATTCTAACAACATTCTTCGTCACGTTTTTTGACTACTACTTCCTCTGTATCTAAATTCTCCAATTTTTCTATATCTATACTTTCTCCAGATTTAGAATCTATTAATAAATAGTCATGATAATCTTTTTTCAGTTCCTGAATATTCATTAATCTATTTGTATCCCCTACCATACTTGTGAGTCTAACCTTTATAGTTCTATTTCTATTCTCCATTGTATCTCTTTTATTCTTCTTACCAAACAATCTTTCTAATATGTTCATTTATTTCATCACCATTCATAAATATAATTTCATATGTTAACATTTCAATATTAAATTATTTTCTTACAGTCAAAACAGGAATCCTTGATGTCCTTATCACTTTATCTGCAACGCTTCCGAGTAAAAACCGCTCAATGCCGCTACTGCCCAGTGTGCCCATTACTATCAGATCAACTGACTGTTCCTCTGCAAGCCTTACTATCTCATCAGCCGGATTCCCTTCTACTATCCATCTTTCAGTATGGATACCTTCTTTCTTTGCCAATTTCTCGATATATTTTATGGCTGTATCTCCCTGGCATCCCAGAATACTCTTCACCCTTTCAGGGGATGTATCGGTAAGAATGCAGGATTCTGGACCACAGCTATATCTTGTGTCTATCACATAAATCGCATGAAGTTCCGCTCCCGAAAGCTTTGCAAGCTCTATTGCATGGTTTGTCGCTTTTTTGGTGTAGTCTGATCCATCCGTTGCTACTAAGATTTTTTTATACAGTTTATTCGTAATTTTTTCCTCACAGAATCAGGGGTATTTAATATTAACTATATTCTATCTTATTTAATTGGTTTTTCCTTTAAGAAAACGAAACTAAACACGCGTTTTTATTACATCTTCACTTTTAATAAACCCGATGTACATTACAGCAACTCCAAGCAGTTCAAGCATATACAGCGCCCATTCCATGCCGAATCTGGATAGACCACCTCCGGATGCCACCAGAAGGGCACCTATCGCGATGAATAAGTTATAGTTTCTTCGCGCGATGTACCAGGAATATAACGCACCGCCGATCAATGCGATGGAACCGGGAATCGTTAGGAACGGGGAAATTATCCTGACATTGGCAGGCATGGCACTGCCTCCTACGGTTCTTTCTTTCAGTTTTTCAGAGGCGACATCGGCATTCATAGTTGAAATGATCAAAACTGTAATAACTACCGCAAAATAGACTGTTAAATATCTTCCTGATTTTCTATTGAAAAGATAAACGGTTCCCAGTCCCAGAAAGGCAACGAGAGAGGCTATCAGTATGTAGTAAACCCGGTACATGGGTATAGTCCATCCGTATATTTCAGAAATAAACTCAAGTAGGGTGGTAACTGAAAAAATAAGAAGTCCGGTTCCCCAGATGAACTGATATATTTTCTTCCTTTTTGAGTACTGGCGAAAAACAGAGATGGTAAAAAACAGGCTTGTCAGTGTGGTTATTAAAGGGGCAGAGGATTGTATTGCAGACTCTAAATTTAATATCATTTCTATGCCAGTCATTTTGTTTTATTCAAAATCATCATTATGCTAAAAGCTGTTATTACAAATATTATCCAGCCCAGGTGCACATGAACAAACATCATCTTTTCTATTCCATAATAGTAGCCCACATTAAAAAGAACTGCTACCCTTACCAGATTGGCTATATATGCAACAAATATCGCAAGAACAACCAATAAAATTATCCTGCGTTTATCCTTCAGGCTCTCCATCTTGGCATATCCCACAATTATGCCTATTAGCAGAAACATTGAATAGAGACCTGAGCATGGACCCCCGACTACGACAGTGGCGTCTTCAAATCCTTTGAAATGAACAGTTTCAGTAGCAATTACATGTATGTCAATATTTGTAAAGAAAGTAGCAATGGCAAGTGAAGGAAGCAATACAAAGTAATGATCAAAAACGTGGATGAAATTATTGTTCAGCGAGGGGAGTACTGAATAAAAAAACTGGAACAATACTATAAAAGTCCCTGACATATATATCCCAAATTCACCCATCCGCCTGTATTGGTTTGTGCCGTATGCCATAAAAGATGCTCCCATGAAAAATGTCATCGAGTCCAGTGTACCAAGCTGGTTCATTGCTTTCAGGTTGTATGCAACATCCGCGAGCACAATCAATAAGCCCAGAACAATAAAAAATTTTGAGCTTTTTGTAATATATGTGCCGCTGAGTCGTATTTTTGTAGTCAATGCAAGAGCTATCAGGAACATCATAACCCCTATAAGCACAGACCCTTCGCTTAATTGAATTGTCGCGCCTGTGAAAAAAGCCATCACGAGCAAGAAAATAAGGATATTATGTTTTTGGTCTGGGGTCATTTTTAACCTTTATCTATGGAAAACGATATGCACAAATAAATTGAAATGAATCCTTTAAGTGGTTTTTGCTTAAAAAATATAAAAAAAATAAGAAATATTTAATCGTTTTGTAAATGGAAATTAATATAGGGAAGAAACTTAAACATTTATCGTTAAACATGTTTAAAAAAATACTTTTTTCATTAACAGCAATAGCAATAGTTTTTTCAATCTACTTGATATTTTTCATTGCCCCTGTTCCCATCAATCCCATGGATGCAGGTGGCGATCCCCTGAACTTCAAGATATTCTACTTTCATGTTCCAATAGCTGTCACGGCTTATCTGGCTTTCGCCATTGTATTTGTTTCCAGTATAATGTATCTCAGGACAAAGCGGGAAACATGGGATACGAGAGCAGTTGCGGCATCAGAAATCGGAGTAATATTGGCCGTCCTTACTCTTATCACAGGCTCGCTCTGGGCAAAATCAGCGTGGGGCGAGTTCTGGGTCACATGGGATGTCAGGCTGAACACATCGCTTGTTCTTTTTTTAATTTATTTATCTTATCTAATGGTGAGAAAATCCGTAGATGAACCTGAGAAACGGGCAAGGCTTTCAGCAGTATTTGGTATTGTTGGTTTTATAGGTGTTCCTTTGAGCTTTCTTTCTATCAGGCTGTGGAATAGAGCCACTGTTCATCCCGTGGTTGTGGGACCCGGGGGAGGAGGGATCAGTGGAGATACTGTGATCGGTACGGTTCTTGTGAACGTTATTGCATTTATCCTTCTTCTGGTATCCCTGATAATTTTACGCATGGAAAATGAGAAACTGGCTGAGGAGATTGCTTTTATCAAACGCACTAAGAATTTGTGAAAATAACCGCAAAGTACTTATGTTTACACTGTCTGTAAAGTAATATAATGGTAGAACTGGACAATCTCGATGTCAAGATATTAACCCATCTGCAGGGCAACAGCAGGAAGTCGTTCCAGGAGATAGCGAAAGCTTGCCTGACAAGCGTGCCCACAATCAAGAGCCGTGTGGACAGGCTGCTTGAACTCGGAATCATTAAGAAATTCACCATAGATATCGATTATAGCAAACTCGGTATAGCCGAGGCAATACTTCTTGTAAATGCGAGGCCAAGTGCAGTTAGTAGAATAGCCAAAGAAATACTGGAGCTGGAGGAGGTAAAAGAACTTTACGTGACATCTGATTCAGACACGGCTATAGTATCGAGAATAGCAGGGGATATGCGGCACATCCTGGCAATTCAGGACAGGATAAACCTCACGGATGTAAACAATATCCGCGTTATATCCATAAAAGCCCCATTTAAAAAAGACACAACCATACCGCTAGCTTCTTCCAGTATAACATTAACATGTGCTTATTGCGACAGGGAAGTGACAGGAGACACAGTCAGAAAGAAATTCGATGACAGAGACTACTTCTTCTGCTGCAACACATGTGAGGGGGAGTTTGAAAAGAAATACATGAAACTGCTCGCAAAAGCTTGATATACAATAATTCTAAAAACCAACGAAATTATTTTTTATTTTCAAATAATAAAGTCGAGGGCATTTATATTTTAATTTTATAAAGCGCAACTCAGATGAAACGTTAGAATCTATTTTTAATTATCACAGAGATTTTCTGATGACAGAAATAACACCAGATGCAGTACTCGATGTAAGAAACGAAGCATGCCCCTATCCCTTCATAAGGACAAAATGGCTTATGGAGCAGATTGCCATCGGTGAGGTAATAAAGGTAGTTGCAAATGATCCTGATGCGCTCGAGAATATCGATGCATGGACTAAAAGATCTGGCGACAGGATTCTAAGGATTGAATATGAAGGCGATACTTGCATCATCTATTTAAAAAAGAAGAGATGAGAAATGGCACGCAAATGAACTAACTTGACGATTCAAAAACACTGATGAAAGAAGAAAAACGTAATTTATTGATAATCATAATAGTATTTGTTATCCTTACAATTAATTTTCATGGAAGTGCGTTTTCTTCTCAAACACAGACCAATTCTCTCCAGTGGTTCCCGTCTTTAGCTGTTGATAATAACACAGTATATGTTGCCTGGGCGGATGAGAGAAACGGCAATTATACTCGGATAATGAATAATCTACCTCATAAATCCGGGGACATATATCTTTCAAAAAGCAGTTTTCAGGACGGTTGGATTTTTGACAAAAATATCAGGATTAACGAAATCAAGGGAACTACAGGACACGGCTCTCCCTCGATAGCAGTTGATAACAATAACTTCTATGCAGTATGGGAAGACGACAGATTCGGATTTGAAGAACTCTATTTTTCAACAACCGAAAAAAACAATATCAAGTTCAAAAAAGATTTGCCAGTTGTGTCTGAGACAGGAAGCCAGGTGCTGCCATCCATTGCGATCCTGAATGGAACTGTATACATAGCTATGATGAATAAGAAGAACTGGGATATTGATTTCACAGAAGGAAATCCCGTTAATGGTGTTTACAGGTTCGAGAAGCCAATACGGGTCAACAATGACTCTTCAGGTAACTGGCATTATGCCCCATCGCTTGCAGTCGATAATGAAAAAAATGTATGTATTGCATGGCTGGATGCAAGAAATAGTAATTATGATATTTATTTTTCACATGGAATAAAAGAAAACGGAATCTGGAAATTCAGCCAGAACATAAGGGTAAATGACGATCCCACAAACGCTTCCCAGTATACTCCATCGATGGTATATGAGAATGGAAGAGTGTACATTGCCTGGTATGATGACATGAATAAGGATTTTGATATATACTTCTCAACAGGCAGATCAGAGAACAACCGCTGGAAATTTGATAAAAACATACGGATAAATGATGATACAGGAAATACAGATCAAATGCACCCCTCAATTGCAGTCAGGAACGGGGAGATCTTTGCGGTCTGGGAGGATGAAAGAGAAGGCTCATCAGATATTTATTTCTCAAAAAGCATCAGAAGGAATGACAGCCTTGAGTTTATTAAGAACATCAGGGTAAACGAAATCAGCGGCAAACATTACGATCCACAGATTGAGATCTCGCAAGACAATATCTACACTGTATGGCAGGCAGAAAAGACGGGGACTGACGGCGGAGACATATATTTTTCACATGGAAAATACAACGGTAATAACTGGGAATTCAGCAGGAATGTAAAAGTCAATGACGATTTAACAGACTCTTTTACAAAACCAAGCCTGGTGTTTCTGGGTTCAGTGCTTGGCTTTGTTATCTTCTCCATTGTACTTGTGACTTTTTTAAGAGGGAAAATGAGAAATGAAAAGCGAAGATAAACCAGATAGATACGACCTGCTCGAGAATGAATCAATAAGATCCATCTTGAAGAACCGCAAAACCCTGTTTCTATTCCAACTGCCAGCAGTTCTGCTTTTAGTTCTGGTCGTATTTGCAGGCTTTTTCGGGATCCAGAACAGCAATAAGAGCATTGCAACAATTTCGATCTGGGTGATCTGGTGGTCGCTTCTTATAATAAGCCTGGCTCTTTTTGGAAGGGTCTGGTGTCTAATGTGCCCTTTCGGGGCAATTGGAGAATGGGTACAGCGCCGGACTTTTTATAAAAAGGTCAATGACACATTCAGTTTGAACCGGAAATGGCCTGCTAAATTCAGGAATCTCTCTCTGGCTGCTTTATTTTTTCTTGTAATTACATGGGCGGATTTCCAGTTCAATCTGGTGAACAGTCCTATTAACACCGCGTACTTTATTGTTGCTCTACTTGGTCTAATTGTAATCATATCAATAATTTTCGAGCGCCGTTCTTTTTGCAGGTACGCATGCCCCATAACAGGATTGATAGGCTTATATTCGATGTTTGCCCCACTCGAATTACGGGCGAAACAAAAGGAAACCTGTAAGACCTGCAAAGAAAAATATTGCATTTCAGGAAACGAAAATGGATACGCATGCCCTGTGTTTGAGTATCCGGGTACAATGGAGAAAAACACTCATTGTTTTCTATGCACGGAATGCACAAAAACCTGTCACAGGAATAACATTTCCTTTAATATTCGTTCCTTTGCTGGAGATCTTTTTACTTTAACAAAAACCAGGATGGATGAAGCACTCTTTATTCTGATGCTGCTTGGAGTGACAATATTTCAGACACTGGTTATGATAAGACCCTGGGCTGGTTTCACCCGGGATCTAATGGTATATACAGGCGCCAGCTACGATTCTGTTCGATTTATTTTATTTATCACTGCCATAGTGTTTCCTGTTCTGATTTATTCAATAGCGATCGGTATTTCAAAATTACTGTATCTGAAACTGAGTTTTAAAGATCTTTTCAAAGGTTATGCCTACTCCGTTATTCCACTGGGATTGATGATGCATCTTTCCCATAATATTCGCCATCTGTTGGAAGAAGGTACGGGGATAATTCCTGTTCTTTCGGATCCATTTGGATTTGGATGGGATATATTTGGGATTTCAGGGTATATGCCTGCCCCGCTTCTTGGCAGTAATAACATTCTCCTTGTCCAGTGGCTGCTGATGTTCATTGGATTGGGATTTTCAGTATCGGTCGGTAAAAATATTTCCAGACGGATGTTCCGTGGAAATGACTCAGCATATATCCCTGTACTGATATTTGTTTTAATCTTTTTCGTGTTTAATCTCTGGGTACTTGGACAGCCGATAATGCATAAACACTAAACTCCAAAAACCATCGCCAGCAAATTCCTTGCCCCCATCGAGAAACCCAGAACTATTAGTGTCAATGTGAGCATATACTTTTCAGCCTCATTTTTATCCTTCTTTGGATCTTTCTCAAACAAAAGGATTATCAGCATAACTAAAATCAAGGACAAGGGGATCAGCACCACCCCAGTTCCAAAAATGGAAGTCAGGAATGAACTGAAAGGATGCTTGTTCGTATAGCCCATCAGGTCAACACCGATATACGTTGTAAACGAATCGAGCAAAAATGAAAATATCGCAAATGAATACATCCTGCTGCGAAGATATGTCATGCGGATCGAGGGTGATATTTTTTTAACGAATTCGGTCAATACTAAAGCCGGAGCCAGACTGTAGATCAAAATAATAAGATTCAAATCATATGACCTGTAATAGGTGAGGATAACTACGCCAGCTAACGATAATACTACCCCGACGATCGCATATGTGCGGATATAATTTGTTATTTTCCGAACCTTCTCAAGATATCTCGTGAAAAGAAGAGTACCGAAACATATTGCAAAGATGACAAAGTAAATAAGTGGCGTGATAAAAAAATATTTGACTGGAGGCTTCAGAAGATCAGCATCCTCGATTACCCTGAATACCGAACCCATGAAAATATAAGGAATAGTAGCAATGATAAACTCTTCATCAATTTTTATGCTGAATTTATTCAATAATTTTAGAACAGCATATACGCCTGCAAATAAAATGATGACATATGTGATCATGTCAAAATGATTATAACTTGTATCATTGATGATACCTTCAATATAATTCCGATTTATAAAATCAATCAATCCATTCATTACTGTTATCCTCCGCAGAACCCATATAAACAAATTCAATATTATTCACTTTTATTTTCACTGTTATCTCACCGTCAACCTGCGAAATTCTATTCTTATCATATTCAGGACACCGTCTAACATTTCCAATACCTCAGGCAGGGTTTTAAGGACAAAGTATGATATCACGAATAATGCCAGTAATGAACCTATTTTAGTAATGAAATGCTCCGAGATATGAAAACTCTCATCGGGCGTGCCGAACCAGCTTAATCCATATGCTGAGGCTGTGAAAGATACCCTGATAAGATTCAGGAAATAAAGAACCGGCACTGAGATCATAAATGCCTGTAGCTTTCGCAAGGCAGGCGTCCCGGTTGCCGAAGAGATTATCCCTGAAAACAACGCTATGCTTTCAATTGCAGTGCAGGCAAGTATTATCTCAACAACGAATCCATTGACAGCAAGTTCGTTCCATGCTATCTGTACTACAGGTGACCCGAATTTCCCAAGCATCCAGATCGCCTGGTCTGTGACTGCTGAAATTATCCTGGTATTCAAGAATTCCACTTCTGCGAAAAGGAAATATATCAGTCCGCCAACAGATGCAGCCCGTGACAGGGAGAAAAACACTTCATGCCCCCCATCTTTTCGATTTCCTGACCGGAACACGATATATGCTATGAAAATAGATACTATCGCGGCGGCTACTGCAAGGAAAGCATTGAGATAATCCTCTAATATAATATAGGCTGCGGGTTGGAAAAGCAAATATAAAGAGAGGAATATCCAGCCCAATCCTCCAAGTACGAATCTTGAATTATATCCTTTTGGAATGACTGATGCTATTGCAAGAAAGATGAGAGAAGCCCACAGTACTGAAATCATGACATAACCTGACCTGTTAATTTACTTTGTCTCATAGACGGTAAAAACATCGGTGTATGCCGCTTGTAATCTTCATATCTTTCGCCAAAAGCCTCAAGCGCTTCTTTTTCTTCTTTTTTCGCAAGCCTGTAATACATTACCACAAGAACAGGCCACATGACAAGAGTAATGATAGTCGGCCACTGGATGAGCAGTCCCACTGTCACCACGATAAGACCCAGATACTGAGGATGCCTGACATACCTGTAGATGCCTCCGGTCACAAGTTCTCCATTTGCAGAGTGTATGGCGCTCCAGCCTTTCGACATCAGGAAAAGTCCAAGGAATATTACAGCGCTGCTTGCCACCATCACGAACGCCCATGCAGCTTCCATGCTCATTATACCTACTGTTGAAAACAGCACTCCAAGCAGGTGCCCCTGCGCATGTCCAAAAGATAATGTCACTCCGAACAGCGAGGAAAGTATGTATATCGTCAGTGGGAAGCCGTACATCTCTGAGAACAGGGCGATTATGAATGCCTCATATATTCCCAGCGTCTTCCAGTTCTGCTTCTTCAGGGGGGTGAGGAAACTGAGCGCGAAAATTGAAAAAATCCCGATGCTAAGAAGTGTTGCTGCCCAATTTCCATAAGCGTATCCTGTCAGGTCATGAGGGTCTCCGCCTTCGATATTTTCAGGTTTTTCAAAGCCCAGGAGCATTGAAAGACCTGAGATGAGAACTAAAACCATGAGCAAGATAAATCCGGCCCCAATAAGGTCGCTGAAGATTTTTCTCATGATCATCCTCCCATGCTTTTTACTGCTTCATCAATGATCATTGATCGGTATGTCCTTTCCGGGTTGCTAAGAGCTATCCAGATAACAAGATTGTTTTTCGAGTAATAGTAGTGATACTCACCGCTGCCTTCAGTGTAGTAGATTTTCAAGCCATTTATTTCCAGGATTTCCGGAATGCTGAACATTCCGCCCATGCCACGGGTCATGTTATCTACTTTTTCGATTGCCCTCTTTTCCGTTTCTGCTTCTGTTACAGATACTGTCGCCCTGTTACCGGTGCTGCTCCTGTAACGAGCTATGTGTGCTTGATCCGGGCTGACATTATCCTTTGCAGAGTGCGAGTTTTGTACCTCACGAACCGCAACATCGCCTTCCCTATGGAGTTTAAGATCCATGTCGTTGAGTTTCTCCGGGAAAAATGTCTTCTGACTTAAGGATAAGAGTACCGCAGAAACAATTATAATTGCAGCAAGAACCGCTATCGGAAAAATACTGTTTTTTCTTCTTCGTTTCATTGCATTAAACCTGTTTTATAGATTCTTTCACGAAGTTTAGCCTGTAAGCTTCATCAGGATTATCTACCTGAATCCAGAATACTCTTCTATCTTTTGCATAGAAGTAATGATACAAACCCAGTTCAGGTCGTCCCGTAACAAAATAAACAGTGATACCTTCCATGTCCATGAGTGTGGAATTACTGAACATCCCTGTTTTTCCCACTCTGCTATTCATGAACTCAAGAAGGGATGCTGCTTCTTCTCTGGTTTTAGACTCTGATACCCAGAATTTGGCTTTGCTGCTGAGTGTGCCTTTGTAATTCGCTATATAAGCATTTTCGATTATTACACCCGGATTGTTGCCATGCAGTCCTTTTACCTCATTCATGGCAACATCTCCATCCCTGTAAAGAACAATATTCATATCCCCAAGTTTTTCAGGGAACATGCCGTAGGGATTCTTCTGCGTCTGCAGGTACAGTAATCCTGTAATAGCAATTACAGCGATTATGAATATTGCAAGATATATTTCAGATCTGTTTTTCTTCATAGTCTCACCTATATGTCCATTACCGCCTGTTTCACTATTGATATCTGATAGTCTAAATCAGGTGAATCAAAAATTATCCAGTAAACTCTCCCCATCTTATAATCCATTTTAAAATAATAGTAATTGTATGCGTTATTTGCTATCATCGTATATACATCGGGCTTCACAAACTCCATAATATCCACTTTCACGGGCTTGGTGCCATTCATTATACCCGCATCGCCATGCCCTGTGTGCGAGTCTGCCTGCCCCACATCACCTGAGTATTCATGCTCTTCATGCCCTGTTGAACCTCCTAGCATAGAGTTCATGGAATTGAATGCATCATTTGCAGCATTATGATCGGGAGCCTCAGCAACCCACATCCGCATGGTACCTCTGTTGCTCTTATACACTGCTGAATAAGCTTTCGCCAGTGGTACGTCCTTTAATCCGTACATGTTCGAGATCTGCTGTGATGCGGTTTCACCAGTTTCATATCTGATCAAAGTCATGTCACCTACTTTCTCTGTAAAGATGCTTTTTTTTGCACCAGGTAAGTATAAAAAAGATACTGCAAGCACAGCAGCCACAATGATTATAATATAAATTTTTTTCATGATTTCACCTGTCAGACCATAGATTTTCCCGCTTTTGCAATAATCGCTTTGTCTTTCAGGATCGCCCTTGCAATATAAGCGCTCCCGATCATGTTTGCCAGCAACCCGATTGTAATTATGATATCTTTATATTCGATAAGGAATGAAGAAGTAGCAAGTATAAAACCAACTGCAGGCAGTAGATCGCTCACATGGTGGAGGCAGCATGCTACCATCGTCAATGAAGAAGTGGCAGAACCTGCCATGCCCATTTTCTCAGAACCGCCTATTTTTCCAGTAGTAATATTCCTGTGGTATCTGAAAAGCCCCATCTGAATGCCGACTGCGATTGGGATCAGGTAAACAAATATCCCGTTTGTTAGAAATACCTGGTATCCTTTCTCAAATGAACCTTCTGCCAATGATGCAACAGAGATATTGAAAAATATTACAAGGATACCTATGCTTGCTCCGAAAACGAATGGATTTTTTAAAAGGCTTTTGATATCCTGGATTGCTGACATTTTATTTACCATTTTAAGACTCTTTCTTTCACTCCTGCAACATCCTGGATCACAAGTTCAAAACCTGCACTATCATCAAATTCCGGGAATTTCAGGATGCCTTCAAAATGATGCCCCCCGATGCCTCCATCCCACGACTCAGGTTTTATGATATTCGCTTTACTGTCACGGATATATGATATCTTTGCCATCTCATAATCCAGCGATCCGGAGTGTGTATCGAGCTTGATATCAAAGCCATTATTGCCAAGATACACAGCAATGATAGTTACTCCCGCTTCTGAGTTCTCTCTTGTTTCAGATGAATCCGTTGCAGATGTTTTATCTGAAGAAGTGGGAACTGCAGTAACGGGTTTTTCGGTTTGAGGTTCTTTACCTGATAAACACCCGCTAACTGCTGCTGTAATCAAGATTAAAAGTGCTATTATTATTCCTGATATTCTCATGTAAGTTCCTCTTTTTTGTTTTCATCAACATGACGTTCAGGGTTCTGCGTACCATGTTTCATATTTTTCATCATAATAAGATGCATTATCGGGCAGAGTAAGAGTAATCCAAAGAAAAGTATGTTCTTTGAGACTCCTGCAACCCACAGAATCCCGATGAGTAAAAGAGGGATTACGCAGCCGAGCACCATCATTAATGTATGCTTATGCCTGCTGAAAATCCCTTCCTTTATATTTGGGTTCTTTGTATTGCTTTCCATTCACGGACCTCTAATTTCTGCAAAAAAAATTACCAGAACTTCCACCAGGGTTTTTTCTCGCCCATACCCACGGGTCCGCTCTTCAGGTATTTTTCAGGCTCAGACTCAAACGCTTTCTTGCATCCGGGAGCACAGAAATAATAGGTCTTGCCTTTATATTCTGTCTTATACTGTGCTGTATTCTCATCTACCTGCATTCCACAAATTGGGTCTATTTGCATATTTCTTATTCCTCCATTTTAATTTTATTCATATATGTACTTTACGTTTAACGTAAAGTAAGTATTTTATGGCGGCAGCGATGTATTTGTTCCTACACCCCTGCCTGAATACTCGTCATCAATCTTTTTCCTGACATCTTTCAGCGAATATCCCGTCATCAACAGGTCCCTTGCTTCAAGTGTTATGTCATTACACAGTTTGCATTCCGACGCATGCGGCTCATAGCTTCCATCAGGCTTTATGTAGCAGTCCTTCAGGCTCTTATGCGATAGGAGCTTATCGGAATGCTGCATACCTGCGCATCCGCAGTAACAGGCAAGATACATGACCTTATCCGGATTCTGCACTGCAAAAATGTAGGCTTCAGCCACACGTCCGGTTTTCTGGGCAAATTCCGGAAGTTCAGGTTTAGCTGATTTATTGGCATCCCAGCTTGCTGGTTTTTCAACAGGTATTTTGATTAATGTTGGCCCACCACCGGATAGAATGTAAGCGATCATTAAGATTGCAGCGATCGCAATTACACTGAGAATAATTTTTGATTTCATATACCCTCATTATATTATCAATAGTATCACGAAGCCCATAGCCACCATAAATGACCCCATAACCAGTTTTACTCTTGTTCTATTCCTGGATTGCCATGCCATCATCTTATCAACTACAGCCCTGTTTGAAGAAGCAAGAAGGATTATCACAAGCGGCACGATGAGCATCAGGTTATAAAGCAGAAGATACAGTATTCCCTGAGCAAGGCTGGTCTGTACTGACAACAAACCTATTACTGCAAGATATATGCCGCCGCTGCATGGCACCGTGCAAAGACCGACAAGGACACCAGCTCCGAAGACTCCGGGAGATGTGGTGCGCCTTATCCAGTTATTTATAGATGCATGCATGCTTCCAGGTATTACCAGAAGAGAACTGCCAGGAATAAAGTAATCCTTCATGACAACTACTCCAAGTATCATTGAAATAAATGCAGCAGCCTTTCCAACAGCATGAGTTGTGGAAATAAATGATATGGTGCTCAGCAAACCAACACCTATCAACACATAGGTCACAAATATCCCGCTGATATATATCAAGCCCACCTTCATTAACCCATATCTGTAATTTGTCTGCATCTGGAGCATGCCCATGGTAAATGTTATAAAAAGCAGCAGGACTGCGAAAGCGCAGGGATTGAAGCCGTCAATTAAGCCTGCCGTAATTACAAGTGGAAGCGTTAACGTTTGTGGGTCGATTGTCATAAAGGGCCTTCAAGCCACTATAAGTGTTCCATGCATGCTGGGATTCTCTCTACCCCCGCAGCACGAATCACAGTACCAGTGATATTCTCCTTTCTGTGTGGGAGTGAACGTGAAAACCTTCTGGCTTTCGGGCTGAACTGTGATGTTCATGTTCGCTAAACCTGCTGTAAGAATGAAGTTGTGAACTCCGCCGCCGTCCGTATGATGCGAATTGTCCGGGTTGATCAGGTTTATCGTGACAAGTTGCCCTGTTTTTGCCCTGATTATATTTGGTTCAAAACCTGCCATGGTGATGGTCATTTTAATGGCGTCTTTGTTTACAGGCTCAAGAGCTGCTGATTTGCTCATGACTAAAAAAATCGCAGTCCCGAATATCGCAATAACGATTACCATGAATAAAATACTCTTGTATGGCGGCTTTTTTTCTTGCTTTTCTTTCAACTTTCCATTATGTTTTTTTGATCTTGACACTCTTAATCCTCCTGATTACCTTCTTTTTATGTCTGTTTCATCCCCTTTTCCAATGGTTCAGACTGACCTTTATTGTTTAAATTATCGATTTTAATGAAAATCTGGGTTGCTTTCTGCCTGTATTCTTCTATTATTTTCCTTAATTCTTCAGACCTTTCAGATCCTGCATGTTTTTCAAATCCATAAATCGTCTTGAAAATCTTTCTTTTCTCACTCTCAAGTTCTTCCAGGGTGTACTCTTTTTTATTTTTCCTGAAGATTTTCCCCCCAAAACGATAGATTAAAGCAATTGAAAACAAAGAAAAAACTCCAAGTCCTGCATATAGATAATCCGGTTCCTTCGTCATTTTAACTGGAATACTTATAGTCTCTCTTGCTTTGAGATCATTAAAACTGATAACTTTATATTCATTTCCTCCAAGCGTTATAGTCTCATTCGATCCATCTATACTCATTCCGCTTTTTTCATCAATGAACATCAAGACAGATGTGGTATTGTATACGGCACTTTTATTGAACACATATTCTGGGCCCTCAGGAATAAGTGTATACGATATCTGCATTTCGAAGTTTGAACCCTGTGCGATCGGCTGCATTGGATCCATATAGACCATTCCTTCCTCCTGAACAAGGCAGCACTCCATTACCTGGGTTTTCAGATTTTTTGCATCAAGCGGGGTTGATATGGCAAAGAATGTATGGTTATCCTTGCTGTAATATATCTCTTCACCCTCATTCCGGAATACAACGATCTCAGATATCTCAAGAGAATTGTTTTTCTTTGAGATGAAAATATGGTCAAGAGCGACCCTTACATCATAGCTCTGATTGCTCAGATTATGTCCATTAATTGAATTATTCTCATCGGTCTGTGCAGAGACTGTGCCTATAAAATAAAAAAATACTATGAACATAGAAATGGATACCCTCGAAGCGATTATCACTTTCCCTCCAGATTTGATGAATCCTTTGAAAAAGGTTCTATATTTTTATCAGGTTCATTCAATTCGGATACAAACGTATGATATTCTTCTTCAAACCTCTGTTCATACTTTTTTATATCAGGTATAACGCCCATTCTCGGTTTTCTGCCAAAAATGTATCCAACAAACACAAATAAAATGCTTAATGATATACCGCCCATCCATAATGACATTGAACTTGATTTCTCAGGATGTGCCAGTATCTCCTTTCCGTACTCTGCCTGAAGTGCCGAAAATATCTGCTTTTCCGAAAAGCCACTTTCCTTCATCTGGGTAATTTCTTTTTTAACCTGTATTGCTGTAGTGCAATCGCAAGTTGAAATAACCATGGCACATTCGCAGGGGCATATCAGGCCAGATGTCATATCATCATCTGCCATGACAGGCTTAATTCCTGATATTAGAAGTGTAAAAAGCATAATTACCCTGAGCATTATTTTCCTCGTCTAGGGAGGTATTATTGAACAGAGATGCGGGTCTCCCCGCGATCTCACGCATATTTATTCATTGCGTTCGATATCATCTATCCTCTGTTCAACAGCCTCTTTTAATTCTACCCTGTTCTCTCCTTCTTTTTCCCGTTCCAGCAGCTCTTCCAGAATATCTATGTCGCCTATGTGCGCTATCATGTTTTCAAGCACAGGCACAGGCTGACCAAGATCAAGGTTTAACGCTGCTTCTTTTAACTGTTTTATTACTATCGTTGCATTTTCTTTGTATTCTTTTTTAAGATCCTTGTACTCTTTTTCTGTAAGCTCTCCTGCGTTGAATTTATTTTCAAGAGCCAGAATTGATTCAAACCCGGCATTCTTTTGCGCAAGCAGCTCGTCGAAGGACATTTCAGTTATATCTTTCCCGGCAGCTGCAATCTCTGTAACAACATCGGGCTGTGAAATTGTTTCGACTGATTCATGCGGCTCGTCCACCGATACATTCATCATAGGCATTTTTTTAATAAAGCGTCTTTTTTGCTTTTTTCCGATCTTGTTTTTGAGCAACGGATACGAGACTGCTCCGATCAATACTAAAGCCACTACAGGTATAAGATAATTAAAATCTTCAGAGCTTCCTGTTTTTGACGGTACATACCCTGTTATCTGGATATCCAGTCTCTGGTCCTTCGGAACGTTCATGAAACTTAAGACTTCAAATTCTTTCCCTTCGTTGGGAACTATTTCCTTTTTAGCGAATTGGTTTTCGATGCCGAAACCGTTCTTTTTGTCAGATAGCACAGTCATGTATGAGGTGTTGTAGATCGTACCTTTGGAAAACAGGTTCTTCGAGGATTCCGGATTGAAAACATATGATATCTGAGCTGTATATGTTTCCCCTGGCAGGATAGGGTTCATCGGGTCTATCCATGCTGAATCTTTCTCCCTTTGCAGACAGCATTCCATCGCATCGGTCGTAAACCTTGTTATACCCTCAGGAGTGGAAATGCCAACGTATGCCCTGTCCTTACTGAAGAAAACTTTAGCTCCACTATTCATGAAAATAATATATTCATCCACCTTTATCCCGTTCGATGTCTGTGAAAGTATAATGTGGTCAACATTAACGCTGAGCATATCTCCTTCTTTTGTTGATTCATACACTATGAAATCAGCATTTTCTGATGCGTTGACATGCTTCGTGTACGGAACGTCTGCATATGTAGCTTCGACAATGTAGCTCTTCCCGGCATTGATCCTGTTGAACAGATATTTCCCGGTTTTATTGGTAACAGTGCTTATTATTTCGATCCCGGTTTCATCCATGAGGCGGATGGGGATCCCGGCAAGAGTATTATTGAGTTTCAGTACATATCCCTCGATCTTTTCCGAGAGATTGAAATCAATAACGGCTTTCCCCTTAAGACCTGTATTCTCCCCGTATGTTATACTGTTGTAGGTCACATTGACGCGGTACATTCCATCGTTAAGGTCGCTAAAGCCATAATCCCCGTTCTGGTCTGTTGATGTTTCCGAAAGTTGTGTAAAATTATAAACCATGCCTCCTTCCTGATTCTGCGTACCAGTAACACTATTCAGTGTAACTTTAAGGTCGGCAAGCTTTTTACCAAAAGATGAAACATTGCCGCTGATATCTGCCGCTGAAGCAGCATTTGCGAAAATTACCAGTATCAATAAAATTGAAAATAATTTATTCATGTTTTTCTCTCTCCTTTAAGAATTTTTCAAATTCCAACTCAAATTCCTCGTTCTCGTCCATCCTTTTCCTGCTGATCTTATAGACAACAACCCCGCCCACAATGATCCCTGCGGGTAATGCAAGCCAGACTATCCAGTCAAATCCTTCTTTGGGCGGCGTTGCAAGAACCCCCTTTCCATATTCTGCCATTAGTTTATCGTATATATTTTTTTCAGAAAGACCCTGGGAAAGCATCGTCCTGACTTTATCCTTTATTTCAAGCGAACTCGGACAGGTGCAGTCAACCACGATCATGATACATCCTCCCTGGTCAGGGCAGTTCAGGTTTGAAGTTATTTCTTCCTCGGTAACAGCCAGTACCGGCACTGTAAATACAAGCAGGAAGAACCAGATCGCAACTATTTTATGATTCATATACTCTCCTCCTCGGAAATTATTTTATTGTCTTGATTTATATCATCAAATGTTCTCTTCTGTCTTATGGGCACAACTGTTGATACGGATATCAGGATCCCGGCTATAAGCACGTAGAATCCTCCTATCCACATCAGGAACATCCAGGGCATTACCTTGATCTTGACAGTAGCACTGTCAGCGGTGATTGCCTGGGCTGAGAAATACAGATCATCAATGCCCACAGTGTAAGCCATGGGTTTGACATTTGTACTTTCCTGTTTCACATAATGGTACATGCGAGCTTCGCCTTTTGTCAATACCTTCTCACCGTTTTTATAAACATCAAAGTAAGCAGCCTGGACATCTTTATTGCCTTTGGCATACTCATCAATGTTCGTAAGTTTAAAATCATAATCCCCTAGGCTGTATGTACCGCCAACTCGCATATTGAAGGTCTCCGCCTTTTCATATACTACGGCACCAGCGGCAGCTACAATTATCATAAGGATTGCAATATGGCATATGTAGCCGCCAAATGTGCGGCGGTTGTTCATGAAAGCGCTGGAAATATTCTTTAGGGCCCCTGCATCCTCGAGCTTCTTCTGCTTTTTAACTATCCGGGATATATCCAGAAGATGAGTGGAGGTGACCAGCACGGTGCCTGCAACCGCAATCTGCGCATAGAAATCACGGATGCCGAGCACAAAGGCGATGACCATAGCAACTGCTGCTGCTGCTAAGGCATTATTGAAGTTGCGTTTAAGATGGGAAACCGATGCTTTCCTCCATGCAATGAGGGGGCATACCGCCATCAGGAACAGGAGTGCTATGCCAAGCGGGACATTCACCTGGTTATAGAAACTCGGACCTACCATGACCTTGTACCCGCGGAAGTATTCCGAAAGCAAGGGATATGTTGTTCCCCAAAGAACGGATGCGGCAGAAGCCATGAATATCCAGTTATTATAGAGAAAACTTGCCTCCCGCGATACAAAGGACTCAAAAACTTTTTTGCTCTGTATCGAATTGTATTTCCATGCTACGAGTATGAGAGTTGCAGCAAGCACTACGGCCATGTAATTGATATAATACGGTGCAGTTATCGACTCCCCGAAAGTATGGACTGAGGCGATTATCCCGCTGCGGGTGAGCAGGGTTCCATAGACCGTGAGTTCCCAGGTGAAAAGTATGAGCAGTATGTTCCAGAACTTCATGCCGCCTTTGCGTTCCTGTATCATGGTGCTGTGGTAGAATGCGGTCATGGTGAGAAAGGGAAGGAAAGAGGCATTCTCCACAGGATCCCAGCCCCAGAAGCCGCCCCAGTTAAGTACCGTGTATGCCCAGTAACTCCCGAACATGTTTCCAAGAGCTAGTCCAAGCCATGCCCACAGCGCCCAGCGGCGCGCGCGGTATATCCAGGTATCATCTGATAGATAGATACCTGCGACCATAAGGGCGAATGGGATTATTACCCCGGCATAACCCCAGAAAAGCGTTGTTGGATGGAAAAGCATTCCAGGATCCTGAAGCAGTGGATTTAGCCCATTCCCGTCCACTGGCATGAAATCAAGCATCCTGAAAGGACGCGATACTGTGAGCAGCATATAGAAGAAATAAGCAAGAGTGACAAGAATTACAGGCATCGCATGTTTGATCAGGTTGTCAT
>JAUSDC010000181.1 GCA_030650845.1 Candidatus Methanoperedens sp.
GAGGGAAGAAACATAGCAAAAAAAGCTGAAAGAGCTCACGAATCAGGCAATCTTGAGCTTGCAAGAGAGTTATACCTAAAGTCGATCGCAAAATTCAGACAGGCATGTGATATGTCCGGGGATTTCAATGAAGTCAACATCCTTCGAAGTCTGATCAGTTATTATAATGAGCGAGTCAATTCGATAGAACAGGAACCGTCCATTAATTCTCTTTCAGAAGCACCGGTTATTGCTCCAGCGAAAAAAGAAACTGCAAGTGTTGACTTATCAGAACTGTTAAGAGGTAGCGGTGTCCAGCAATTCGTATTTGAAGAAGTTCTTGAGATAGCAATGGAAATAAGCATTGAAGGGCGGGAAGGACACGCCATAGGAACTGCATTCATAGTGGGTGATTCAGCCAATGTAATGGCACGGTCAAGACAACTTGTAGTGAACCCATTCGATGGGCACAACAGGGAAAAAATGAAATTGTCAGACCCGGAGATAAAGGATAGTATAAAGGAATTTGCGCAGATCGATGGAGTTTTCGTGGTTTCAGAAGACGGGTCTGTGGAATCTGCGGGGAGGTATATCACAATAGATACCGGCAAGGTCAGATTACCCGGAGGACTGGGAACAAGACATTCATCTGTCGCTGCCATAACTTCGGTAACGAATGCATTGGGGGTCGTGGTCTCCCAGAGCGGCGGTGTTATCAGGATTTTCAAAAATGGTAAGATTGCATTAAAAATAAAGACCTGAACTTCCTTATTCGAAACATTCATGTCATATATCGACCTTTGGATATCAAAATTCCAGGTCTAATGATCAAAAATGGTTGAAATAACCCCCTTTAAAGCTACGATAATAAATCCTGCCCTCGAGATAGAAAAGCTCGTCTGTCCGGTATATGATACCATAGATGCCGTTGCTTATCAGAAATTTGCACAGGAAAAGAACAACATCATCCATGCAACCTCACGAAGAAAAGATATGGATAGGGATGAATTCATCGAACATGCGAAAAATAACCTTGATAGGCTTATTAGAACTGGCGTACTTGTTGAAAGGAAGAAGCCTGCTTTTTATATCTACGGGATAATGTACACGCTATCTCCCGAAATCCTTGCCCAGCTTCCTGAAAAAGCGAGGAGAAACCAGTATTTCGCCTTCGGGCTTGTATGCCTTGTAAAAACACAGGAGCTCGGGAAAGGAAATATTGTCGGGCATGAGAACATCTTTGAGGTCAATACCAGAGAACGGTACAGGCTGATGAAAGCTGCAATGATGAACTTCTCACCCATTGCAGTAGAGTACAGCATGCCTGACCATGCTCTTAACAATCTCTTTGAGGAATATCTGGGATTTAAGCGCCCGCATTTTGTGCCTGGATCTGAAAAACCACCTCTTGTAGATGTTTCATTAAATGGCAGCAGGCATCTTCTCTGGGAAGTTACTGACAAGTTTCTTATTGAAAAGATCATGAAGATGGTTTCTGGGTTGAATATCCTTATTCTTGACGGGCATCATAGATATACCGCCTCCAATATGATGCGGGAAAAGGATGGCATTGAATATACTATGATGATGCTTATGGAAGGAGGCGATCGGGCGCTGCAGCTTCTTCCATGGCACAGGGCTGTGCGCAATTTTAGCGCAGATAATCTTGGAAAAAAGATAAAAGAGAAATTTTCGGTAGAATGGGAAGGCAAAGGCACAGAGGAGTTCTATTCACATTTGAGGGAGCGCCGCAGTGAATTCGATGTAAAACTTGGATTGTATGATGGGAAAAAATATCAAATCATCAGAGCTGATGAAAAAGAAGTAAAAGAGCTATCGGAAAAGCGGGGTGAGATCGTAGGTCTTGACCTTATTGTTCTTCATGAATGGCTCATAAATCCAGTAATAAGGGGTAAACCTGAAGAAGATGTATCATTCAATGCCAGTCCAAAAGAGGCTGTGGCAAGGGTGGACAGCGGAGAATTCGATATTGCATTTCTCCTGAATCCTTTTTCGATAAAAGATGTTGAGAAGAAAGCTTTTGTGGAAAAGAAGAATTTTCCCCAGAAGTCAACCTTATTCCTGCCAAAGGTAGCAGAGGGCATTGTGATGAGAAAAATCATTATACCCAGAATTTCTCATAAAGTATAACATAACCAGACGCCATCGGGCGCTGGAATTCCATGACACGATAACTTTATAAATAATAAATATGTATCGGTCATTAAGGAGGTTTTGTTTATGGTTGAATTAAGTAAAAATGAAATTAGAAAGACGATGGCAACGTCTTTAGGTACCGCATTTGGAATAGTTATCGGCATGGTCTGGACGCAGGTTGTACTCTCGGCGTTCGCTACAGGAGGAATACCTTTAACAAGTATAGGTGGAACATGGACTCAATGGGGTATTTTTGTTTTCACCGCGATAATTGTAACATTAATATGCGTTATTGCAATTGTAATGATAAGCAGATGGGGAGGAAAGGAATAATATGAACAATGCAGTCTGGATAGTAGTAATATTATTAATAGTCCAATTGATATTTGGAAAATAAAGTAATATCTAATTGGAAAAACCAAGCGAAAAGGTTATTAACATTCGGTTAAATAACATCAATGAGGAGTTTAGATCATGGATTTAATTACGACATTAGTTGTGATTCTGTTGATCCTATGGCTATTGGGATACCTCGGTTCAGTTGGTGGCTTAATCAATATATTGCTGGTCATTGCTATCATCTTGATACTGCTCAGAATCATTGAAGGGCGCAGGCCTTTATAGAAGGCTCGATCTGAGGGTTCATCTAAAAATAACCAGAACGGGACGATTTCAGGGGAAGGTTTGAATGAGGTCAGCGTGCCTGTACCTTTCACTTAACGTTAAATACTTTTTTATTCAAAATAATAAAATTTTTATTATCCTGATATATGATATCAAATCCAAACTCATTTGCTAACCATTCAAATGTGCGCGCGCCAAGAAAACATATGTGCGTGGGATCGTTCTTATACCACCAGTTCTCAAAATCACTGACAACATCATGCTGTGAAGTCATAACTGCAAGATAACCCTTTGGTTTGATCATTGTGCGAATCCTTTGTAACTCTGCCTTTATTTCCCTTAAATGCTCAAATACCTCGGTTGATATCACAAGGTCATAAGAACCTTCTGGAATCGTGGGAAAGAAAAATGGGTCATATACATCGCATGAAAATCCCTCTCTCTTTAAAAGCTCAGCAAGGACAGGCGATGGCCCGCAACCGAAATCCAGTACTGAATTAACCCCGGGGCAATATTTGTGCACTATGGCGATCTTCTCAAGGAACATCCCCACATACCCTTCATTGGAAAGCGTGTTTCTGTGAAGTCTGTAGCGTGCTACTTCTTCATCCGGTTGGAGGTGTTGGCTTTCAGGTACGAAAATGAGATCGCATTGGGGGCATCTCAGGAATACACGCTTTGAAGGTTTTAAAAATTCAAGAGGAAATACAGAGTCACAACTACAGAGAACGCACTTCAAAGGGTTTCACCCTATATACCTCAGATCCTCATCAGATGTCACCGGAGTCTTCCCCTCTTCCATTTCCCGAAGTTTTGCCACTATCTTTTCCATCTCAGCAGCCCTCTCTTCAAGCGCTGCCATATCCACATCTATCTCAAGGATCTTACACAGCACTTTAAGAACAGCCTGAGCGCTTTTTGGATCGACCAGATAACCTGAAGTCACACCCATCAGGCATGCTGCTTCTATTCCCCGGAGCGCTCCAAGACCAAGCATCAATCCTGATGCTCCCACAATGCCCCCGCCGGGTTCATTAGCCCTGAATTCCACACCGAATTCCTTGAGTTCACGTACAAGCTCTATGTTATTTGCAGCGCCAAGAACTGTGTCAGTCTCAACAAGCTGCCCCACGCCGTACCCACCCAGCGCGTAAACTCTCTTGACCTTGAATTCCTCAACTATATCCAGGAATACACCGCACAGCTCATAATGACCCTCGTTCGATGTGCTCTGGTGGTCTCCGACCAGTATTAACAGGTCGTGTTTGCCTTTTGTTTTATAGGCGTACAGTTCATTACTCACAAGCCTTACAGTGCCATCGTCCTCAACTATGACCTGGGGTGGAAAATGGGGGGAGAATATCTCCATTATTTTTTTAGCTCCCAGCTCAGCGACCATATGCTCTGCAACCAGCTTTCCGACATGCCCGACCCCTGGCAGTCCTTCAATAAGTATCGGGTCTTTCAGTCTGGGTTTTTTAGACCTTATAATGGTTGTTTTTATCATAAACTACCTCTTTTTGGCTATTCTTCTGTATTTCCCGTATCTATCCTCAAGAGAGAAACGTGCAGGCTGTGAATAGGTTGTGGTTCTACCGCACAAGGGACATATCTCATTCAGAGTATATCTCCCGCAAGAACATCTTCTTATTTTGGATACCATAACATCCCAAGTATTCCAATTTTATTCTGATCAGGCTTTTTCTTCAGTGTGTCTGTGGAACTCACCGGTCCCACCTGCCTTTTCTATAATTTCAATGGCTGCATTTGCTGATTTTTTAAGAAAATTTTCGGCTTTCTTATAATCCGGAGCTATAACACGCAACCTGTATCTTGGCGCACCAGTATATGTTATATCGATACTGATATCTTCCCCATTCCCATTTATTTCTTCTGCTGCTTTCAATGCCTTCTTTATATGTTCTATACCATCAGGCAGGGGGTTGGTAAGGTCAACATATCCTGCGATCTCGACCTGGGGTTTTTTCAGGTTCTCTTCGGCAACCTTTTTTACCATTTCGGCGAACTGCTTATCAATGCCTATGCTTGTAAGAAAAGAAGTCCCGCTTATCCTTGATCTTTCAAAAACCGAATAAACACTGCCGAACTTTTCATAAAATTGTTTTATCAATCCGTTAAGCTCTTCAGTACCTGTTTTGGTAGTGCTTGCAACGTATTGTATCCATTTCTCAGCTTTCTGTTCATTCTTCCAGAGCTGGATCTTTTCACGGCGCTGGTGCTCATTAACATCTTTTAGAGATAGATCTATATGGTGTTTGCTTTCATCAACATAAAGAACTTTACAAACTATCTTCTGACCTTCCCTGACATGGTCTCTTATGTATTTGACCCATCCAGAGGCAACCTCTGAAATGTGGATCAAACCTTCTTTCTGTCCGTATTCGTCCAGTTCTACGAACGCACCGAAATCGGTGACCTTTTTAACGGAACAAACGACAAGTTCGTCCTCTTCAGGCCATCCGCTTTTCTCCATTACTCGAGAACCTCGATTATCTGCGTTTTTACGAACGCCTTTCCACCTGTGGGTTCAGAAAGTGTTCTTCCGCATATCAGGCAGGTGACTGGTTTACTTGCACACCCGAAAATGACCTGCTCATTCTGGCAGTCATTGCATTTTACTTTTAAGAATCTGCTCTTTGGTTCCATGTTCAGCTCTCCACAAGCTCAAATTTTCCTGCCCTGAAGCATTTTCTGATATGAGCTTTCTTGCATGTTGAACATCTATATCTGAGGTGGATCCTCTTTGTGGGTTTATCTCCACCAGGCACTTTTGAGAATTTTCCTGAGTTGCCTATTCCCGTATGCCTATACTTTTGCCGTGTTATCCTGGTTAACGTCGATGCCTGTCCCTTTTTTACTCTTTCCACTACATGCGGTGTATGAGCTTTGCAATAAGGACAGTATGTATTGAATTTCTTGGGTATTTTCATGATGATCACCTTTTAACAGAGATCTGGATAGCCGCATTGCGGTTTATTAATGCTTTAGCATTCACAGCCGATAGAACTGCAACATCTTCTTTTGCCAGTGTGTAGTTGCGTCCGTCGGCTCCAACAAATGTCGGGATATCTTTTAGCAGACGCACCACAATGTACTCTTTACATATATCCTTTTTGCCTTCGGAAAACGTCTCTTTTGGCCCGGTTTCCTGACTTACCTGTGGCTGCAATGGGACTGCCTGCTTTTCTTTTTTGATAAATATCCGGTCCATAAGTTCGCTGCGGTATCCGGTCATCAGTTGAAGGAGTTTATTATAGAATTCTCGCTCACCCGGTGTCATGGAGTCGATCTCTTTCTGTTCCTTGGGTTTTGATGATGAATGGATGGACGCCAGGTTGATTATCTTGGCAGTTCGCCGTTCCACGATGTTATCTATGGCTTTGCGAGCGGTCTTGAGTTCATCTTCAAGAATTGCATATTTTGTGCTATAGAAGTCCTCGATCTTTCTTTTCTCGTCTTCAATTTCGCGTATCTGTGCAGCTACGGTTTCATAAAAGCCACTCTCAAGCGGTACAAGTTTTGACCTTGTTTTTCTTTCATCCCTTAAAATATCGTTCAGTTTGATCCGTGGGCTATCAGGCATATTCAGCTGCTCCCCTGCACATGAGGTATATTCCAGCGTATTCAGGTACGGTATTGATGCCTTCCACGACTTTAATACTTTTTCCTTTCATCTCGACCAGGGCGTTCTGGGGTTTTAGCGGAGGGATAACTTCGATCTTTATCTCCTTTTCACTGAAAACCACAGCATCACTAAGGGGCTCGAATGTCTTGAATTCAGAAAGTGTAAGCGGGACAACACGCATCCCTGAACCGCCGTGTAGCGAGGTGGGCATGCGGATGAGACGCCGGATGTCGGCTGTGACGGGTTCGTCTGTTTTAGCACTCATTTGAACACCAAATTCCCTTATAGTATCTTCCAAAATAATTTCAAAGAATTCAGGAACACCTTTAAAATCCACAATTCCCTCATTTTGAATCATATTTATCGCATTTTCACTTTTTGCAATGTTAATAATTTTTCTTGCTTTACCTTCATAGGACATAATATCTTTAATAAATGATTCCGATGCTGAATTGTCTGCCACTTCAAAAGCTATTCGTTGGGAGTTCCAAGATGGATGCTCCAATTTATTTTTAAATATTTGACAAGCTATAGTTTCCATGTTTGCAGGGGTTTCTTCAAAATGTTGAAAATATAAAAAAATTTTACATGAAACTTCCCCTAATGCAAGATATTTTTCTTTGGAGGATAATTTTCTTAAATAGGAGACCAGATATTGACTAACACGCTTTCCCCATCCATATCCACCCACCTGATCTTCAAAAGATATAATTTTCTTGGGTGAGCCGAATTCTTTTCTTCTTATTCTTCCCGTATCATGAACCACATATTTTGCCTGTTTAAACAAAGAATCAACACTTAATCCAGTCCCGCTCAAATAATCCACTATCTCTCGCCTCTGGGCACTCTCAAGCGTCAGCACCCTTTTATCATGCACATGGATATGATACCCGCGCCCGCCAGAGAACGCTACCCTGATGTTCTCCTCGTCGAACCCGAAGTCCTCAAGCAGGAAATCAAGAAGCTTTCCAGTTTCAGCTTTCACGTTCGAAAGCATCTCTGCATACGACTTCACTTTCTGCGGGAGGTGGTCTGCATCAAGATCAAATATGAGGTCTGCGCCTTCCCACTTTTTCTCCTTCATAGTGCCTGCGCCCGGGAACTGGTAATAAGCAGCTGAATGATACGCATGAGCCGGAACCATGCCGCGCAGGTATTCGATCGCTTCTCCTTCTGAAGAAAAAGCTTTGTGGCGGCGCATCACGACCTCTGGTAATTCGTCAAAGAAAATGAAACCCCATTCACGCCTTTTGAAATCATGGGGCAGAGGGAGTTCTGAAGAGTTATAATAATCCCCGAATCTTTTGCGAAGATAGCTCTTTGTCCTGAAGTTCACCAGGTTTTATTGGCGTACAAGCTTAAAATCATATTTATTTTCGGTCTCGAATTATTCACAGAATGTTTTATATTTTAGAAAGTACTCTTATCATCAGTGACGTTATGAAAAGATCAAAATCAGCTTTAGCTTTAATTGGACTGTTATTTATTATTCTACTTACCCCGTACGCAGCTGTTGCTGCGCCTTCGGTTTACACAGTGCTCGTGGATGACAATTTCGGTTTCAAGAAAGTGCGTGTTGAACCAATCGATCCTGCTTTCAAATATGATAACCTTACATTAATGATCAATCCCGGGGATTCAGTCAAATGGATGAATTATATTTATGATCCCAGCGGGATCGCATATAAGAACAATGTACCTATTACCATTGTTAGTGTGCAAAATCTCTGGGATAACCAGAGCGGTTATTTAAGAAATTTCGGTCGTTCTTTCAATTATACCTTCGATCGGCCTGGTTCATATGAAGTATATATGAAAGAGTTTCCGAAAGTTCGCCACCAGACTATCATAGTTGCTCAATTGGAGACACCAGTTGCCACAACATTGCCCCCGACACCCACTGAAACACAGACGCCAGCTCCAACTGCATCAGTGACCCAGACACCCCAGGCAGCTACGCCAGGATTCGATCTATGGTATATTCTACTGGCATTTATTGTGGTTGCGATATTAGTTGTATTAATATATTCTTTTAAAAAGAAATAGTAAAAAACCCGAAATAACTGAAAAACATGCAAAAGTATAAAAGGACAACAGCTATTATCAGGAGATAACAACTATTAAGTGGTAAATTAATCTTAACTTTTATAAAGTTGTGTTTATAGCTCTTAATTGTTTTAATAAATGAATTAACGAGGTTAATAAGAAATAGCATTACGCTTTTTCAAAAAGAAATTATGGAAAGTTTTAAAAATCTAGGCGTCAGTGAGCCTGTTTTAAGGTCAATAAATGATGCGAAGTTTGAAAGTCCCAGCGAGATACAGGAAAAATCAATACCCTTGATCATTGCCGGGAAAGATGTCATTGCAGGGTCTGCTACCGGTTCGGGAAAGACACTTGCATTTGGTACCGGTATTATACAGAATTGCGAAAAAGGAAAGGGGCTTCAGTCTCTCGTCCTGGTTCCCACAAGGGAACTGGCTGAGCAGGTTTCAAAAGCTTTAACAAAATTCTCAAAATACAGACCACTTGGAATTATTGCGGTCTATGGTGGTGTGGGGATAAATCCACAGATCCAGGGATTGAGGACTGCAGATGTCGTGGTAGGAACACCAGGACGGTTGCTCGACCATATTGCCAGGAATACCATCAGACTAAACAAGGTAAAGATCCTTGTGCTTGATGAGGCAGACCGGATGTTCGATATGGGATTTAAGGAAGATGTAGAGAAGATCATCAGGAAATGCCCCCAGGAAAGACAGACCCTTCTGTTCTCAGCAACGATAACAAAAGATGTTGTCCGGCTTTCCCGCGCGCATATGAATCAACCGCTTCAGGTCTCAGCAGAGTCTCAGGTTGACCCGGAAAAACTACATCAGACCTATTATGATGTTGGAGAGGATATGAAATTCTCTTTGCTTGTGCATCTTCTGAAGCATGAGGAATCAAATCTTGTAATGGTTTTCTGCAATACCAAACGAAATACAGACAAAGTTGCAAAGAACCTGAGATTTGCAGAAGTAGATGCCATGGCGATCCATGGCGGATTGCCCCAGGGCAAAAGGAACAATATTATGGAAAGGTTCCATGAAGGGGGGAAAGCCTGCGTCCTTGTATGCACAGATGTAGCTGCAAGAGGTCTTGATATCCCGGATGTTTCCCATGTCTACAATTATGATATTCCACGGGAAAGCAAGCAATATATCCACAGGATAGGAAGAACTGCAAGAGCCGGTGCGGATGGAAAAGCGATAAATATCCTTTCAAGTAAGGATTATGATAATTTTTCACAGGTTTTGAAAGAAAACAATGTGGATGTAATGGAAGAGAAATTACCTGCTTTCAATAAGGTCGCGGCAAGAATGCCTGAAGGAATGGGAAATAAGTCTGGTGAAGGGAGAACGAATAAATCCACTATCAGAAGAAAACCCCAAAATAACAGGCGCAGACGGTTATATTAAGTTAAAATTAAAAAAACCCTGGTGCTCTGCATAGCGAGGCACCATTTTTTTTTGAGGATGAGAAAAAAAAGTTAGTATCCTCCCATTTCCTTTAATTTGTCGATTTTTGTCTGGGCAGCATCAACGGCTTTCATCTGTTGCTTTTCCAGCTGAGAGATTATATCGTTAAAGCTTACCTTGAGCGAGTATATCTTATATGGTCTGCCTTTGCCTGTTTTTTTCTTTTCGCGCTCATTTATCCAGTCACGTTCTTTCAATTGTTTCATGGCAATGCTTACTTCAGGTTGATGTAATCTGACAACCCTTTCAAGCTCAACCGATGTAGCTTCATCCACATTCTGTAGATAGCTGAGCGTTCTTGCGATATTTCTGCTCATGCCTATAGCGATCAGTGCATCAGCGATCTCTTCATCTTTTTCATCCAGTTGTTTTACTATAACGTTTCTCATACGTCCTCCATTAATAATTAAGTGCAAATAATTACTCTTATTATTTTAATGTTTCCATGATTCAAATGAGAAATAATATTAAATAGTTTAAATAATTTAATAGAGATTTTGTCCCTCAATTAATATAAAACAATAGCGGGCTGGGGGGGATTTGAACCCACGACCGTCGGATTAAGAGTCCGACGCTCTACCTGTCTAAGCTACCAGCCCATCAGGGCTTTCCTCTAATATTGCTCTCTTTAATATATACGTTTCGAAGCCCTGCTGAAAATCTATTTATACGAACCTGCCATCTAAAATCCTCTGAGGGTTTTAAAATGACAAAAACTTCAAAGATATCAGGTTTCTATAAACTCGCTCCAGAGGAAAGACTTAAACTCGTTTCGGATTTTGCAGGGCTCACGCAGGAAGAGGCAACTTGTATACGTTCTTCAGGCGCATTGTCGCTTGAAGCCGCAGACAGGATGGTAGAGAATCTTATCGGGGTGATGGAAGTGCCAATGGGCGTGGCTGTGAATTTCCTGATCAACGGGAAGGATTACCTGATCCCGATGGCGATCGAAGAGCCATCAGTGATAGCAGCAGCAAGTAATTCCGCCAAGATGGCTCGCGAAGGAGGCGGGTTCACAACAAGTAACACGGGTCCTGTGATGATAGGCCAGATACAGGCTGTGGGTATAGCTGATCCCGCTGGCGCCAGGATGAGCATACTTGAAAAGAAAGATGAGATCATAAGGCGCGCTAATGTTGTCGACCCAGTGCTAGTCAAGTTCGGAGGGGGAGCAAAGGAAGTGGAAGTGCGTGTCATTGATACCCCCGGCGGAAAGATGCTGATCACTCATCTAATAGTGGACTGCCGCGATGCAATGGGAGCCAATGCCGTGAACACGATGGCAGAAACCGTGGCGCCATATATCGAAGAGTTGACTGGCGGGCGCGTGTACCTGCGCATAATTTCCAATTTTGCTGATAAGCGCATAATACGGGCAAAAGCGGTTTTCACGAAAGAAGCCATTGGCGGTGAAGAGGTCGTGGACGGGATAATCGCAGCATATAATTTCGCATTCTCAGACCCATATCGCGCAGCAACCCACAATAAGGGCATTATGAACGGCGTCACTGCGGCTGTGCTTGCAACAGGTAACGATACAAGAGCCATAGAGGCAGGAGCGCACGTTTATGCCTCACGAGGCGGCACATATCGACCGCTATCTTGTTATGAGAAGAACGCAAATGGCGACCTTGTTGCAACGATCGAGATGCCAATGGCTGTCGGTCTTGTCGGAGGCGCCACGAAGACGAACCCCATCGCCCGAGCTGCAGTAAAGATACTGGGTGTGAAGACCGCAACAGAGATGGGTGAAGTGTTCGCAGCTCTTGGTCTTGCTCAGAATTTCGCAGCCATGCGCGCGCTTGCAACAGAGGGGATACAGAGAGGTCACATGGGGCTTCATTCAAGGAACGTGGCGATACAGGCTGGAGCGACAGGAGAGCTTGCTGATAAGATCGCGGAGATAATGGTGAAAGAGAAAAAAGTCAGGGCTGACAGGGCAAAGGAACTGCTTGATGAGATTATGGGGAAATGACCCAAGTTAGCTATGAACCTTCGGTACGTTAGATGAACATGAAAAAAACAACGAACTGGTACGAAATAAAACGAACTCCGGTGGCGTGAGTTCGTATCGAGTTCGTTGTGTTCGTTGCTATTTTTTTTCATACCAGAGCGCAAAGTCCTCAAAGATAGTTTGAATTGTTAGGTTTTTAACTATAATGACTACAATCTGGTTGAATCTATAGACTGAACCTTTTGGCAGTCTTTTCAGAATAAACAGGGTGTACAGGATTTGCTCGTGTCCTGTCGATCATGTTATCCTGTCTTCAATTTGCTTTTTCTTGACAAACCATAAGTTTTAATTGCTTTATCGCAATACTACCCCCCATTATCTGGAGATCATTTTCATGCTAAAAGAAGCTTCACAATATGATGCAAAAGTATTAGAGCAGAATATCCAAAAATTCTGGGATGAAATAGATGCTTATTCACGTGTCAGAGAACTCAGGAAGAATGGCAAAAAGTTCTTTTTTGTGGACGGTCCTCCCTACACAACAGGCAGGATACATCTAGGGACTGCCTGGAATAAAATAATCAAGGATTCCGTACTGCGCTACCGCTCCATGAGCGGATATCACATACTCGAACGTGCAGGATGGGATATGCACGGTCTTCCCATCGAGGTAAAAGTGGAAGGGGTACTGGGGTTCAAATCGAAAAAGGACATCGAAACATACGGAGTAGGGAACTTCGTGGCTAAATGCAAGGAATTTGCGCTCTCTCACAGGGATGAGATGACAGTCCAGTTCAGGAACCTGGGCGTCTGGCTCAACTGGAAAGAGCCGTACATGACGCTTCGCGATGAGTACATAGAAGCAGCATGGTGGACTCTGAAACAGGCACACGAGAAAAAGTTACTTGAAAAGGGTTTGCGTGTGGTGAACTGGTGTCCGCGGTGTGAAACAGCAATTGCTGATTCTGAAGTGGAATACGCAGACGAGACTGACCCTTCCGTATATATAAAATTCCCTGTAAAAGGAGAAGAAAATACATATATTGTGATATGGACTACAACACCTTGGACTATTCCTGCCAATATCGCGGTCGCCGTGCATCCATCCTTTGAGTATGTAAAAGTCAGGGTAAAGAAGGACGGAAAAGAAGAGATTCTGATAATGGCAGAGCAGCTCATGAAGAATGTGCTCAAACAGGGCAGGTACAAAGAGCATGAGGTCATTGAAACCATGCTCGGTGAAGATCTGCATATCGAATATGAGGCTCCCCTTGGTGAAAAAGTGCCTCTTCAGAAAACTTTCTCCCATAACGTTTATCTTGCAGATTTTGTCACCGCAGAGAACACAGGATGCGTTCACATAGCACCCGGTCACGGTATTGATGACTTTGAACTCGGGAAAAAGAACAACCTCCCCATCTTCTGCCCGGTCGGTCCTGACGGCAGGTACACCGAAGAAGCAGGGGAATACCAGGGAATGCATGTCAGGGAAGCTAATCAAGTAGTGCTTGACGACCTAACTGAGAACGGATTGCTGCTTGCAAGCGGGAAGATCTCACACAGGTATGGTCACTGCTGGAGGTGCAAGACATCCATAATATATCTTGCCACTGAGCAATGGTTCCTGCGCGTAACTGACATCAAGGAACAGATGCTTTCAGAAATTGAAAAGGTCAAATGGTATCCAAAATGGGCAGGATCGGCTCGCTTTGCCGACTGGGTCAAAGGTTCGCGCGACTGGTGTATATCGCGCCAGAGATACTGGGGTATCCCTATTCCTGTCTGGATATGTGATTCATGCGGCAACATCGAGGTAATGGGAACAAGGAAAGAACTGGAGTTGCGCACTGGCACATCAAAACTTCCAGACCTGCACAGACCCAATGTAGATAATATCCATATCAAATGCAAATGCGGTGGGCAGATGAGCCGCGTTCCTGACGTGTTTGACGTATGGTTTGACTCTGCTGTGGCATCATGGGCGACACTGAATTTCCCGCATGATGAAAAGGCATTAAAAGAATGGTGGCCTGCGGATTTTATCACAGAAGGTCACGACCAGACGCGCGGCTGGTTCTACTCCCAACTGGGCGCAAGCATGATAGCCTTCGGTAGGGCGCCGTACAAGAGCGTGCTGATGCATGGTTTCACGCTTGATACTGAAGGAAAGAAGATGTCAAAGAGCCTGGGTAATGTTGTGTCGCCTGAGGAAGTGATAGCGAAGGTCGGTGCAGAATCGCTGCGATTATATGTGCTTTCGCAAAATGCGCCATGGGACGACCTGAAATTTAGCTGGGATGAGGTGGGCAACGTACACAGGATGCTGAATATCCTCTGGAACGTTTACCGGTTCCCGCTGCCATATATGGTTCTTGATAAATTCGGCCCTCTTGAGATAAAAGAGACACCCACAGCGCTGCGGCTTGAGGATAGATGGCTCCTGTCGCGCGTTCAATCGCTCATAAAACTGGTAGATGCTGCCATGCTGGAATATAACTTACACAAAGCAACTCGACCCATATCCGAATTTATTCTCGAAGACCTCTCGCGCTGGTATATCCAGCTCATTCGACCACGGACGTGGCGCGAATCAAACGACCCTGACAAGCTGGCTGCGTATTATACTCTTTATGAGGTATTGGTCACCCTGACAAAGCTCATAGCGCCTTTTGCTCCCCACATCTCTGAGGAGATGTACCAGAACCTTGTTCGAAACGTTGACCCTGAAGCTCCTGAAAGCGTTCACATGTGCGACCGTGCGACGCCAAGAGAGGAATTCATCGATACAGAACTTGAAAAACAGATGAACATAATCCGGGAGATAGTTGAAGCCTCATCCAACGCACGGCAGAAATTAAAGCGAAAACTCAGATGGCCAGTGAAAAAGATAGTGGTGGCGCCAAAGAAAGAAGATGTCGCCGCAGCGGTCAGGAGACTTGAAGAAGTATTAAAGGAACAGACCAACGCAAAGGAGATAGTGCTTCTAGCACCCGGGGAAACGTGGGAGCAACTCGGAGTCGAAGTGCTTCCAGTTCATGCAGCTCTTGGTCCTGCCTTTAAAAAAGAGGCTGGAAAGGTACTTGCTGAGTTAAAGAATGCAGATGGAAAAGCCATCCGTAAAGCTATCACTGAAAATGGCAGTTTTAACCTGAAGGAATGGACGCTTACACCTGACATGGTAACTTTTAAGGACTCAATACCGCAGGAGATCGCCCATGCAGGATTCTCAACCGGTGATGTCTATGTGGACACTGAACTCACGCACGAGATAGAATGCGAAGGCTATGCTCGCGAGGTAATACGCAGGCTTCAGGATATGCGTAAGGAGCTTGATCTTCTTGTGGAAGAGGAGATGAACGCAGTTGTTGAGATAAGGGATGAAAGGGTGCTGGAACTTGTCTTGGGATCAAAAGATTTCATTTCAGGTGAAGTGCGTGCGCAGTCTCTTGTTCTTGGTTCTGGCATCGAAGTAGAAGGAGACCTTGTCAAAGACTGGGATGTTGAGGATGTTAAAATGAAGATGGGTATAGTTAGAATAAAATGAAATACTTGCAGCAAATAAAAGAGATACAATGGAATTACTGCAAATAATATCCATCGCATTCTTTATAGCTGTCCTTTTCTCCCTCCTCGGTCTTGGGGGAGCCATAATATATACTCCACTTTTATACTGGAGCGGTCTGCCTCTTCTTGCCGCTATCCCCATGGCCCTGCTATTGAACATGATAACAACGGCCTCATCTGCCATAACATATCAAAGATTGCGATTAATTGATTTCAAGATCGCCCTTCCGATCATTCTAACCTCAATACCAGGAGCTTATGTTGGCTCCAAACTTGCCCGAATAATTGACCTGCAGCTATTGATCCTCTTGCTATCCATTATCATCATATTTGCAGGAATAAGGATACTCTTCTTTCAGATCAAGAGCACTTCCATCATTAGCCCGGATAAAAGAAATCTTGCAGGAGCTATTGCCGGCTTTTTCATCAGCACGTTGTCATCGCTTGTTGGCATCGGGGGCGGTACATTCATTATGCCTCTGCTTTTTTTATTCGGTCTTGATACAAAAAAAGCTGTTGGAACATCTGCTTTTATCGTCACTTTCATCTCTCTTTCAGGCTTCCTGAGCCATATGAGCCAGGGGGGGCAGAATATTGATGTGAATATCCTGATATTTGCTGGTCTTGCTGCATTTGCAGGAGCTCAGGCAGGTTCAAGACTGATATTCAAAAAGACCTCACCAAGGTCAATAGAAATAATGTTCGCGCTGGTAATTCTTCTTGTGGGAAGTAAGCTCTTATACGGGCTTTTTTGAACTTATTCCAGTTTCTTCAATTCACTGAAATCCAAAACTGTTGATATTGGATGTGTGTCCACATTAATACCCGATTCTTCAACCGCAGCCATTCCGTTTACTCCTGCATACGCAACTACTCCGATCCTGCCAGCATCCACGGATGCATTAAGCACAGACTTTCCAGGTTTTCCTATCTCTGCAATGCCCCCGATCCCTAGATCCATAATAGAATCAAGCACCTTTTGCGCTTCAATTATCGACGACTCTGGTATCTCCCTCATGTTGGAAAGGAGCACCCCGTTTCCGGTGTTCACTGCATCAAGCACACGCGTCATCTTTCGAGATATGAATATCTTCATCGGGTCTATGGTAGTCCCTGTATAAACGATGAGTTCCTCAAAGCCCACCGGTTTTCTGTCTTTCACTTCCAGTATCCCACCATATCTTGTATTGACAGGGATCCCACTTTTCATAAGTATCCCGTCAATTGTGATGCTGCACATCGTAGCAATTGCGACTTTTCCGGGTTGTATCTTTATATCTGAAGCTATCGTGCCCTCATCAATTATTTTTATGTACGGGCTGATGGAAAAACCATTATTTACTACCTCACTGAGTATCTCCATTGTCCTGTCAAAATCATCTTTATCAATGATCGATGTATTTGTTATTACTCTCCCCTGCCCTGTTTTCAGGTCAAACGTAGTGTCATAGATGAGTTTCTCGATCTTGGTTATAATGAAACCCAGCCTGTCCCCGACAAGCGCATTTTTGAGTTCATTGATCCCGGGCTCAGTAATAATGCGTCCATCATAACCCTGTCTGCTGGTAAGACCCCGCTCATCCAGGATGCGCAGGTGATATCGGACACCCCGTTCTCCTATGGGGTATCCGCGTTCGTTCATCCTGTCTGCAATAAGCCGCGCGCCTATCGGCTCCTGGTTCTCATGGAGTATCCTGAGTATCTCTATGAGCTTTCTCTGCACCATCGAGTCGATAGTCGTTGTTGTCATTTTTTCAGATTATGTTCAGGTAGCGGTTTATTTCCCAGCCATGGACGCTTATCCTGTATGCATCCCATTCTGCTCTGCCAAGTCTCATGAAGTCTGCATATACGTGTTCTCCGAGCGCATTCCTTACGGTGCTATCTGTTTCAAGATTATCCAGCGCTTCCTTAAGGCTTCCTGGGAGTGATTCTATCCCATGTTCCTTTCGTCCTTCTTCGTTCAGGTGGAACAGGTTCAGTGTGGTCGGCTCGCCTGGATCTATCTGGTTATCAACACCGTCAAGTCCTGCCATCAATATAACAGCGAACGACAGGTATGGATTGCATGAGGGATCAGGGCTTCGCAGTTCGACGCGCGTGCTCATACCCTTTGCTGCAGGGATGCGTATCATCGATGAGCGGTTCGCACCCGACCATGCGATATACACAGGGGCTTCATAACCCGGAACAATCCTCTTATATGAGTTCACGATCGGATTTGTTACAGCAGTGAATGATTTTACATGTGTCTTCAATCCACCTACGAAGTATCGCAATGTATCGCTCACTTCCATGTCCTTTGATTCGTCGTAGAAGGCATTCTTGTTACCCTTGAACAGCGAGATGTTTGTGTGCATACCTGATCCGTTAATGCCGAATATGGGTTTGGGCATAAAAGATGCATGCAGGTCGTTTTGTTGTGCGATGGTCTTTGTAACGAATTTGAATGTGATGACATTGTCCGCTGTCTTTAATGCATCTGCATATTTGAAATCGATCTCGTGCTGCCCAATTGAAACCTCATGATGAGATGCTTCAATGTTGAAACCCATTTTCTCAAGAGCCACAACTATATTCTGTCTTGTTTCTTCAGCCTGGTCTACTGGTGGGAAATCAAAGTATCCGCCGACGTCATGTGGTACTGGCGGAGTGATAGCATTTCCATTCAGTCTCTTGAAGAAAAAGAACTCAAGTTCAGGTCCGGTATTCATGACATAGCCGCGCTTTTCAGCTTCTTGAATTGCTCTCTTCAGGACATACCGCGGGTCACCTTCGAATGGTTTGCCGTTTGGCTTTTGAACATCACAGATAATCCTTGCTACCTTGCCGCCGCTCACATCCCATGGAAGGATCATGTAAGTATTGATATCCGGTTTGAGTGTCATGTCGGACTCTTCTATCCTGACAAAACCTTCGATCGAGGAGCCGTCGAACATTATTCCTTTTGTTAACGCCTTCTCAGCCTGTGATACCGGGATGCCAACGTTCTTGACCATCCCTGCTATGTCAACAAATTGCAGTCTTAAAAATCGTACCTGATTTTCCTCTATTGATCTTAATACGTCTTCGTTTGTCTTGATCATATTTTTCTCTCTCTGTTTTTAACTTAAATTACTATCTGTGCTAATAAATCATTCGGGAATTCAGTATTCTTTTCCGAAGTTAGCCATTGTACTATATCTCCTGTGTAGTTTCGGCTCGACTACCCTTTTTAAATTATTTATACAGGCCCAACCTGAGAGGTAATTCAAACCGGGAGACGAGCCGACTATAAGCTACCGTTTACCTATGATATATAGTTTTCGCTAAGTAAATACCATCCACCACCCTCTCAATCCTGACATTCACTTCAGACCCGGAATGAAACCTGTCAGCATCAACGATAGTGACTACCCTGTCCCGCGCAACTGCCAGCTTTTCTCCTTTCATCCAGCCCGGTCCAACAACCTTCACTTTCACTTTCTCATATCGTTTGAACACCCGGGGAATGGCTTTACTTTCAAAACTGCCGAAATCTTCAGGTTTTAGGACAAGCTTTGTGCTGTATTCATCTTCCCAATCATGCAGCTGAGAATAAAACTCATCCCAGCCCATCGGCTTTATTCCCTGTTTCCTTCCGTTCTTGTGAGGCAGGAATTTCTGTATCCCAAGAGCAGGAAATCGTTTCCCTGCGCCTATGCGAAGAGCGAACTCTATCAATTTTGGTATCTCTTCATCGTTTATTCCGGGCAGCCACACTGGCGCGATAAGAAGGTCGATGTCTGTGTTCCTGGCAATATACTCCGCGTTCTCAAGCACCCGTGCCAGGTTGTAAGAATCCGTGCCAGCTATAGTTTTTGCAAGTTCGGGATCAAGTGATTCTATGGACATATTGATGCGTGAGAGCCCTGCAACTTCCAGCTTATCGATCAGTTTCGATGAGAGAAGCATGCCGTTCGTCTGCATTGAGATGGTTTTTACATGTTTGTTCTTCGAGAGTGCCTCGACCAGTTCAACAAGCTGCGGATACATAGCAGGCTCCCCCACGGTATCGATATGCGCTTCGATATCTTTCGTCTCCTTGTAAGAGGCAGCCCAATCGAATGCGGCAAGCAATTGCGGCAGGTCAACCATATATTCGGATATCCTCTGCTTTGTCCGGGGGCCTGCATCAGTAGAACAAAAGATACACGAGAGCGGACACTCACTTATCGGGCGCACCTGCAGAACATTTGTCCCGCGGTCGATCATGCCAAAGGCTATGCAGCCCAGTAGGGGAATATCGCGGATGAGGATGTTGTTACATTTTGTCATTTTCAACCAATACGCATTCAAGGCATCTTTTTTTCCCGCAGAACTGTTTTCCGTACTCCACAATAAGCGCATGGAATTCTTTATAAAGAGGAACTTCCTGCGGTATAGAACTCTCGAAAAGCGATTGCAGTTCCACGTAATCACCCTCAATACCCATGCACGCACATATTCTCTTCGTATATGCATCTATCACGAACTTTGGTTTATCTGCCGCATACAGTACTATGCTGTCTGCAGTTTCTTCACCTACGCCGTTTTGTGAAAGAAGAATATTGCGCAATTCATCGACCGGTTTATCAAAGATTCCGGGATTCTCATAGAAAAATATCGAAATATCCTTCAACCTCTTTGCTTTCTGTCTGTAGAACCCGGTGCATCGAACATATCCTTCAAGTTTTTCAAGCTCAGCTCTAGCCAGCGATTCCGCAGCCATAAGCCCGTTCTCTTTAAGGTTTCTTATCGCTTTCTCCACATTCTCCCATTTTGTCTGCTGGGTGAGGATCGTTCCCACCACAACCTCAAATGGAGTATCGGCAGGCCACCAGTCCTTATGACCGAACAGGTTGAGAAATATGTCATAAAGGTCAATGATCCTTTGTGATCTTTTTTTATCAATATTAATTATTTTCTTATTCATTCAAATGTTTATCAAACGAACTTTACGCCAAGATCCGAGAATCCATTTCTAATTGCAAGATTAATTAAAAATGGTGTCAGGGACTCGATCATATATGAAGAGGAAAGACCACCCCCATCCAGAGGATGAAGGGTTTTGATCTCTTCAGTCAGTTTCATAACCGTTCTCTTTGCTTTCTCATCATCCCCACAGACCACAACATCATAATCAAGCCTCAATTCAAGATTTGCCAGTTTCTTTGCAGAGATATTATGATATGCAGAGACCACTTTTACGGTCTTCGGAAGAATATCTTTTATTTCAAGGGCGGCGCTACCCTGTTTGGGTGGAGTATATTCAAACCAGGTGTTCTTTTTCATGGGAACGACAAGCGATATGACGATCTGGTCATTGAAATGAGGGCAAAGGCTTTTCAAAAGCGATATCACACCATTGTATGGCACTGAAAGCACAACAACATCAGCGTCGCTGATCCCCAAGTCGTTCGTGCATCCACCTATGCCCCTGCAGGGGATACCCTTGTCCTCGAGCATGCACTTGAATTCATCCGCGGCTTTTATGGCCTTGTCCGCCTCTCGCGAGCATACTGTAATTTCGTGTTCTCCAGCCCATCGCAGCGCAAAACCCTCTCCAATGCTGCCAGTTCCGCCAAGTATTGCAATCTTCATTTTTTCTCCTTTTCTTTCAGGATCTTGCTCATCATATGCATGTTTTCCCTGTGCATAGAAACCATCAGGTCGCTCACGACCATTAAAATGAACACCTGTATCCCTGTGACTATGAGCAGGGTGGCAAGTATTGTCAGGGGGATGTGGTCTATTTTTTTAAACCACTCATCCACCACATAAATGCCAATAGCTATACCGCTAATTGTAAGAAAACTCCCTATCACTCCAAAATAAAACAGAGGGTTGTGCATACGGGCAAGTAGAAATATGGTCGAAGCTATCCTGAAACCGTCCCTGATCGGTTTTAACTTTGTTTCTGCACCGCTCACCCTTGAAAGATATGTTATTGGTACTTCGACGATCTTCAAATTCTTTTTAACGCATTCCACTGTTATCTCTGTTTCAACCTCAAAACCCGTCCTGTTAAGTTCTATTTGTTTTATCGCATCGTAGCTGAACACTCTGTAGCCAGAAAGTATGTCTTCAAGCCAGACGCCGTATGCGAACCCGAATATCTTATTTAAAAAATAGTTTCCGAAAAGGTTCAATCTTGTAAATGCTCCTTTCTGGAAATTAGCTGTCCTTCCCCCGATAACGTGGTCTGCCAATCCCGATGTGACAGGTTCCAGGAGCTTATAGACCTCTTCGGGAAGATACGTTCCATCCCCATCTATCATGACCACATATTTGTTATTGATTATCTGGAACGCCTGGTTTACAGCCTGCCCCTTTCCTTTTCCGCTTTGCAGTACGACCTTTGCACCCGCTTTTTCGGCATTCTTTACTGTACCATCCTTACTGTGTCCGTCAATGACGAGAATGTTGGAAAAACCCATTGACCTGAATTCACTAACTATCCCACCTATCGTTTTACCCTCATTGAGCGTGGGAATTAAGATACAAACATCCTCTTTGTTCATTTAAAGTCTTTATTTATCTGAATCTACTTAATAGTTTAGTGATTGGCTTGCTAATTCTTCAACTTGCTACCCACATAAACTGTGACGATACCGAAGGTCAGATCATAATACTGAATATTTCGCATCCCAGATACCTTCATTAATTCAACGAACTCCTCTCGTTTCGGGAATGCCATTACAGATGATGGCAAATAACTGTAAGGTCCTGTTTTTTTTGAAATTAAACTACCGACAACAGGCAAGAGTTTTTGAAAATAAAGATAATACATCGACCTGAAAAAGCGATTCTGCGGCTGCGAGAATTCAAGCACCACGATCCTGCCCCCATTCCTGACCACCCTGTGCATCTCAGAGAGGGCTTTATTAATATCTGCCACGTTCCTGATGCCAAAAGCCACGATAGCGCCGTCAAAACTATTGTCTTTGAAAGACAGGTTCTCAGCATCGTTCTGGATGCAGCAGACATTTCTCAGGCAGCTTTTCTTGATCTTCATGTCGCACAGCTTCAGCATTTCCACGCAGAAATCCGAGGCTACAGCATGGCTTCTTTTTGATACTTCAATCGCCACATCCCCTGTTCCAGAACAGACATCAAGGATGCGCCCTGATGGAAGTTTTTCCGCTGCGAACCTGCGCCAGTATTTGTCACGCCTTAAACTCAAAAGGGAATTTAGAAAATCATAACTTTGTGAAATCCCTGCAAACATCTTCTGGATATATTCCTTTTTCTGCACTGTTGCCTCGCTTAATTATAGTCTCCCGCATTACATCAAACTCCGGTGGCGTGAGTTCGTACGAGTTCGTTGTTAATTTTCATACCAGTTTCCTGATTCACTTACTATTATCCAGGGAAACCATCTTTAAGCCTACTTTTTAAGGTTTAAATATTGCTATTGGACTTCTATGATTTCACCCAAACATCGATAGTTTCTTTAAACCAGACCGACATTTAGTAACCATATGGCAATCCATCCTATTGAATACCGCTATGGACACAGTGAAATGAAATCTGTCTGGAGCGAAGAGACGCGCCTTGTCAAAATGCTTGAGGTCGAAGCTGCTCTTGCAAAAGCTGAAGTCAAGGCAGGTTACATCCCGAAAGGAGTTGAGGAAAAAATAAAACGGGGCGCAGGAAAGGTAAAACTGGAGCGTGTCAAGGCAATAGAGGATGAGATACACCACGATGTTATGGCAGTGGTGCATGCACTTTCTGAACAGTCCGAAGATGCAGGAAAATGGGTGCATTTTGGGGCCACCTCGAACGATATTCTGGATACCGCAACTGCGCTTCAAATAAAAGATGCAATAATGATCTTTAGAAAAGAGACGGCAAAATTGCGCTCTGTGCTTATTGATACTGCTCTGCTGCACAAGAACACCGTATGTGCGGGGCGCACCCACGGGCAGATCGGCGTTCCCACAACTTATGGTCTGCGCTTTGCGATATGGGCATCCGAGATGGACAGGCACATGGAGCGGCTTGACCAGCTCACACCGCGTGCCACAGCAGGAAAGATGAGCGGCGCTGTCGGGACGCAGGCAGCCTTCGGGAAAAAGGGCATCGAGATACAGAAGAGGACTATGGAAGAACTGGGTATCGAACCTGCTGACGTCTCGAACCAGATAATCCAGAGGGACAGGCATGCTGAGTTCGTGATGTGGATGGCGAACACGGTCACAACGCTTGATAAGATATGTGTGGAGATAAGAAGCCTCGCAAGAAGCGAGATAGCAGAGGTGGAAGAAAGTTTTGGCAAGAAACAGGTTGGCTCATCCACGATGCCTCATAAGCGTAACCCAATAAAATCAGAGCAGGTATGCGGACTTGCACGGATCGTGAGGGCGATGGTGGAGCCAGAGCTGCTGAATAACACACTGTGGGATGAACGCGACCTTACAAACTCATCGTGCGAGCGGATAGTGTTCCCTGAATCCTGCGTGCTTACTGACCATGTGATAAGGCTTACAACAACAATTATCCAGAACCTGCGCTTCTACCCTGAGAACATCAGGAAGAACCTGGATTTGCTCAACGGCCTGAACATGGGCGAGGCAGTAATGATCGAACTCACAAAGAAAGGCGTGGGAAGGCAGGAAGCTCATGAGATAGTTCGGCAGTCCGCAATGACCGCGCGCGAGACACAGGGACAAATGAAAGACGCACTGCTTGGAAACGAAACAGTATCAAAATATTTGAGCGATGATGATATCACAGGTATAATGGACCCGGAAAAATATATAGGTACAGCGGTAGAACAGGTGGAATCCCTTGCAGCAAAATTGAAAAAACGAAAATAAGAGGAAAAACATTTGTTAAGAAAAGCCACGATCAAAGACGTCGAAAAGATGTGGAAGCTGATAAACAGTTATGCTGATAAGCGCATGATGCTTCCCAGGTCGCTGAGCGAACTGTATGAGAACCTGCGGGATTTTTTTGTTATCATTCAGGATGATAAAATGGTTGGTTGCGGTGCGCTCCATATTACATGGGAAGACTATGGGGAGATACTTTCACTTGCTGTCGAGCCTGAACTGGTAAGGAAGGGAATAGGTTCCCAGATCCTGAAAGCATGTGAGGAGGAAGCCAGGACTCTTGGACTGAACAAGCTCATCACGCTGACATATATTCCGGAGTTCTTTGAGAAGCATGATTTTGTCAGGGTGAAAAAAAGTACGCTGCCTCACAAGATATGGAGCATGTGCATAAAGTGCCCCAAGTTCCCTGACTGCGATGAGATACCACTTGTGAAGAAGATAAGTTAGAACTAAACCTGTAAAACATTCTTGCATGCATTTTCAAGTTCCTCGGCTGCAGCATTTACCTTTTTACGCATCAGCCTGATATCTCCCGCGATGCTACCAAGCTTCTTTGCAAGAGCCATCACCTGTCGCTTTGTCTCTTTCGGTGCAGGACCTCCTGTTACTGCGCGTTTGTTGATATTGGCAGCCGGGTCAAGAGCCTCTATAATATCTTTTTCAGAAAGTCCCCTGGCGCTCAGTTTCTCGTGAATGAGCTTCATGGAAATAGCATCCAGGTCACGGAGTGATGGGATTTTTCCTGTGCGTGCGACCGCTCCCACAATATGATGAGCTGTCCTGAACGGGATTCCCGTTGTCCGAACGATTGTGTCTGCAAGTTCTGTGGCTGTCATGAATCCCTTTTCGGACGACAGCTTCATGTTCTCTTTTTTCACCTTCATGGTGCTTATCATGCCATGCGCCATGCGCACTGAAGACCGGACTGCATCGGCGGAGCGCCACAGATGCGGCGTAGCTTCCTGCAAATCGCGGTTGTAGCTGTATGGAAGAGCTTTGCATATAGTCAGCACTGACATTAGGGCGCCATTCACAGTCCCCGTTTTTGCCCGCATGAGTTCTGCAATATCCGGGTTTTTCTTCTGCGGCATTATGGAAGACGTTGAAGAATAACTGTCATCAAGTTCTATAAGATCAAATTCCGTTGTGCTCCAGAGTATCAACTCTTCAGCCATTCTGGAAAGCGAAGTCATTAAATTCGAGAAGCAGCTCATGCTCTCTATCATGAAATCCCGCGTACTCACTGCATCCATGGAATTCCTGAGCATGCCTTCAAAACCCAGGAGTTCAGTCGTCCTCTTCCTGTCGATCGGAAACCCGGTGGATGCAAATGCAGCTGCTCCGAGCGGGTTCAGGTTCGTGCGCCCGTAAGCGCCGTTCAGCCTTTCAATATCGCGAACAAAAGCTGTTGAATGGGCAAGGAGATTATGAGCAAGCGTAGTGGGCTGGGCATGCTGGGTATGGGTATATCCAGGCATAATGGTATCATGGTGTTTTGATGCAGTTCCTATCAGCGAGGCAACAAGGTCATGAACCTCTTCCATAAGAGCCATGAGTTCAGCACGAAGCGCAAGGCGTATACACGTTGCAACCTCATCGTTCCTTGAGCGCGCAGAGTGCATCCTTCCACCCGTATCCTCGCCCACCATTTCTATGAGCCGTGCCTCAAGGGCGATGTGTACGTCCTCGTATGAAGTGTCAAGAGCAGAAATTCCTTCAGCTTTTATTTTTTCAAGTCCGCATAGTATCGCAGCGCAATCACTGGCATTGATGATATCCTGTTCCCGCAACATGATAACATGCGCCCTGTCCACTTCGATATCAGCATCAAATAGTCGCCTGTCAGCTTCCATGGATGAAGTAAACCGTTCAATGTCCTCGTCTGGCTCAGCAGACAGCCGCCCTCGCCTTAAAATATTCATAGTTTCATCATCTAAGATGTGTCGCAGAGAATAAAAGACTTTTTGGATAAAAACTATATAATGTAATGTGAACTATTAGAGATTACATTAATTAGGGATACATTATGATAGAAAATATTCTCTGGCTTGCACTGGGATTGCTCATCGCAGCTTCACTCATACCAGCAGAGAAAAGGCTAAAATTCACAGTAGCCGGAGCAGGCTGGGCATTTTTTTCAGTGCACTGGGCGCTGCAGTGGCAGCACTATGTCGACGTGGGTGATTATGTCAACGTGCTGCTTATCGTTCTTGCCTCTATTGGCTGTCTTCTATTGGGTTTCTTCCTTATAAAACAGGATAGGCGCATCATGAAAGAAATTAACGGTATAAGCGTCATACGATCCATTTTTATGGCTACTACAGCATCTGCAGTTGGAGGAATATCTTACTTTGCTTTTTCCGAGATCATGCCGTTGAATCAGTGGCTCATCACAACGGTCACTGACCAGACCGTATGGCTCGGTTCACTTTTCGGGATCGTGATAACTAGACTTGACACCAACCTGATATCTATAAATGGGTACAGGGTAGAGATAATCCTTGCCTGCACTGCGATCGAGAGTATAGCACTGTTCATGGGTATTATCGCAAGCGCGCATGCGTCATTTGAAAGGACCGCGAAAGCATTCATTGTTTCAGTTCCCATAATTTACGCTCTGAACCTGATACGCAACGTTTTCGTAGCTGATGCCTATGCAATGAACTGGTTCGGCGATCCTGAAATGAGCTTTTATATTGCCCACACTATAATAGCAAAGGCAGGCTCCCTCATAGCGCTTTTTGTGATAGCCTATGCTGTTATGAAAATACTTCCGGAGATAATTGATATGATAGATGGGATTATTAATCTGTTCAGGGGTATCTTCAAAAATGCTGGCTAAGGGGTCATTGTCCTGGATAAGCACAGCAATTCTATTCACCGCTGCAACAGGATATTTTTCAATTAATTCAAGCGGGATGACAAATGTATTGCTCCTGGGTTTTTCCATTATCGGATTATTGCTGACTCTATTTTTATTGATATTTTTTCGTGACCCTGAACGTAAGCCAGCCGGGGACGAAGATGATGCGGTTTCGCCAGCAGACGGAAGGGTTATATCAATAAATGACAGGACAATAGGCATTTTCATGAACGTCCACAACGTGCATGTGAATCGTGCTCCCCTTTCAGGCACAGTAATGGAGATCGATTATAAACCCGGAGGCTACATCCCGGCTTCAAATAAGGATTCAGATGTTAATGAGCGCAACCATGTTAAAATAAATACAGAATACGGGAGTATCGAATTGACGCAAATAGCTGGTGTACTTATCAGGCGAATCGTTTCATACATCAGTGAAGGAAGTCAGGTAAAAAGGGGTGAGCGCATCGGAATGATCCGATTCGGCTCGCGCGTGGATGTCATTATCCCTGAAGTTTACGTTTATACCGTGAATGTGGGAGATAAGGTAAAAGCCGGAGAGAGCATCATTGCTAGAAAGAAGGAGAAAATTAGGGGATAACAATGGGCGAGAACATGATCAAACTCATAAAACCCGCAGATATTATCACGCTTTTATGCGCGCTCCTGGGTTTCGGTTCAATAATAATGAGCGGAAGCGGGCAGAACGATGCTGCACTTGTGCTTATTCTTGCAGCTGTAATAGCTGATGCAGCTGATGGTGCAATGGCGAGATACTCAGGTTGCGGTGTACTGGGTGCAAACCTTGACTCGCTTGCTGACGTCATATCGTTTGGAGTTGCTCCTGCTGTTGCAGCTTTAATATTTCTTAATGAACTTGGAGCACTGGCCTGGGCGTCAGCGGGATTTTTTTTGGTATGCGGGATACTGCGTCTTGCCCGTTTCAACGTTGCTGGGAAGAAGGACGGTTTTGAAGGCATACCAATAACCTCGGCAGGCTTTATTGTGGCTTTATTTCTGCTTGTGAGAGAGATCGTACCATATGCTGAGTATGTTTTTATTCTCCTCTTAATCATCGTGTCCTTCCTCATGGTAAGCTCCGTAAGTTACCCGAAACTGAAGAGACCTGTAATACTTGCTCCAATGGGAATTCTGCTTGTCCTTGACATCGTGGTTTTTTATCTGGGCTACAAAGATATGGTCAAAACAGCATCATTTATACTACTTGTATTCGTTCTTGCATATTTCCTGAGTCCACTCGGGAGGAGATTTTATGACAGAGATCAATGAAAGGGACCGCGCAGTTTTTGAGGCAGGCATCAAGCTCGGAGCGATGTACCACCAGTTCGTGGGAACACCCATTAGTTCAGATACAGTTGAAGGACTTGAAAGAATTATAGAGGATAGCATAGCATTACAGCCTCATGTCAGGAGTGTGAGTGTTTTGATAGACCGCGATATGGTCGAAAAAAAGTTGAATCCAAAGTTCAAATACTGTGAACTTGAGGGAAGGATGCTTCATGTTAGCCTGCAGATCCTGTATAAGAATATGATAGCACATGTGGAACTTGCTTACGATGAGATACAGGATTATCCCCTCATGAGCATAAAGAAGATAGAAGAAATGTAATTATTATTCATTTTCAAATATCCTTAAATATTTGAAAAGAGTAATATTGATTGAAGGAAACTAGATAATGGACATTTTCGATGTATTAGCCGCTATTTCAACAAGAAAGAACTCATTTATTCATAGCGGGGTAAATGAAAACAAGGCTCTAATGAAAGCAGAACGTTATGTATCAAATGAATATCACATATCTCTGCTTGATATCAAGAGGCTTGTCGGGGAGAACAGAACTCAGAAGGAAATCCAGCGATATCGCAGTTAAATCTGATAAAGTATTTTGACTTTTGTCATTTAAGGATTTCAATTTAGCTGTGCTTTTTTCTGAAAAAAAAAAGATCAGGGCAACACACCACTGCCCTGATCAAATCCTATCCGATCAACTTCATCCGTGCTCTTCACCTATGAAATCAGGATGCTGCCTAAGCACTGGCATCCTGTTAACTATCCAGCGATATACAAGAACCTCGATGATAAGAACAGCTATCACCACAATGACCTCTTTCCAGTAGAAGAGTTCTCTGTGGGGTAGTTGCCAGTTGAAAGTTATGTAAACTGTGTTGAGCCTGTTCAGGATTATTGCTATCATGGTCACTAGAGCCGAGACCTGAACAAAACCAACGTTCTTTTTCTGCACCCCATAGAAGAACATCAGAGGAGCCATAGCGAACAGCAAGAACTCAACAAGGAACAACATACCATATGGTCCTTCCAGATAACCCCAGGCATTTTCATAAGTAATACTTGTAAGTCTCAGGCCCACATACGTGAACAGTATCAGGGCGCAGGCTTTCCCGATGCCAAGAGTGATCTCATCAAGACTTGAGAGGTATTTCTCGTCAGCCCTGTTCTTCATGAACATCTGGGTCAGTTTGCTAACAATTATCACATACACAAGCCCGGCAGCAAGCGCTGACACAAAGAACAGCCAGGGCATATACGAACTCCACCACAGCGGGTGCACTTTTCCAGGAGCAAGAAGGAACATTGCACCCAGGGCTGATTGATGAAGTGTGGAGAGCATGATGCCAGCGATCGTAAGTCCCAGTGTTGCACTGACAATAAGTTTTCGTAGACCGCGTAAGCCCAGCCACTCAAATGCAGATGATGAGAATTCAAGCGCCTGCACCGAGAGATAAAGAGCCACATGCCATGCTACAAGGAACATGACTGAAGCAGGACCGAACGACAGGATCATAGGATAATAGATCCTCCATGGTCTTCCCAGATCTGTCATCAGGAATACCACGGCGAACAGGTAACCCAGGAATCCCAACAGAATTGCATTTGTGACAACAGGCTGGTATTTCTTAAGCCCGAAGATGTACACAGCAGTCCCCATAACGAATCCGGAAGCTGAGAACGGGACACCTACGAACAGCCCGACGCCAAGAAATAGTCCCCAGGCCTGAGTATTCGAGGAATCTGTAATCTGCTCAAGACCAAAGGCAAATCGCATGAAAATAAATGCCAGCCCGATAAGGACAATGATCCCTGCAAAAATATTGAAAGGATTGATCAGCGATTTCACATAATCTTTTATGCTGAGCCTGTTAAAGAACAGGTCATTGATCCAGAATTCAACAGTCTCCGTTTTCCTCATATCTTCAATTTCTATCATATCAGTCATTTCTGTACCTCCTTTTCCTCACCATGAGATTTTTTATCCTTATGGTTCATGAGATAAATCCCTCCAAATACTGCCGGCCAGGAGACCAGAGTGAGATTGACTATGGAGAGAAAGTCTTTTGTCAATTCAGGATATGCTGTTGTTCCTATATCCATCTGGAAATCAAGTTTTGAGAACGGGACTCCAGATATATACATCCATCCTGTGCCTCCGGCTTCTCGCTCGCCATAAACATGGTCTATATACTTGTCAGGTTCACCCCATATCCTTGACTTAGCAAGTTTCAGAAGTTTGTCTCTCTTTCCGAATGTGATCGCTTCCACCGGACAGGCTTCAGCACATGCTGGAACTATACCATTTGTGATCCTCTGATGGCACATGAAGCACTTCTGTATCTTTGGGTCAAAAGCGCTTGAATACTCAAATGCAGGTATGTAGAAAGGACATGCTGTCATACAGTATCTGCATCCGATGCACACCTTTTCGTTCCAGGTTACTGGTCCTTCAGGGCTCTTCTGCAGGGCTCCGACAAGGCAGGCTGAAACACATGCTGGCTCCTCACAGTGCATGCACTGCACTTTGCAGTAAACTGTTTTTCCATCTACCTCGAAGCGGTTGACCGCAGTATAGGATCCAACATCCGCAACATAAGGTCTTCTTTTTTCCTCGAACACCGATGTATCTTCAAACGAGGTCTTTGGTGTACCAAGATTGTTGGCCTTGTTGCATGCAGCCTCACATCTGCGGCATCCAATGCACCTTGTCAGGTCAGAAAGCATGCCATAGCGGTCTGGATAGCCTGTGAAACTGTGGGTTCCTGCTGCTGCAGTATTTCCCATAAGGCTCATTGCTACAATAGATCCTCCGATCTTTACAAAATCGCGTCTGCTCATTTTCATGATTTACCCTCCTGCTGGCTTATGGCAGCCCTGGCATGTTTCGCCGGTTCGACCTGCGTGATCAGATGGCAGCTTATTAACTCCATCAATGCCTTTAGTATGGCACTTGATACAGAAGTCGTGATAGACTATTTTTATACTCTGTCCGCCTGGTATCCCGTCCGGATGACAGCGCAGACATTGATCCCATGTCAATGAATGGGGTATTTCTGGGGCCGGAAATACCACGGCACTCACAGACTCCTGAGTATGGCATAGCTTGCAACCATCTGGACCTCCAAATATTTCAGTATGACAGCCCTGGCACCTTTCATGAACAGCAGCCTTGAGCCCTGGTTTTGTCATATCATCTGGATTAAATGGAGTGCCATGACAATCCTTGCAGGCATGGATCTCATCACCGCTGTTATGGTGACAGTCCGTACATGCTATTTTGTTACTCATAATAGCATGGAAATCCGTCGCCTGGCCGTAGCTTATTGAACTATATTCAGAACTGTTCACCTCCATCCACTTTTCCGCACGGTGTGCGGTTATGGTGGCTGGGCTTCCATTGCTGTAATACTCAGGAAATGCTGGCGCTGTGACCACAGGTTCTGCAATGGTATCCGCAGTCACATTATTTCCATTAGAATTACCTGAAATAACCGCTGATGCGCCTCCGAACAACAGCCATACTACTACGATCACAGGAACGCTTTTTACAAAATCTTTATTTTTCGTATGAACAAGCATCCAGAAAGCAATGAATGCAAACAGGAATGCCACTACAAGCAAATATCCGATCCCTTTTACATATGTCATGTATTCAACAAATGTTTCCATAATATCCTCCGTATTTCACTGTATTTTTCCCTATCCTTTCCATTATTTTTTGATCTTCGAACCTTTCCATTCTCATGGTACTCGTATTAACACCTCACAACATTTGTCACCGTGAGTTAACAAATTCCTGACCTCTAACTGCGCCTGTGTGCCGAAAGCGTGACTGATAGCCCCTTTGAAAGTTTCTCGTATTGTCTGGCACACATATTTATCGACAGTGCTCCCTTCAGCAACGATATTGCATTTACTGACAAGGTACACGAGATTGTTCTTGTCCATTTTCCACTCGCTTTCCCTGTGAAGCCTGGAATCTATTGCCCCAAAAGCGCTCTGGAATGTTGCCAGGTTCCATTTCGTGATATTGTTCTCCTTTTCATATTCCTGCATCAGCGACTTTCCCATCCTTCTGCCCAGGAACGTTAGCGACATAGGAATGTCAGGCATGTTTTTTAGTCCTTTGAGGAAAGCCATGAACATTATTAATTCCTGGTCAACTCTACTGTTGCTGATCTTCAGGTTGCTGACGATCTCGTTTATTTTTATTCCAACGTCAGGTCTGTGGGTCAGGACGATCATATTGGCTGTTGACTTTGCGTCATATAAATGACCGTTCGCTTCCAGGAGCGCAACAAGGCTTTTCTTTAATTTGTCGATCACTTCTATGTTCCTGTAATTATGGAACAGAATTACTGTCTCCCTGTCGATCTCAACCCTGTCCACTACCCTTGATGTCTCATAAACTTCTTTTATCAGCGGAAGCATCTCTTTTAAGGGTATTTCCCCGATGGGTTTTTTTGCAAGTGTTTCGATGGTTATCTCACCCATTGGTATTTTTCCTGCCAGTAAGTCCTCCAGATAATTCCTGTGTACAGTGACCATGCTGTAATTGCTCAAAATATGCCCATCTATGACAGTCTTCCAGAACGAAGGACGGCTCTTTATTGCCTGTATCACTTCATCCATTGCCCCAAAAAAATTATCCAGGCTATTCATTGCATCTTTTTTATTGGATCGTGAAAGTTCGATCTTCAGACTGTCACTGAAATTGCTGACCGACCTTATCCCGAGTGCGCAGGGTTCATTTGAATTTTTCACCAGGTACTGACAGATAAGGCATGCAATGAATTTGATCTTTTGAGGGGCTCCTTTCAGTTCAATAAGTACATCAGAAGGAGATGAATCACTGTCAGACTTTATTGAAAGGTCAATGTTCCATTCAAGTTCATTGAACCTTTGATGCAGCTGTTTCTCCAGTCCCCTTATTGAATCTATCTGCGATGGATCTATTATCTCGTCCAGAACATTGTTCGGGATAAGTCTGCCATCTATTTCTGCCAGCATCCATTTGAATAAGGAACTGTCAATAGAAGAGGAATTCTGGAGGGAACTATATTTTCCTGCCCTGTCAATTATCTCTCTTACAGCAGCGCTGAAATTGCCATTGTTCTTTTCGACATACGGCTGCATCTTATCGATGCAGTCGTTGTCAAGAGATATGTGTCTGGTTACGATCATATTATTCCCTCCTATCCCTTTTATTTCTGGAGCTCTTCATACAGGAGCTCTTTTTCTTTGATAAGCGCCGCTTCCCTGCGTGCAAGCGCTTTCATGGCTTCCGTAGGTTTTACAGACACTACTATCCTGTTCTTCCTGTCCTGCATGTATTCTCTCAATGAGAACAGCATGTATACAGCAAAGGTCGCCGGAATGAGGAACAACCACCCTATCACGAAAGCCTGAAAGGTTCCCATGGGTAGGAGATAGGCTGCTCCCATCACTGTGGCGCCGACTACAATTGTTGCGACATACTTAACCCAAGTTTTCATATACTATCACCATACTTGATTATCCAATGCCAATCTCAAAACCATATTTGTCATTAAATTAGCATTAAAATCATGAAATGACATAAAATGGCAAAAAAATCGTTTTTATGACAATACTTGGCATCAAGAGCACAAAGTTACTTTTAACAAGCTGCAACACCAGCAGATTTGACAAGTACAGTATTATGGTATTCTTATGGACACTTCACAGAAACTATCTCCGCGCGACATCAGATTATTTATCTTCAATTCCGCCTTATTCCCAAATGCCTGGCTCAATACTCCTTTGAAAGCCTCCCTGATTGTATGGCAGATATAACGGTCAAAGGTATTCCCGGTTTCTGAAATGCTGCATTGCCTGATTGTATATATTAGATCTCTGTTTTCTAATTTCCATTCACTCACCCTGTGGAGCCTTGAGTCAATGGTTTCCATGGCCTTCTTGAAGGATTCAAGATCCCAGGTCTTAATGTTGTTCTCTTTTTCGTACTCCTTTAACAGTGACCTGCCGATCCTTCTTCCAAGAGTTGTGAGGGAAATGGGAATGTCAGGGATCTCGCGAAGGCCTTCAAGAAAAGCTATGAACATCATCAATTCCTGATCCACCGTGCTGTTGCTTGATCTTAGATGGTCGACTATTTCATTCATTTTCATCCCGACATCAGGTCTGTGGCTTAGCATTATCATATTGGTGGTAGTCTTTGCATCAAATAGATGACCATTGGATTCAAGGAGCATGACAAGGCCATTTTTTAATCTCTCAACAGCATTCTTATTTCTAAAATAATGGGACACGATTATCATTTCATTTTCGATGTTCACTCTATCCACAACCCTGGCGGCCTCATATACCTCCTTTATGAGAATGAGCAGCTCTTTTAATGGGATTTCTTGTACCGGTTTTTTTGCCATTGTCTCTATCATTATTTCTCCATGGGGGATCTTATCTGTAAAAATATCTTCGAGATAATTCCTGTGGACAGTGACCATATTGTAATTGCTTGCCACGTGCCTGTGGACAAGGTTTTTCCAGAAATCAGGACGGTTCTTGATAACGTTCATTATTTCATTCAAATTTCCAAAAAAGGTGTTGAGACTAATCTGGGAATCTTTTTTATTTGATCTGAAAAACCCGATTTTCATACATGTATTAATGTTGACTACGAATTTTATCTCAAGTGGCGCATATTCCAGTGAGTTCTTGACAAGATACTGTGACAGTATACATGCCAGGAATTTTGTTTTTTGAGGGGCACCTCTCATTTCGATCAATATCTCTGATGGAAAAGTTACAGAATCATATTTGAAGACTATGTCAATATCCCACTCAAGCTCTTCTATCCTCTGCTTTACGAACTTTTCAAATTTTTCCATCGAAGTAATAAGCCCGGGATCAAGTATTTCATCAAGTACCTTATCCGGGAGGAAAATATCCTCTGCTTCTTTAAGCAACCAGTCAAGCAAAACGGTATCAATAGCACACGAATTCGTGCGCAAGCTGTACTTTCCAGCCTGTCCTAAAATCTCCTTGAATGAAGTGCATAGATTACCGCCATTTTTTTCCAGATAGGGTTTCATTTTCTCTATATGGTCATCATCCAGTGATATGTGCCTCAATACTGGCAATTTAACACCCCGCTTTTTGTTCAATTCAAAACAACATGAACACTATTATGTTTGTTTATGCTATGACAATGGTAAAAATATATTTGATATCAATTGTTCCCGTATTCCAGCATTTATGACATAATATTACTGTGATGGCAAAAATCTGAACAATAAACTTGAATTTGCCATCGATGGATCATTCTGAAAAAAAAAGTCTGATCAGAGTATATTGATTCAGAGTATATCATAGTATATATGTAGTTACTGCATCAACCAATACCTTATACGAGATCCAAAGCATCCAGACCGTAATAGCCAGGAAGATAACTGTGAACACTAACTTTGCCAATATTGTAACAGGTCCTGTGTTATTCCCATGGTTTGTTTCTGTTCCTTCTTCAGGTTCCCGATCTTTCATCACAGCTTCATATTCTAAGGCATGCTCATGGTGCATCTCTTGTGCTGATATATTCCCTGTGATCCAGGAAATATTCGGGAATTTCCCGATGTGTTCATCATAGAAATGACCTATGAACACTGCAAGAGATGCAAGGACTGCTTCCCAGGTGTGGAACAGGTTAGCTATCTGGACTACACCGATCGGAAAATACTGCATGGCTTCGAATGGTTTCCACATCAATATTCCGGTGAAGCCCATGACTACAGCTCCAAACCCTGCTCCGAAATATTCGAACTTCTGTTTCCAGGTATATCTTCCGAATTTGGGATGCTGATCCGTTAGCCTCAGGTAATACCGCATCTGCTGCATGAAGTCTTTGATGTCCTGCAGATTGAACAATACATCAAATCGCGGCTTCTCCAGGATATGGAACACCACATGGTAAACAGATACACCTATCATCAGCAGACCTGAATATTGGTGAATAAGCGTCCTGTTATCAAAACCGCCCACAGAATCTATCATCCATTTCGCCCACCACTCATCAGGGAACTTCAATGGAAAACCAGTGTATGCAAGCAGTATAAAGGTCGTAAAGAAAATTATATGCTGTACACGCTGGTTGACCGTGAATCGTCTGAATTTTAATTCACTCATGATTTTTCCTCCCTTTTAAGTCAAGTCCTGAAGTAATGCCCAGGAAAATAAGCCCGAATGTAAATACCAGTTCAAACAGTATCATAACTATGTAGAAGTATGTTACAAGGGATTTGACATCTATGAATAACAGGTTAACTGACTGCTCTTCATGGATCTTGCCGCCATAAACATAGACATTGTTAGCGCCTGGATGACAATTTGTTTTCCCGCAGGTTGCGGGCAGGTTAGCCGGATTTATTGCAGATTCAGGATCATCTTGGGGTTTTGTATCGTGGTTCTCATGACAATCAGAGCATGTTGCAAGTACTTTTCCACCACCCAGGTAAGACTTGTAATGATACGACTTTTTATAGGTGTCAAATCGGTCTGTTTTTATTCCATAGTACCAGGCTTGCATTTTCGTCTGGTTTTCATGACAGCCTCCGCACATCAATGGTATATTTTCAAGATGTGTTGGAGAGGTCTGTTCTGTTGAAGGTATGATATTATGGACTCCATGGCAGTCGATGCACGATGCTGCTTCAGGTCTTCCCTCCAGGACTTTTTTCCAGTGTATGCTTTTTTTGTATTTCTCGGTTGCCTGCATATGGCATCTGGAACAGATATCTGTCAGATTAGTCCGTGAAGGCGAGCCTGTAAAATCCTTAGACATCACGTCTATAGATACTACGCTGCCGTTGATCTTTATGTCTCCGCCATGGCAGTCAGTACACGAAATATTATTATTAAAGTGTACACTTTTTTCAAACTCGTTTACCTGTTTTGTATGGCAGTGAGAACAGGATGCATCCACCACCCTGTCCTGCGCTAATGCAACCCCGGTCAAGAACATTCCAGCAAGGAAAATCAAAGCAATTATTTTAATTCTCCCTGCCCTCAAATACATTTCTTCTATGGTATTCGTATCATCACCTCACACAAATTATCACCTTGAATAACGGATTTATTGACAATGAATTCTGCTTTACTTCCAAATGCATAATGCAGCGCTCCTTTGAAGGTCTCTCTTATTGTATGACATATATATTTATCAAACGAATTCCCTTCTGTGACAAGGCTGCATTTCTTGATAGTATATAGCAGATCGTTTCCCTCTAAATTCCATTCACTCTCCCTGTGAAGCCGGGAATCGATAATAGTAATTGCTTTGCTGAAGTTATCCAGGTCCCATTTCTTGATGCTGTTCTCACGTTCGTATTCTTGCATCAGGTAAATGCCTGTCCTCCTGCCAAGTGAGGTCAGGGTCAGGGGAATATCCGGGATATCCCTTATTCCCTTTAGATATGCCATGAACACAAGCAATTCCTTGTCAAACGTGCTTTTACTCGTCTTAAGATTAGATACTATCTCGTTTATTTTCGTACCCACATCAGGTCTGTGCCTGAGCACTATCATATTAGCGACAGTTGCAGCGTCGTATAAATGACCGCTGGATTCCAGAAGCAGTACAAGACTATTTTTCAGCTTTTCAATTGCCTCTTTTGTCCTGAAATTGTGGAACAATGCTATGGTGTCTTTGTCTATTTCCACCCTGTCTGCGATCCTTGATGTTTCGTAAACCTCTTTTATCAGATAGAGCATCTCTGGTAATGGTATATCTCGTACCGGCTTTTTTGCCAGATTCTCTATCATTATCTCTCCCAGGGGTACCCTGTCTGAAAGGATATCTTCAAAATAGTTCCTGTGGACAGTGACCATATTGTAGTTGCTGATCAAATGCCTGTCGATCAAAGCCTTCCAGAAAGCAGGGCGGCTCTTTATCGTTTTCATTACTTCATCCCGCTCTCCGAAAAAAGTACACAGGCTCTTTTTCGCATCCTTAATACTTGATCTTAACAGTTCGACCTTTACGCACTCATTAGATCCTGTTACCTTCTTTATCTCAAGTGGCGCCTGGATAAGTGAGTTTTTCACCAGGTACTGGCAGATAATACAAGCCACGAATTTTATTCTTTGAGAGTGACCTTTTATTTCGACCAATACATCAGAAGGGAATGAGTCGCGGTCATATTTCAGAACAATATCTGTACCCCATTCGAGTTCAGAGAACCTGCGTTTCAGGTATTCTTCCAGTTCTCCCATAGAATTGATCAGCGTCGGGTTTATTGTTTCGTCCAGTATTTCATCAGGAATAAGAATGCCATCTATCTCCGAAAGTATCCAGTTGAGTAAAGATATATCTATGGCAGATGAATTCGAACGATAGCTGTATTTTTCTGCCAGATTTATCATTTCTCTCAGCGCAGCTCCGAAGTTGCCATTTTGTTTATCGATATATTGTTTCATTTTTTCAATATGGTCATCGTCAAGAGAGATGTGTCTGGTAATATTCATTGCAGATCAACCCCGCATATTTCATATTCCTTTTTCTCTCTATGACGATCCATCGATATCCACCGCTCTTATGTTCTTGCAACCTTCTGCACGAAGTATACAAAGAATGCCACCGGGATCAGGAATAATCCTGCAGCAAAGATGCCAAAGAAGGTTTCAGTCGGTAGGCTATACGCAGCTGCCAGAAAAACAAGGGCAGCAGCAACCACTCCCAGATATTTTATCTGAGTTTCTAATGTCCGGTTCTCCATATTATATCACCCTGAACTAACATATAAAATGACAATGTTATAGACGTGTTTGAGAACATCCTGTGACTGATCTGCCTTTTTTCGTCACGATGAACTATATTGTGGAGCGTGTGCGACAAAATAAAAAAATAATGTACGTTTTCACCTTATTTTTCCATGATTATCTGATTCATGGTCTATTCTTCCATGATTATTCGAATTCATGGTTTTAAAGAGCCAAATACGCTTTAATTATGGACGCAAATCCTGATACATTTTTAAATATCTGTATTATTGGAGTTCATACGCCATTATTTCGCTTCTGTGGCGTTACGTGCTGATTTGTGACCTTAGCATTACCAAATACACTTTTGACATTGTCATCAGATAGATTAGATTGACGAGGTGATATAATATGGACACACGGTTAAAATATATTGTGGCAATAACTGCGGCAATGGGTTTTATGATGGCGGCATATTTTTATCCCGCAGAAACTTTCATCACCTTTACCGTAGGGTGGCTGTTCTTCATACCGGCTGCATTCGTTGTATATATGACCTGGAGTTTCCTTGAATACATGAAGGAACGGAAACACATGATCACTGTGGGTATCAAACCTACCGAAGCTATGAGAGTTCTGGCACGCAGGGAAGCAGAATTGAAGAAAGAAAAGGAAATGATGTACGAAGAGCTGGGGAGAGGGATACAGCCCAGGTAGGTCCCTTTCCTTTTTTTGCTCTCATGGTAGAGTTATTACGACCTGGCAAAATTCGTCCCCATGTGAGATTAATTTCTTGATCTCTAATTTTGCTGTATTTCCGAATGCATGGTTCAATGCGCCTTTGAAGGTTTCCCTGGAAGTATGGCAGACGCAAGTATCTAATTTATTTCCTTCATTGGCGATATTGCATCTTTTCACCGTATAGAGCAGAATGTTCCCGTCAAGTTTCCATTCGCTTTCGGTGTGGAGTTTGGAATTGATGATCTCAAATGCCTTTTTGAAGCTTGCAAGGTCCCATTTCCTGATGACATTCTCCTTTTCGTATTCCTGCATCAGGGTTTTACCCATTCTTCTTCCCAGGGAGGTAAGGGACAGAGGGATGTCCGGGATGTTCTTTAGCCCTTTAAGGAAAGCCATGAACATCATCAATTCCTGATCCACTCTACTGTTGCTTGTTTTCAGATTATCCACGACCTCATTGATCTTCAATCCCACATCTGGCCTGTGAGTCAGCACGATCATGTTGGCTGTGGATTTTGCATCATATAAATGACCGTTGGTCTCCAACAATGCAACAAGGATCTTTTTTAGTTTTTCTATAGCATCCTTGTTTCTATAATTATGGAATAAAATAACATTTTCGTTATCGATCTCCACCCGGTCTACGACCCTTGCGGTCTCATACACTTCTTTTATTAGAGGAAGCATCTGCGCCAATGGAATTTCCTGGATGGGTTTTTTTGCCAGGTTCTCTATTGTTATTTCCCCGAGCGGTATGTTGTTCGCCAGAAGTTCTTCAAAATAATTCCTGTGGACAGTGATCATGTTGTAATTACTTAAATGATGTCTGCAAATTATGGCTTTCCAGAAGGTTGGATAGCCTTTTATGATCTTTATTACTTCATCCATCCCTCCGAAAAATGTGGTAAGGCTGTTGAGCGCATCATTTTTATTAGATCGGGAAAGTTCGATCTTCATTCCTTCATTAAAATTTAAGACAGAATTTATCTCAAGAGGAGATCGTTCAAGCGAATTTTTGACGAGATATTGGGACATGATGCAGGAGATGAATTTTACTTTCTGGTTATCACCCTTTATTTCCATCAAAATATCAGAAGGAAATGAATCATTATCACATTTTAATGAAATATCTGTATTCCATCCAAGGTCCTGGAATCTGAAATTAACGAACCCTTCGAGCTTTCTCACTGAATTTATCAGCATTGGATCGATCATTTCGTTCATCACGTCGTCCGGAATGAAGGTGCATACCTCAGTGAGTATCCATTTAAAAATAGAGTTATCTAATGCAGAGGAGTTAAATGGCAGCCCGGATTTTCCTGCCTTATCTATTATTTCCCTCATCGCAGCGCTGAAATTACCCTGATGTCGTTCGACATAAGGTCTCATCTTTTCAACGCAGTCCTTATCAAGGGAAATATGCTTAGTAACGATCATTTCTTTTAAACCTGAAGTTAAATCTATACCCGTTATCTTTACCCGTTTTCCCCATTTTTACAGATTTAGGTTTTTATCCTACCATATATTCATCGACTTTATCACCATATATAGTTTGCTGTTTGATTTGCCAAGGCATAGCCTTTAAAATAATCATTTTGCGAAAAGATACATTTTAGATACATTTTATATAGTCCCTGCAGTATAGAACTTGTGGGGCGACCTGTAATGATGAATAGAACTATGAAAGTAGCTGTCTTTTTAAGTATCATTATTTTATTATTTGTTTCGATCTCATGGACAGTGATGATCCTGATACTTGGATTATTGTTTATTCCACCGTTAGCTGTTATTATTTATGCGTTCCTGCATGGTACGCCAGTTATTCGAAGGGAGATAGAGGCTGTTTTGTCTTCAGGAAAAGATTTCTTCCTGATCTCAGTTTCAAAAAAATATATTACGCTAGAACCGCAGTTTAGATAATCTATTTATCATGAAGGTCTGGAAATAATAAATGAAATCCATCGCAATAGTCAGAGCAACAGATATCTTGAAAATCAGGTCTACACTGCTTGAAATGAACCGGGCGGGCATAGAATTTGATGGGGGACCTAAAGAGATCAATCCCGCTTCAGTTGAAAAAGTGTTATCCCGACCAACAGAGAAGAATTATGAATTTTGCTCCCTTGTCCCCATCATGCAGGATTACGATTTTTCCCGGGGAATAATAAAAGCTCTCACACTTTATTCTGAAGTTCTTCTAATTGATGAATCCTCTGAGCTTTTTAGCAGGTTCTCCAGGCTGATACAGGTATTACCTGACCTTGATCTTCCAGACCAGCCATACAAAGAAATTAAAAAACAAATTACTGCCCTGCAGGAGAAAACAACCAGTGTATATCTGGGCGTGTTCGTTAACAAAAAAGTACAATTACATACGATCTCTGGAAAGGTAAATGATGGTATCCTCAGGAATGCTGATCCAATTGGTGTTTTTTTTGAGCCGCAGGATGGTTCATCCCCTGTTTTTTTTACGTGGCACGATATCAAAAAGATCGTGATACCCAGGGAAGAAAAAGGTTAGGAAACGCCAGCGATCATAAGGCAATAAAGCTCGGATCTCGCAACAGGTGGTCGCTCTGTCGTGCCTTCAAAGATACGTTCATCAGGATAGGCAAGATTCTCAAATACCCATATCCGTCTTGAAATACCACGTTGTTCCAGCATGGCAGCAATTTCATTCACCCCGAACGTGGCGTCGGGAAGGAGAAAAACGTTTTTTCCAATTTCCAGCTCTTCTATTAACCTGGTTTTTACTGCCTCCACGTTCCTTGAATGGGCTGTTATGACTGCCACAATCTCAATATCCAGACGTAGATAGGAACACGCAAGTTGCAGTGAGGATATGCCGGGGATGACAATATCTCCTGGTTTTGCGAATTTTCCAAGCCCTGAAAGCATGGGATCACCAGTCGATAGTACGACTGCATCCCCGGGAAGGGATTTCAGCGTGTAATCCTCAATTTCGTGAACTTCGCATTTAATATGCTCACCTGCAAGTTCTATCGCCCTTCTTGAGCCAAAAATAATTCTTGCGCCCTCAATGGCAGACGCTGCTTCCGGGGTCAAGAGATTGGGCCCCGCGCCCACGCCTACTATTTTCATGATCAATTACCTCTTTTTTTGCTCGGTTCATGTTTGCCCGAAGCGCAGCTCTGGAACGTGCTATCGCGAAGTATTGTTCCATTCCTGTTAAAAAGCACCACTCTTTTGCCAGATAGATCCACCGCCTTATCAAGCCCGGTATCTATAAGTGGGTTTTCTGGAGAGGCATCGATCATTTCCTGCACTGTCAGATAACCGCTATCTTTCAGGATAACTGGATAAGACCATTTCAGTATCAAACCCGGAAGCCCTGATATTATTACATCGGCCTTTTCTTTTGCAGCAGAAAGACCACGGGTTATGTCGCTTCCTATGAGTATTATTGTATAGCCAGGAAACAGCATGTGTGAAAACCTTACTCCGAGACGTCCTGTTGTCAGGACCATTCTGTCTGCCTGCCTTATGAGTTCTTCTTTCATTTCTCCCAGATGCTCATTCCATGGTTCAACAAAACCAGTAGTACCAAGAATTGATACCCCGCCGGTTATGCCCACCTGTGCGTTCAGCGTCTTTTTTGCTATCTCCTCACCTTCTGGAACTGATATTTCAACGCATGCACCTTTAAGACCCGTTTCAGCCAACGCCTCCTTTACAGCCTCTTCAATCTGGCGCATGGGGGACGGATTTATTGCGGATATGCCTTTTTTTGAACCTATTCCCCTGCCTGCTTTGATAATTATTCTATCACATTCTCTTGCTTTCGCCACGATCTCCATTCTTCCCGTGGCATCCGAGGCGTGATCTCCTGGATCCTTGATAGCAGAGGCTTTCCCGTTGTTCGCCCTGACCTGAAGAAGAACACGAATACCGGATGGCGTGGGAACAGAGACTTCTGAAATGCACTCTTTTAAAGAAAGGATAGATGCCTTTACTGCCGCGGCTGCAGTAGTTCCAGTTGTGAAGCCGCGCCTTAGAAGCGAACCATCTGAAAGTATGACATAACATCCGCTACGAACGCGCATTTCCAGCTCTTCAACAGGCATATTTGCCTTTTTTATCCATTCTTCAGGGATTTCAAAATTGTTGACAGGATCTATCATTTCAATCTAGTTTACAGTAGCTTTTTATTATCAAATCTCAGCTTCTCTTGAACAGCTTATCCAGCGCTTCCCTGTTAAAAGACACCATCGTGGGTCTTCCATGAGGACAGGTATAAGGGTTCTCGGTCATGAATAGCTGCTCTAACAGGCGCTCCATCTGTTCATAGGTGCAGTTCGCTCCAGCCTTTATCGCTCCTCTACAGGCGATACTTTTTGTTACGCGATCAAAGATCCCTGTCTCGTCTTTTATTTTTCCTTCTGAAAGTATGTCAATTATAATATCATGTACTAGCCCTGGATCTTCAAGCTTTCCCAGCACACTGGGGACTGCGACTATTGCAAATGCATCAGGTCCGAATACAGATATCTGAAAGCCGAATTCTTCAAGATAAGGAATGCATTCTTTCATCAGGACCTTCTCTTTTGGATCAAGGTCAAGGTTTATGGGGACAATAAGCTCCTGCGAATCTGTGCGCTTTGAACCACGTACCTGTTCAAAAAGAATGCGTTCATGGGCTGCATGCTGGTCTATTATCACGAGGCCATCTTTTGTTTCCGCAACTACATACAGCGCATCTACCTGTCCCAGGACTTTTATGTGGGGTTTGTTTACATTCTCCCCGCTCCTCAGTTCAGTGCGCTGCAACCGCCTCTGGGTATCCTTCACAGGCGCCCTGAATTGCGGCCCTTCTTCCCTGACCATGGTTGGACTGTCGATCTTATCATAAAGAAGCGATTGTGTGGTTTTAACGGGTGGTACAAGGTCCTTATCTAAAAGCGCTTCATTCACAGCCAGAGTTAGCGCTTCTGCTATTTCCCATTCATGGCTCAGACGAACCTGGTTCTTTGTTGGATGAACATTCACGTCCACTTCTGCTGTGTCCACCGATATATTTAACACTGCAATGGGAAAGCGTCCCTGCGGTAAGAGGGTACCATATCCTTTTCGAAGGGCAAAGCTAAGAGCCCTTGACGTGACGTTCCTGCTGTTGATATAGAACGACTGGGCATCCATGTTCCCGCGGGTGATCTCAGGTTTTGAGACAGTTCCGGTAATATTGGCAAAACGCGAATTGAAATTAACAGGAAGCATGGACCTTGACACTTCCTGCCCGTAGATTTGGAGTATTGTTTCATTTAGCTGGGAGGCAGGAGAACGAATTAGTTCTTTCCCGTTATGGAGCAATGAAAAGCTCACATTATTATGACCCAGCGCGTTCTTTGTCACCATATCTACGATGTGAGAAAGCTCGGTACTATCGGATTTCAGGTATTTTTTCCTTGCAGGTGTATTAAAGAAAAGCTCTTCAACAGTGACAGAAGTCCCGTCAGGTGCGCCTGTATCAATTATGCGAACTAATTTTCCTCCGTGGACAATGACCCTTGTGCCAGCAAGTTCATCTTTCGTTTTTGTGACTATCTCCACTTTTGCCACAGAGGTGATCGAGGATAATGCTTCCCCTCTGAATCCCATTGTCAATACATTCTCGATATCTTCTATCCTGTGTATCTTGCTTGTGGAATGCTTCACAAAGGAAAGCGTTGCGTCTTCCCTGTCCATCCCGCAGCCGTTGTCTGTAACACGAATGAGCTTTTTTCCACCATTTTTGACATCTATCTTTATGTCTGTCGCGCCTGCATCAATGCTATTCTCAATGAGTTCCTTGACTATTGATGCGGGGCGCTCGATCACTTCGCCTGCTGCTATCTTGTTAACTGTGGCTTCGTCGAGGATGCGGATAGTTGGCATGTTTTTTATTATATGTTGTGATAGCTATTTACTGTTTCGAGTGGTAAAGATACGAAATCCGTGCGTATCCGTGTGATATGTGCAATCCGTGTTCCTTCGGAAGCGCCAGAAATTTATAACTCTTTAAATATTAATTCCCCGGCGCCGATACGTCCAAGCGAAACAACCTCACATTAAAATTGAAAAACCACAGAGTTCACACATATTTTAACAGGGTCGGCGCTTTGAAGAATCGGAAGCGACCGCATGGCAATCCCTCCCCGCGTCCGCATCAAAGAGTTTATCAATATCAAGCATGAATAACAAAACATATGGAATATTTGAACAACATAGACTTGAAGATTAATGAAATCTATCTGAAACATGCTGAGGAGCTTGAAAAAGAACATGAGGGAGACATTGTTGCTATTGATTTTGTTAAAGAGACCATAGTTGGGGTTTTGAAACAGGAAAATATTCCAGAATAGCTTAAGAATCTCAAGAAAACTAAAAATACCGTTGCTTTTAGAAAAATTGGCTCCAAAGAAGCTGTGTACCGTTTCAGGTGAATCCTTGAGCCAAGAAATTTTATATGATTATATAGATTCCGGGCTATTCCCAGAGAGCTCTGGGAGAAGCACGAATTATCTCATTATTACCCTGTTAGAATACAGAGTGTCACAGGGCTATCATGGTCGTACATCGATACCATAAAAATTGAAATCTTTGGTGACAGGCATGAGGTTCCTGCTGTTATGTCGGATGACCCGGAGATTCTGATCGGTATGGAGATCCTTAAAAACTATATTATTTGCTTTGATGGTATTAAAAAAAGAGTTGCGGTCAGGAAAAGATAATTAAAAGCTTCAGCATTGAGAACCGATCAGCATAATGATGTCATATCAACGCGATTTCTTCCAGAAAATAGCAAGGAAGGATTATTAAGCATAAACCCACAGGGAAGAATGGGAGAAACTGTATAGTGGAAAGATCATTGCCATAGATGTTGAAGATAATAACCTCGCTTCTGTTGGTGAAAACATTGGCAATGTTGATATCGAGGCCAGGAAAAAGCGACCTGGTCACAGGCTTTTCATGCGGAGGGTAGGTAAGAATCCAGCTACTGTCAGATTAAGGAAATATGCCTGAAAAATCTACTTATCTTGATACGGGTTCGGATACTGTGGTCATACCAAGGGAATGGATGAATATTCAATTACCTTTGATGGCAGGAACTCGAATTTAACTATAACAATAAACACTCTCCCCGCGTCTTCTGTTCGCGCTCTGGGGCGGGGAGGGATGTATGGGTGGGTTGGCTGAGGAAGTGACGAGGGGAGGTTCTAATTTTGGAGAATCTTATAGTTTCAAGGCTCTGCTTTTTGAAAATAAAAAACCGCAGATGAACGCGGATGAACGCAGATTTACCACGACGGGGAACACAGATGACGCGGATCTGGCGGATTTCCACGGATACGAAATCCGTGCGTATCCGTGTGATCTGTGCAATCTGTGTTCCGTCGGATGCGCCGGATAATTATAACAATCTAACAATTAAAATCCGGCGCCGTCCCCGAAGCCACCGCATTTTTTAATCCGAATAGAAGGGCACTGGAAGACCGGGACAAATCCGACCTGGAGGGATACAGTAAGGCGAACGCTTGCGCAGTACAGCATTTTTTACCAGGAGGAGAAGGGGAGCGGGATATGGTATCTCAGGGAAGAAAAGCCTATTGGGGAATTTGACCCTGAGAAAAATCCGAATCCGGCGCATGAAGATGTTCAGGGGATGCTGCTTGAATTAGGGAAGATATACGGTTATGAGACCTCGGCTGCGATCAATGATGCCAAGAAGAAATTTATGAATATGCCCATTGATAAGATGGGCAAGTTTGATAAAGAGATAGGGCGCAGCCTTTTCAGAGATATAAAAGGGATTTGCAGGGCAAAGACTTATGAACCGCTGATCAATCTCTACAATCTGGCGAAGGAGCATAATTTACAGAAGACGGAATTTTTTGGGGAGTAAAGGGCAATGAAATTTTTAATTTTCTTCACATTATTTTGAAATTTTTGCAGTCTAGGTTTTCTTATAATCGAGAGGGGAGTTCAAAGAATCCCAATCATATGTACATATTGTACAGAAAATAATATTTTGATTTGATCCTTTTTAAAATATATAACTGGATCATGAAATTTAAAGAAGAATATTTTTTTTGTAGTCCGCGCTTACTTCGTAATGTTGACGAAGTTCATGAAATATTTTCGTGCATCGATTCCATAAAATGGAAGCCTGATTTTGAAATTCAGCATTACGGTGCTGAATATAAACATCAAACAGCATACAATAAGGCATTTGATGCTGAATTTTTCAAATATAATTGGCGGCCACAACCAACGCTTTGTGAAAATCCAAAATTGATCGGTGATTATCAGAAAAACGATATTTTTGTTGAGATTCAATTTGGAAACAGTGCAACCATCTATCGTGATTATTATAAATTCCATTTTGGATTGACAAAAAATCTTTTGTCTTTAGCAGTTTTGATTGTTCCCACGAAACCAAAAGACTTTTTTCCAACTCGTCCTGCCAGTGTAAACAACATGGCTGAATTTGATTTTGCATATCGGTATTTCAAATTATTACCCATTCCTGTACCGATACTTTTGTTAGGATTGCTTCCTGAAAATTAAAATATGTGCATTATGTACAGTAAATAAATTATGTACATGAAATTACTAAGAAAGCATGGGTAAAAAATTCACTGTAAAAGCCCGCGCTCATCACGGTACAGATTCACTGGATATTACAATACCAACACAGGTTTGCAAAGAAAATAAAATCAATGAAGGGGATGTCTTTTCTTTGGAAATTACAGATGAAGGAAAATTGACCGTTTTAAAATATACCCGAATTTTTGAAAATAAATGAACTTTTCCCAATAGTGTCATATGCACAAACCGCAGCAATACAGCATTTTTTATCAAGAGAGAAGGGGAGCAGGATATCGAAATGCGTTTAGAGAATTAAAAACCGTGGATTGGTGGGGATAGCGAAAGGAGGGAGGGCCGTATGCAAGAAATAATGGTTGTAAGATCAAATAATCTCTTTGAAATGTACTTATAATAGTTACTAAATATTTATCACATTTTCTCCCATTTTCTCTTAGAAATAATGGAATCTTTGATGCAATCTTCTAAGACTAAATCATATTTTGGCATAGAAAAAATATGAGTATTCATATCGAAAACGAAAATGCCCATATTAGATATTTGTTTACAGAAATTTGCTACATAATCTATTGAATCTTTGGAAAGATTTCCTTGGAAAATCTGCCAGAATAAATAGCTCAATTTTTGAGGGGAAATTTGATCACCATCAGAAATATCTAAATAATATTGCATTTTTTTAGTTGCATGATATAATCCCTTAATTTTTCGTGTTAAATAGATATTATGTCTAAGAAGATTGACAACGTTATGTTCGGTTTTTGAGTTTCCAAGCAAGTCATCTTTAGCTTCTTTTATTATTTTCAATGATGTCAGTTTTTCATACGACATATCAAAGATTTGCATCCATGTATCTTGAGAAGTATCTTGTTTCAAATCTATTAAAGAATCTTTAGAAAATGTTCTAGCGGCAATCATTCCAAATAATATTACTTTCTCTCTATCCGTAATAGGTTTTGTTTTTTCTCCAATTATAAAATATTCGCTATCCAAAAATGACATCAATGATTCTTCATTTAAGATATCCCTTTCTTTTTCAATAGTCCAAATCCCTTTTGCAGTGATCGTATACTTATCAATTTCATCGCTACTTTGAACTAATTTTTCCGATAGTAGAGTTTTTAATACATCTGTTGGAATATCGGATGATGATTTTGAAGATTCTCTTAGGATTTGTTGACGAGGTGTCAATGTTTTAATTCTTAACAGAGAAATTAAGACAGAATTTTTTTCTAATTTTCTATTTCTTTCGATGCTATCATATAAAAAATTATAAAATTTGTTTAGAAAATGTAGAGTTTTTTCATCCATAACTCAACTCATTTTTTGTGTTATTCTTATTTCATCCGCTTTCTGTACCACAATTCCAACAAGGAGGCGATCTTCATCATAAAGTTCTTTGAATTTGTCGTAAATCGGTTCTAAAGAAAGACTATCCATCATTGCAACTTCATCAAACAATGCTATAATTTTACGGTTGTCATTGGTATTTAATAATCCCAGTAGATATGCACTTTGACCTTGACCCGTTCCCATATCGTCTAGTCGAATCATCTGGTCATCTACAGTGAAAATTTTACGCGAAATTAAATCAACTCTAGCAGCTTTGTATGTTTTATCTATATGTCTAAATGAATCAATTCTTCTCCCGAGGTATTTAGATACTTCAATAAAATATTTTTGATTTTTTACTTCTTTTAGCTTAGACAAATCGCTCTTTGAATCGGGCCTATCTATATTTATTAATGCCTTAATATTTTCATTATATTCGTTCAATAATTTTCCTTTTAATTTCTCGTAAACTTTATACAGTCTGTTTAATTCATCTGAATAATTTTGATATTTATGAGGTTCTTTTTCCTCCAATTTTTTTATGTCTCTCTCATAATCTCTTAGAAAAAGGTCATTTTCTTTTAGATCATTATTTTTTTCTTTTATTTCATTTTCTAATTGACTAATCTTTTCAGTCAATGACTTTTCATTATAGCTAAAATATGGCGCCAAATCTGTATTCTTTTCCATCTCATGTATTTTTGAATTCATTGAATTTTCATCTAAAGAATCAACGTCAATATTCTTGGCCATACATCCTAAGTAATAAAATTTTATTTTGTCTTCGATTTCTTTCTTACGTTTTTTTAATTCATTGAGTTCACTTGTATTGTCAACGATCTCAGTAGAATCCGAAGAATCCACATCTTTATTAAACAATACTTTAAGTTTGGGCAACTCCTTTTCTACTTCATTCCTTTTTTGATCTAAATCGTTGAGCAAATTTATTGCATAATCTAAGTTTTTAGAGTGATCAACTAATTTTTGATTCTTTTTGTTTTGTTTTTCCAATGCTTTAACAAAATCAGTTATTTTCATATCAACTCCGGGTAAAACAACTCCAGAGTTTTCATATTCTTTAAGGAAATTAATTAGATCTGAAATTACTTTTCCATCTTTTAAAGTCTCATTCTTTTCATCCTGTGTTTTAATTTTATTCAAGACATTAAAAAAATGGGCAGACTCTCTTTTTAAACTCTCATCGAATGAAAAATCTACAAGAGAGTCATATAAATTTATGCGATTCCAAATTTTTAAATGATTTTCCTCTTTCTTTGGAAGTATGCTGGTTATTAAAGAAGAAATAGTACGGAACTGATTATCCATTTCATTAACTATATTTTCTATTTCATCTTTTTTATTTTTATATTTTCCGACCAGAATTAATTTGCCTCTTGATTTTTTATTATGTTGCTTCTCGAGCTCTTCGATTCGATATGTTGTATAAGCAACTTTATCTTGATACTCATTAAAAAATTTTAAAAATATATATTTTTCTAAAATATCTAAGACATTTTGTGTGTGGTCCTTTTCCACTATTAATTCATCTTTATCAGTTTGAATTCCATCCTTCTTCTTTCTTAATTCACTTAATCGATTGGGATCTCCCGCTTCAGAAATTTGATTTATGATATTATTTATGGTAATATTTAAATTCCCTATTCTCTGACCATATCTTTGTTGTTCTTCTTTTATTTCTTCAGTAAGTTGATTTAATTTTTCAGTTGGCCTATCTGGTATATCATAAATAAGATTATATTTATTTTTAAAATTTTCAGAACTGAGAGGTTTTTCTTTTTCACCATTCCTGCTTTCGAATACAAATATTTCTGGTATCTCTGGATTTTTTTTCTTTGATATAATTCTTATATTATCGTTTTTATTGGTTATATTTACTTCAAAACTTAATTTTTGGTATTGAGAATCCATTAGAGCATTCATCTTATTATGGAGTGCTGAATTTATTCTTTTATTTTCAAGTCCGTAAATACTTAATGCCAAGATATTAAGACCCAAGTTTCCCAACCAAAAATTTAAACCACTATCAAGCACCCATGTGCCTTCAAAAATTTAGCTAATTTTTGGTCGTAGAAGTTTTACTTTAGTAATTTACTCCAATTGACTTCAAATAATTTTTCTCCACTATACCTTC
>JAUSDC010000182.1 GCA_030650845.1 Candidatus Methanoperedens sp.
GAAAATTGACCCTTTTTTCCCGCCAATTTTGACCCACCTTCTATGTAGCTTTTCCTCCATTTAATAATTATCCTTTCCCAAATTTTTGGAATCATGCCTTTTCAGTCTATAACTTTTGCCTGTGAAATAGAAAACATATGAATGATGTAAAAGCCTATCCAAAATCGCAGTTGCGACAATATTATCCTGGAATAACGAACCCCATTCTTCAAAGGGTCGATTTGTGTTCAATATTATTGAACCACGTTCATATCTTTTTGACACCAATTGGAAAAAGAGATTAGCACTATCTTTTGTCATATCCATATATCCCAATTCATCCAATACTAAAAGATCGATCCGTCCTAATTTGGATAACTCCCTGCCAAGATACCCCATCAATTTGGCTTTTGCCAGATCATCCACAAGTTCCTGGGCAGTATAGAACTGGACACGTTTTCTTCTCTCACAGGCTTTAATCGCCAGACCAATAGAAAGGTGTGATTTACCAATACCAGGTGGCCCGACAAAAATTATGTTTATCGCATTATCAAGATATTCCAACGTGTTAAGGTTTCGTATCAGTTTCTCATTCAGTTGTGGCTGATGGGTAAAATCGTATCCTTCAATTGTTTTTAAACATGGAAAACCTGCTCGACGTATTCTCTGGTTGATTGATCGTTCCATCATACCTTGATATTCTTTTTCAATAAGACCAGACAAATACTCCGTATAATCGAGCTTTTTTTCAGCTGCGATTTTTGCCTCTTTCTTATAAATCTCAGGGATACGCTTTAGTTTCAATTCTTCAAAATAGTGTTCAAGATCATCCATTCATATCTCCCCTGATCTTTCGACAAACATTTTGGTACGATATGAATCCAAACTACGAATTACACCAGGAGGACTTGAGATTGACTGATCATTTACATGCTCCTGTTTGGGAATTGAAACGGGTTCTGAATTTTGATATAACAAATCAACAAACAGATCAGAACGATAAACGTTGTATTTATTGCATAATTGGATCACATTCTCGATATCTTTCTTGCTGAAATGTTTGGCGGCTTCAATGATTATTGTAAGATGTCTTGACGGATTAATCCGTTTCTGAGCTTTCAACTTATTTATAAAATCTTCTTGAGCCGGAGCAATTTTTAAGAATTGTTGTGATAAGAAGTCCCATGTTCCTTTGCATCCCCTGTAACCTTGAAAATGCTCTTTAGTTATGAAGATCTTGCCTTTATCAGTTTTTTCCAGGGTATATTTTGCTATTAGTTTGTTGGATTGAGAATATATCTCCAGGTTTCTACCTTGACTAATTCTGATCCAGACTTCTCTTCCTGCAAAGATATGAGGTACACTGTATCTGTTTCCATCAACTGAGATTAAACAATCTGAACTAACTTTTCGCAATTCTTCTGAAATACCTGTGAATCGATTATTGGGTAATGGAGAAAGCTCTGCAATTTCAACATTAAACAATTCAACTGGTGTTTTCTTTGTTGTTGTATGGATACGATGATTTACTTGTTTTTCAAAGTCTAAGAGTTTCAAATGAAAATCTTCAAAGGATTCAAACTTATTATCAGCAATAAAGTGGTTTTCCAGGTACGAAAATGGATTTTCAACTTTCCCCTTCGACCATGGCGAACGAAATTCGGAACGAGATGGTTGGAAACCATAATGGCTTGCAAATTGAAGATAACTTGGATTCCACTCCTTATTTTTTGCAATGTATAATGTCGCATGATTATCAGTTTGAATTCTTTCAGGAACTCCTCCCATTCTGGTCAAACCTTCTTCTAATGCTTCAAATACAGATGATTGGGTCTGGGAGAGAGAATACATGTAAGTTCTGTACCGACTGCACCCTAAAATACAACAAAACACCTGGATCTTAATCTGTTTATCTCCTATCATTACGGTGTATGGCGACCAATCGAATTGTCCTTGTTCACCGGGCTTTGTCTCATATCGCATAAAGGACCGGGTAAATTCTGGCTTATACTGCTGAATATATCTATAAAATGCAGAGCCTGAAACTTTACAGCCCTTTGACCAGAGTTCATTAAGGACACGGCTTCCTTTTAATTTCTTAACAAAGTATTTTTCTATGATAAAATCATGAAATGGTTCCAGTTCTGGGTTTATATACGTCTCTCTTTTATATTCTGGTGGATTTTCCGATTTTAACGCATTCTTTACTGTGTTTCGGGATAAACCGAGTTTCTTTGCAATTTTCCTTGTTCCCATTCCGGGATTTCGCTTCTTCAAGTTTCTTATTGTTATCCAATCTTCCATTGAGATCACCTCAAAACCTCCTGCAATTAATCAGGAGTATTTTAGTTATTTAGGTGGGTCAATTTTCGATGGGAAAAGTGGGTCAATTTTAAGTGGGAATCTTCAGTACACAACGATCATGAAAAGTGATCCAGGTGATCCAGGTTACTCCCCAGATAAATTGATAAAAGTTGTATTATTGTTAGGAAAAGATAAGAAATTAGGTATAGGAGATTATAAAGATCTAAGGACGATCCTGGATTACCTGGATCACCTGGATCAGTCTGTGGAAGATTTTCATAAAAATGATGCTTCCGATAATGAAAACCAGCCTAGTCATGACACTAATACAACCCGGATCAGAACCCGGATAAAACCACAAAAAACCGATGTTTCCGTTACGGAATTGGATAAAATAGGGGAAAGTCCTGAAAAAGGCGATGTAAAAATAGATGCATTTTTCGATCAAAAAACAGCGAAAAATAGTGATGAAAAAGTGGTTCCAATTGAAATCACGACAAAGCCTGTGGTAGAAAAAGAAACGAGAAAAAATGTCGCTGAAGATAATAAAGTAAAAAGAGTGGGAAAGAACCTGGATCACCCGGATCACACTGACCTATCCATAAAAAATGCACACCAAAAAGAGTCAAACGATAGCGAAATTGACCTGATCCATGATGTCGGTGAAAAAGCTCGGATATGGCCGGGAATGAAAGGTCAGATCAATTCTGCTAATGTGGGGGCTTTTAGCATGTGGTATTGTGATCAAAACAAGAACAAACATGGACCAACAAGGATCAAGGAGATCGCCTCAAAGATATTCAGAATAACTCCAGAACCTCCAAAGAAAGATGAAACGCCAGAACCCTGTAACCTTTTCACAGAAAAGAATGGATGGGTTGTAACACAGCGTTCAGCCATCAAAGTGTCAGGCGAAGAAAACCAGATAGAACAGGGTAATTTTGATGATAAGGAGGAGGGGGTCTGAATGGATACCATTTATTTTGATATTGAAACATCTGGATTAGATCCCTTCAAACATCGACCCACATTATTTCAAATCAAGAGAGCATCTGACAAAACGATCCGGATTTTCAATCCGGGCAAAGCAAAACTCGGGAACTCACAAAAGATCGAAGGTATAAAGGAATTGCTTGAATCAAATCTCGTGGTCGGTCATAACCTCAAATTTGACCTGAAATTCCTGAGGCATCACTTCAACATTGAGCCGACAAACATTTTCGACACCTATATCGCTGAGATCCTTATCAGCGGAGGACAGAAAGCCAGACAGAAAGGTGCGGCAACACTTGAAACCGTGGCGCGGGAATACACAGGCATTCAACTGAAAAAGGACCAGGTTATACGACAATCCTTCAACGGCCAGGAACTGACTCAGGAGCAGATACAGTATGCTGCAATGGATGTAGCCGTCCTGCCAGAGATCCATGCCAAACAGCGGCAGCAGTTGAAAGAACTCGGTCTTGAAAAGGTATTCGCCACAGAAATGTCGTGCATCCCGGCTACGGTGTGGCTTGAACTGTCAGGCACCCCGATTGACGTAGAGGAAGCAAAGAAGCTTGAAAAAGAGACCAGAGGAAAGCTTGAATCATCAAGGCTAAACGTCCTTACCATCCTGAAAGAAGCAGGCTACAGGAACCTTGACCTGGAAGGAATGCCAGCAGTTAACCTTGACAGTCCCGCTAAACTACTGAAAGCATTGAAAGCCATAGGATTGGACCTTGCCTCCACAGATGAAAGCACATTATCAGCCATGAAACATCCTGCAGGCAAAGCGCTGAAGGAATATCGCAAACACCAGAAATTGCTCAACACATTCCTTGAAAAGCTGCCAAAACACATCAATCCCGCAACAGGTCGCATACACGCAAATTTCAACCAGTACGGTACGCTTGCAGGCAGGTTCAGCTGTTCAAAACCAAACCTCCAGCAATTGCCCAGGGACAAAAACATCAGAGCGCTCTTCAAAGGCAATAACGGCAGCAAGATCATCACAGCGGACTATTCCCAGATAGAGCTGCGCATTTTAGCTGAAGTATCGAAGGAGCCAAAGTTCATTGAACTTTTCAATAGCGGAGGCGATCTCCACAAGCTCACTGCATCTTTAATATTCAACAAGCAGCTCGACCAGGTCTCAAAAGAAGAACGAAATATCGCCAAGACCATTAACTTCGGATTATCCTACGGCATGGGCGCAGGTGGTCTTCAGTCAAATCTCAAGGATAATGGCATCGAGATCAGTTCAGACGACGCCAGGAAATACATAGACACCTTCTTCAAGAGCTATCCAAAGGTGAAATGGTATCTGGAGGAAGCAGGGCAGTCCGCGGTAAGGGACAATGAGATAAGAAACATCGCAGGCAGGCTGATAAAATACAGACCTGCCACAAATGAAAGCGAGCGCGCAGCTATTCTAAGAGAAGGAAAGAACAATCCCATCCAGAGCCTGAATGCTGATATTTTGAAAGGAGCCATGGGACGGCTATATCACAAGTTGAAATCATTCAGGGCAAAACTCATCAATGTGGTCCACGATGAACTGGTCTTTGAAGTGCCCGGAGAACATGCAGAAACAGTCTCCCTGATCGTCAAAGAAGAAATGGAAGCAGCAGGAAGGGAATATCTCAAATCCCTGCCAGTTATTGCAGAGGTAACAGTGGGTGATGTGTGGCAGAAATAGGTGAGCCAGAACTCAGAACATGAACGTTTGATGCCTGACTGACTGAGACCCGGGCATCGCCAACCTCAGACAGGAAACCTGACCCAACTGAGACCGGAAGGGAGTGGATTATTAAAGTAGAATACGTTTAATTCAATGCTGGCGCAATACATTCGACCTAGCAGTTTATATGTAAACCTTCTTGCGTCAGCAATCTATTCCTCATGGTACGGCGCTGGGACAAGCCCGGCGCTACGGATTGATATTTTGTGCTTCCATCGCTGTCTGTTCCTGCGCGGGATGCATGGACTATTGTGCGACTTGTCCCATGTGATATACTATGACGATTAGTTAGTCGTCCTTCCAACCTCTCATATGAAAAAATGAATCTCTATACTTTGAATATTTTTCATTCAAATTCTCACTCTGCATAAATCCCTCATAACACTTTTTTTCTCTAAGAGAATGTCTTAATTCATTCAACTTAACCTTTATCTCCTCTTCTACTCTTTTTATGTCTTCTTCTACCATTACTAAGATCAACTTATATCAATCCGACTTCCTCCTTATAACTATTTTGATCACTGGCGCCGGTCTCTATTTGTCAACGAGCTCTTATTCGAATTGCACAAGGCGCGCACCCATCGCTGTGTGTTGTTCGCTAAATATCCCATTGCAATAACCAACTGATTGCAGACATATCCCTGACCTAGAGATCCATGTAACTCAGACAGGAACAGCGATGGAGAGGATTGCATCAGGGATTGTTTTCCTGCGCGTACCTCCATCGCCGTATGTCGTTAGACTTCTCGTTTCCAAACCATGACACTCATACACTCAAGCATTTCATGCTCAACAAATGACGAATGCCTGACCCTGACAGCAGAGCCTAACAACGACGGAGCCTTCTGGTACGACAGGCATTGCGCCGCTTCGCGCAGTCCGTCTTTGGTGAACAGCAATTTAAATAACGACGGGTTTGGGCGAATTGTTCGCAGGAGCGGGCAGTTCGGAGAATATCTATGAGCAAAAACAATACCGTCGTATTGAGGACGCCCAGTGCGTCGAATAGCAAAGATAAAATGGTTAATGCAGGTGTCGGCTTCATCGATACAGTTAACCTTGAAAGAGGAGAGAAGCGGACGGTTGTCCATTTCCTTCCTGAACAACCGCTGACCAAAGGAAAGACTATCATGGTCTTCCCAGCGCGAGGCAGAGAGCTTCCCGTTGAGCTTACGGGACACACCCATGTCGGCGATAGAGACCCTGGTTATGTCCTGTATAACAAGGATGCGCCATGTGGTTCTGGGTGGCTTCACAAAGGAGCACGTACCTTGTTTATGGTTGTTAAGGTGAATAAGGACATAGTTATCGGCGAAGGCCAGACGGACAAAAGATTGACTTTGTTCCCTAAGTTCCCGAAGGATTCGCAGATAGCGGCGGGTGTGTAAACTCATCCGTTCTCTTTTTTTTGTTGCCTGTTTACTTCCCATCCGAGGTATGTTCTCTTTTGATGGCACGAGTTTGTTCAATCGAGAGGGGTATGATGTTAGCGCCAGGGTTTGGAAAGACGGACAGCAGGGATTGATTTCTTTTAACCTTCGCATTGCACCAAGCGCACCTCCATAGCTGTGTGTCGTTTGTTGAAGACTCCTTCCCTGCGACTTGTATTTTTGTCCACCTATCTCTGACCTCGCGATCCACCTGCCTCAGACAGGAACAGCGATGGAGAGGATTATTAAAGCAAACTGCGTATGAACCAATGCTGGCTTAAAACATTCGACCTATCGGCTTATATGTAACCCTTCTTGTGTCAGCACTCTATTCTTTCTGGGACAGCGCCGGGGTATCGCCCCCAGACCACTCTCTGATAAATAGCTGGCTACCGCCAGCGTCATGAATTGATATTTTATACACAGCCACACACATCGCTGTCAGGCGCGAGAACGCAAGAAATGGGAACCCCGTCAACGACACTCATGATCAGAATGAAAATCAAACCAACGACGGCGATGGGATGAGTATGTCTTTGCCAGATGTCGCTCAATCATGAGTACCTGCCCGGCGCCGGGAATTGGATTTCTTTTGTGCAGCCACGACCATCGCCGTCAGGTTTATATCCAATAAATGTATCAGTGGGCTGATTTAAATAACGAGGGCGGAGTGAATTAATTCAGGAGTTGATTAAAGATGATTACGAAAGTAAATGAGTTATTCCTTCGCCACAGGGAAGAGAGAGTCAAGCTGCTCAGGGCAGGGTTTTCAGGTAGGGAGATCGTGGCTCTGTATTTGGTTCTCAATTCTTTCGAGACCGTGGGCGTGAACTGGCAGCCTGTGGGTTTCTGACCGCTCCTTTTTTTTCTGCTTTTTTTTGCTTCCTGACCAGTTTAAATAACGGAGGCAGGGGCGATTTGTTATGACTGAAAACTATAACTATCCAGTACCTGACGTATCAAACGTCCAGAAAAGACCTGCAGACATATTGTTCCCTGACAGGATCCCTAAGATGAAAGCGCGCATATGCATGACCTGCAGCGGTAAAGTCGAAGGATTTGACAGCGAGCTTTCCCAGAAGGAGTTCCTGATCTCCGGGATGTGCCAGAAGTGTCAGGATGAAGTATTTGGCGCGAGTGAAGAAGATTCTGAAGAAATCTGTATGGTTACATTTGGTTAGCCGCAGGCTTGGCTCTTTTTTTTGTTGCCCGTCCGTTTCTATGCTTTCCAGTAGACTTGTCCTGTATCCTTTCCCCTTCTTTCCTGCTCTGTTTTCCCCTCTTCCAACGAAATGTCCTAACTATGTCCCGGTGGGTGGAATATATTTACACTCGACAAAATATACGCTGCAACTTTTATCGCTCTTATGGGGCGTTTTTTATGCTTGAATAATTGACGCATGATGTAAAGGTTGATGCAGAACAGGGCGTTAGCATGTGAACCTGTTAGATTTGATTTATTGAGTAATGATTCTGGTTATTGTCGCAATTTCAACTGGTGCGGAAAAAGTTACCAATGGTTTCGGGAGGGCGTTGATGGCTTCAATTTTTCAGAAAAATTAATATATTATAACTTGAATCTAAAGAGAAGGCAACAAATCGTTGTCGGGTATGAAAAATATGGCAAAAACAAAGAATTTTGTATTACTGGAAAAGAATGGAAAAGAGACTGGAGTATTCACAGGCAGCCAACCACGCCAAGCAGCGTTGAAAGCAGCCAACCGCAGCAAAGGAACAAAATCTAAACCTGTCGAAATAAGAATAAGGGAAAGAGGAACTAAGAAAATACATATCTTTAAAGGGTGGAAAGAGATCGTTCCTGCTCCGAAAAATAAACCATCCTGGATGCCTGATAAAATCAATAAGCCCAACGTAAAGAAGACAGGAATTGAGAAACTTGAAAAGATTTGAAATATAAAAGATTTATTCGCGAATAAAAAAATTAGTAGACTAAACGAAGGCTATTAATTTTTATTTTTTTTATCCATGTTACCAGCTATCGCCTTTTTATAGTAAAGTATATTCGAGTAACGTTCCTACCTCAACCAGACCGGAAGGGATGTCGATTGTCCGAGCAGAAACAGAACAAAGAGCCCAGGAGGAGCAAACCAAAGATACTAATTCATCGCCCATCGCCGTTACTGGGCTTCCACTTCTGCGCGATCGTACTGGAAAGGCAGTTCGTAAGCCCAAGAAGATAGTTCATCTGAGACGGAATAAGTTCATGCGGAAGCGCTACAAAGAACCTGAGAAGCATGAATTCGATTTCTGGACAAAAGAAGAAGATGATCTTCTGAAAAGGGTTTATCCTTGCCAGACAGCAGAGGAGATCCAGAAACTCTTTCCCAACAGGACACCAGATGCGATTCAACCTGCGAGATGGATAGGTATCTATGCCCGGTAAAGGCGATTTTTATTGTAGAATCCATAATAAATCACCAGGACTCTCGTTATTTAAATTGCTTACTTCTCTGGATTTTCGCCCACCTGCTGAAACGAGGTTGAATGAAAAAGAGACAGCTGACATATAAATCTTAAGCGTCATAGCGGAAAAAAAGTTAAAGTTTGTCCACAACAAGTTCTTGTTGCGAATTTCTGGAAGTGTAAGGAACTATAAAAGAATATACTCGTCTGTGGCCGATTTTTATCTAGAAAAATTGATGTTCTTAATCGCCAAAATAAAAAATAGGAGGTGAAAAAGCATGGTATTATTAGATGCGGCAGAAAGAATGGTAGGAAATTTTCTCTCAGATGAGGGCTGGACATGCGACTATTGCGGGGCACCATAACGATGACATATACGATGACAAATGCGAGAAATGTGACCGAGATCGCAATGAAGTTATCTGTACTGTTCCATTTTTTTAAGAAATTTTCATCTTCTTAACACAACATTCTCTTCCTGCGACAATATCCACATCTGTTTCATCACATTGTGGGCATTTAATTACAGGGATGAAAAAATGCAGTCTATCTAAGGATTCAATATCACCTTTGTAAGAGCATTTCTTGCATCTTATTGATGTTTTGATCGTGCTGATGTTAAAACAGGCTCCTTGCGCGGCTGTTCCTTGAGTGATCGTTTCAAAAATGAACTTCAACTGGTCTGGATTTAGCGCGGTCAACTCCCCGATCTCAAGAAAGACTTCGTTGACCTTTATGGCATTATTCTTTTTTGCGGCATCAAGCACTGAATCAATTATTGCTCCTGCTATTGAAATCTCATGCATTCATTTTCACTCATTCCCTGACAACTTCAATTTCAGAACGAAGCTCAATGCATTTGGCTGCAGCATACATCAACGATGAGAAGGCACATATTGTCCCAATGCCCTCGCCAACAGGTTCACCGTCCTTTTTTACAATAGCGGTGATATATGTATTCATTTTCACATCTGTCTTAAGATCCCTTTTTTCAAGGGATACAAGTAGATTATTTGCTTCCTCACCGGTATTTTTTCCTTTCCTGCATAGTTTCACAGGGCATATCTTACAATATTCCTTGAATAACGCACCCCATTTAGGCCCGGCTATACCTGCATGTACCTCTGCGACAACACCTGCGTATGCTATGCAGCATCTTGACGCCCTGCCCAGGACAAGTCCTTTTTCAATGATCTCACACATTACCCTGTCATTCTTGAAGAAGAAATGATTCTCCATTCCGCGTTCGTATTTATCTTTCCCAGTATTTCGCTTATCCTTCAGTAGTTCTTTTATCTTTGCAGCAAGAACTGGCGCACGAGGTAAGGTGGCTGCGGTGCCGCATGTTGGGCAGTAAGAGATCGGCCCGACCGCCATTTCTTTATTTTCTTTATCGATGAAAACTACCTCTACACCCCATGAATTCCGCCTGATGGCCACTCTTCCACCATTTTTCCAGACCTCGTTATACGCTGCAACTACTGGGGTGACAACTCTTCCATAACCATATATCTCTGCCACCTTTTCCATGTCGATAATGCATTGCAGTGACTTAATCAGCTGTGATTCTATTTCCTTCGGAAAAAATCCTCCTTCCACCAATGCAAAAAGAATTGCAGGAGGCCATGTTATTCCCTCTCCCTCACCCACGACGACCCCATTGTTATCAAGTATCTTTGAATAAACACCGTCGGGACGCTCCCATGTTATTGCTTTTCCTCCCAGCCTTGATATTTCTCTTAATACTTTATGGGTCGTGCCGCAGTTACCGTCCTCTATCCGAAGCTTTCCATCAAGATTTTTTTTCACCTGCTCGACAAAGCTCATAAATTCTTCCTGTTATATTGTTAGTATTATCACGAACATTTCATATCTTCTTTTTTCAGAATTTTCCCACATATCTGAAGTACACAAGTTCTTTATGATTGACCGTTATATTTAATCTTTAGCTTTGACCAATTTTATATGAACGATCGACATGCACACTGTTGAAGAAATAAATATAGGATATGATGTTCTGGAAGCGAACAGTAAGCTTGCCAGGAAGAATCGCAATAGTCTTGATAAATTCAAGATCACGGCTTTTAACATAATGGGTGCCATTGGCTCCGGGAAGACCATGCTGGTGGAAAAGACCATCGAGCGCATAGGAAAAAGCTTCAGGATAGGCGCAATAGCTGGAGATGTTGTGGCGCGCCTTGATGCTTCCCGGTTTGAAAAGTCAGGGATCCCTGTGGTGGGATTAAATACAGGCAAAGAGTGTCATCTTGATGCGCATCTTGTCGAACATGGGCTAAATAGCCTTCCACTTGATTCTCTTGATATTTTGTTCATAGAAAATGTGGGGAATTTGATTTGTCCGGCGGATTATGAATTGGGTGAGCATAAAAGGGTCGTAATCGTGAGTGTCAGCGAAGGCGACGATATAGTTGAGAAACATCCTCTAATTTTTGGCACAGCAGATCTCATCATCATTAATAAGATCGATATTGCAGAGGCTGTAAGCGCCGATGCAGATAAAATGGTGAGGGATGCGCGTACCATCAATCCGGGGATAGATGTCCTGAAGATGAGTATAAGGACTGGAGAAGGGCTGTATGAATGGATCAAGTTCGTGAAGAAATCTATTAAATATGATGCAAAATGATAATATTTTATGTAATAAAGGTTATGGCTGATTCATGGTTTTGAAGTAGTTCCAGCCAGTCCTTGTCAATCGTGCCTCTCGCATCCAGATTTTTTTCAGCAGTATACGGCATCCTGATCAGCCCACGTTGCTCAAAGAAGTGCCCGGCATTTTAGGAGCGTTTTCTGACAACAATTCTACAGCAATTTTCCTGCTCTTCAAGAGCTAGAACCTCATGCCCATGTTCCCTGCTCCATCTTGGTATGGTCTCTTTTGCAGTAGGGTCATATGTGATTACCTCAAGTTCCTCGCCTGCCTGCATTTTCTCGATCTTACGTTTGGTATAGAAAAGAGGCAGTGGGCACATTCTACCTCTGGCGTCTATTCTTTGCATGATATATCATTGTTTTTTTCATTACATTTCAATTTTTGGATTCAGGCAAGAATTCTTCATTTAATACATCCGAAATCATGAAGCTCCCCACAGCAGAGCTGCGGAGTATAACGATTAAGAATGAAAAAGTAGAATTTTTTAAACAAGTGTGTTTGGAGATTGGGAAATGATATTGGTTTGAGTTTGAAGCCATAGGTTCGGATGGAGACCATGTACATGTTTTTGTTGGGACAGCACCAAGATATGCACCATCAAATGTTATGCAAATTATTAAAAGCATAACCGCAAAGCATATTTTTAATAAATACCCTGATTTAAGAAAACAATTATGGGGAGGACAATTTTGGAGTGATGGAGGATATATAGGGACGGTTGGAGATGGAGTTACATCAGATATTATAAAAGATTATGTTGAAAAACAAGGAACTAAAGAAGAAAAGGAAGGTTATAGCCAAATGAAACTTTTGGATTTTAAATGAAAACGAAACTACAAGCGACGGCACAATCATGCCCCGCAACTCTGCTGCGATTGGGTGTGCCGTCCAACGTTTGACTCTTATTTTTTTTGTCCATGTCACCCGCTATCGCCTTTTTATAGTAAAGTATATTCGAGTAACGTTCCTACCTCAACCAGACCGGAAGGGATGTCGATTGTCCGAGCAGGAACAGAACAAAGCGCCCCAGGAAGCACAAAAGAAAGATTCCAATTCATCGCCCATCGCCATTACTGGACTTCCAGTTCCGCGCGATCGTATTGGAAAGGCAGTTCGCAACCCGAAGAAAATAGTTCATCTGAGACGGAATAAGTTCATGCGGAAGGGCTACAAAGAACCCGATAAACAAGAAATCGATTTCTGGACAAAAGAAGATGATGAGCTTCTGAAAAGGGTTTATCCTTGCCAGACAGCAGATGAGATCCAGAAACTCTTTCCCAACAGGACGCAGGATGCGATATCTGCCCGCGCCAGCAGGGATCTGCATCTTAAGAAAGATCCGGAGACAAAAGCAATTATTCAGAGCATGAACTCCTCAAAGCTGGGGCTTGCGAACTTCGCGGATCACCCGCTTGAGGCTCTCGCCCGGAAATACCCTGATCTCAAGCAGGCTTACGATGAGATGGTCGAGAAGTTGCTCATGCACCCATCTGTGGACCCGAATAACATCCTTCAGGTCGAGATGATCAAGGAAGCAATCCTGTCGAAGATAACGCAGTTTCTTATGATGCGAGACAGGATCGAGAACAACTGTAAGGGAAAGAAACTCATAATAAATCCAAAAACAGGCTTCGAGCAATGGGTCGAAAGCAGATATCTTCATGGACCTGATAACATGAATGATGCCAAACTGAGCAGAACTATCCTGAAGGATATGGGGATCATTCAGGAAAGGGAGCGTAAGGTCGAAGTCATCGGGAATCTCAAGATGTTATGGGAGCGTGAGTCTGATGACAGGGAAAATAATGCTACTGTAATAGATGCTGAGGCAAAACGAGTGGATTAATGCTATTATGAAGGCTGTTGAACACTATCTGGAATATGAATACACGAAATCTGCACCTTGAAGAAGACGATCCATACCACACTACCAGAAGATATACACACCTGGCTGAACAAAGAAGCAGAGAGAGCCAATTGTCCTCTTAACAAGGTCATCGAAAAGATTGTGGTATTTTACCAGAAAAACCAGGAATTGCCGGAGAAGTTCATAAGTGCCAGGTTCTTCCTGAAACAACTTATAAAGGAAGAACTTGCAGCCAATGGAACTAATAAATAAGTAGCATAAGGGTCAACAATAGGCGTAAGTCAAGCTGGATACTGAGAGAGGAATTCCTCCCTCTCAATGAGTATGGGTGCCGGGTTGTTTCGTGGCGGATGGGGATGGTTAGGAGTCGTGGAGAAAAATATTTCAACTCGTAAACATATACGGCGTATATCAGGGAATAATCCTGTATATTCCTGAAATGCTATATACAGGCCTCGTCCTTAAGTACGGGGTTTGTGACTGAAGGCGATAGGAGTTGGGTGCATCCAAAGAATATCTTTAACCAGAATAACAATAAGACACCGAAATTAGGGGCATAATAAACACCAATAAAGAAGATACCATTGGTTTTGCTTTTCTTTAGATAGAAAAACAACAATTTTAACAGCGTTGAAAAAACTATATAAATATGTAAAATACATTGAAAAGTAGGTGGAATGAAAAATGAATGTGAAAAGTATTTTTATTATTTATTGTATATTTATTTTTTTATCTCCTTTAGTGGAAGCAAAAACTGCTGAGGAATGGTATAATGAAAGCGATGACTTAGGTAAAGCGGGAAAATATGAGGAAGCACTTAAAGCATTAGATGAAGCATTGAAGATAAATCCACAGTTTACCGATGCATGGTCTGCCAAAGGATTTTGTCTTGATAATCTTGGAAGATTTGATGAGGCAATAAAAGCATATGATGAAGCGTTAAAGATCAAACCACTGAATGCTGAAGTGTGGAATAACAAAGGAACTGATCTTATGGATCTTGGAAGAAACGATGAAGCAATTAAAGCCTTTGATGAAGCATTGAAGATTGATCCACAGTTTGCTATGGCGTGGTATAATAAAGGAGTTGTTCTTTCCAAACTTGGAAGAAATGAAGAGGAAATTAAAGCTTATGATGAAGCGTTGAAGATTAATCCACAGTATGCTTTAGCGTGGAATAACAAAGGAAAAACTCTTTCCAATCTTGGAAGATATGATGAGGCAATTAAAGCATTTGATGAGGCATTGAAGATTAATCCACAGTTTGCTTTAGCGTGGAATAACAAAGGACTCACTCTCTCCAATCTTGGAAGATATGATGAGGCAATTAAAGCATTAGATGAAGCGCTGAAGATTAATCCAAAGAATGCTATAGTGCTTTATAACAAAGGAATGGATCTTTCCAAACTTGGAAGAAATGATGAAGCACTTGAAGCCTTTGATGAAGCATTGAAGATTGATCCTCAGGATGCCGATGCGTGGCAGGGTAAAGGAGATGCTCTTTTCAAGCTTGGGAGAATCGATGAATCAAATAAAGCTTATGAAGAAGTTTCGAAGCTGCAAGAAGGATATAACTTTCAAGGCAACTACAGGCTTGGCAGTAATGGAATATTATTTACAATCGCGGGGTTGGTCATGATAGCATATTTATTAAGAAGAAAGGGTTGAAGGAGAGTGCTTATTAATGGCTATACTATTTAATAAAAGTCAAGAACCACAATTTTTCTTAATGAAATTCAACCGCATGTTTGTGAGATGCATTAATAGGGTATTGAAGGAGAAACCCAATGAAGAACGGGAAAGGATATCAGAGTGGAGATAAGAATCAAAGGTGCCAAAAAAGGAAGAAAATCCCTTCAAAAGTACTTTGTAATTGGAGTGACTCTTATAATTGTTTGGCTGAATTGTATATTATTATATTTGGAGGACCTCTGGAGATGTTTAGTAGTGAGTGAGAATCATGGACAATAATAATAACCTTTTACATGAGCTTTTTCTTATTGTTATTATTTTAATAGACACATTTCTATTGTATCATTATTATGATGAGTTTGGTATAATTATAATTATTTCCACAGTCATTATTGGATTAATAGTTATCAAAAGGAAAGATTTTATAAAAGTAGTTAATGATCTTTTATTGAAAATAAAAAGAATTGTTGAAAAGCTAAAAGGAATTTCACAGACGAAGATCCCGATATGGGCGACAACGTTAATAGTGTTTGTTGTGCTGGTGCTTGTGTATATTGTATACTCGCGTCAGCCAATTGCTTCTGAAACTTTTAAAATTGCTTTAATGGCATTGTCTATTATCTTTCATCCAGTTATCAATAGCATTGCATTAAGCTCAACGACTCCAAATACCGGTGATGCCATCACAGTTGCAGTGGATGTAACGGATTATGCCAGTATAAGCTCGGTAACAGCCAACGGAGTTGTTCTTGCCCCAAACGGAAGCTTATGGGTTGGAACAATCGCTGCAGTCAAGGGTACGCATACCGTGGACATTATAGCTACGGATACGTTAGGCCAGACAACAACAGACAGCTCCCAGAGCTATACAGCACCTCCACGACCATCGGCAGGCAAAAATTCAGTCGGCATTGAGTTCGTTCATATACCAGCTGGCGAGTTTGATATGGGATCGCTGCAGAGAGAAGCAGGCAGAGACGAAGATGAAGGTCAGGTCCATCGCGTAAAAATAGCAAATGCTTTCAACATGAGCAAATATGAGATTACTCAGAAGCAGTGGCGTGATGTCATGGGAACTAATCCGTCTTATTTCAAAGGTGATAACCTGCCAGTCGAGCAAGTATCCTGGAATGAAGTTCAGGAATTCATCAGCAGGCTCAATCAGATAGAAGGCATTAACAAATACCGTCTTCCTTCAGAAGCCGAATGGGAATATGCTGCTCGCGCAGGTACTTATACAAGGTATTACTTTGGAGACAATGCATCAAAACTCGGTGATTATGAATGGTTTATTGAAAACTCAGGAATCAAGACGCATGAAGTTGGTCAGAAAAATCATAATCCATGGGGACTGTATGACATGTGTGGAAGTGTGTGGGAATGGGTGAGGGACGTGTATCATGACAGCTATAACGGTGCACCAACAGATGGAAGTGCATGGGAAGGAAATGGCACCCATCGCGTCACTCGAGGCGGTAGCTTTGATTACGCCGCTGTGCACCTTCGAGCAGCGAATCGCAACGACCGCGACCCCGGCTACCGTCATATCAACACTGGTTTTCGTCTTGTTATGGATTCGTAAACATATGCAAAAGAAGAATAAATAATATTCAGACCTTTGTGTCTAACATAAAAACGGCAAACCGACAGAAATGTCAAATCATCGCGCATCAACGCCGGGATGCTCTTTTTAAGACACCAAAATTGGGGGCATAAAAAAACGCCAATAGGAAGGTACCCTTGATGTTGCATTTCTCCAGATCAATAATCATTAATTTTTATAAACGTGGAAGAAACTATATGAATATGTAAATATATTTGAAAAGGAAGGTGGAATGAAAAATGAACAGGAAAAATATTTTTATTATTTGTTCTTTATTCCTTTTATTAATGACGTTTTTAGCGGAAGCAAAAACTGCTGAGGAATGGTTCAATGAAGGCAATAAATTAGGCCAAGCTGGAATGTATGAAGAGGCAATTAACGCTTATGATGAAGCATTGAAGATTGATCCACAGTTTGCTATGGCGTGGTATAGCAAAGGAGTTGCTCTTGCCGGCCTTGGAAGAAACGAGGAAGCAATTAAAGCCTATGATGAAGCATTGAAGATTAATCCAAAGATTGCTGAGGTGTGGAATAACAAAGGAATTTCTCTTTCCAAGTTCGGAAGAAACGAGGAAGCAATTAGAGCCTACGATGAAGCATTGAAGATTAATCCACAGTTTGGTGAAGTATGGGTTAACAAAGGAATTTCTCTTAAGAATCTTGGAAGAAGTGAAGATGCAATTAAAGCCTATGATGAGGCATTGAAGATTAATCCAAAGTATGAAGATGCGTGGTATAGCAGAGGAGTTGCTCTCTCCAGTTTAGGAAGATACGAGGAAGAAATTAAAGCCTATGATGAGGCGTTGAAGATTAATCCTAAGGATGAAATAGTGTGGTATAACAAAGGAATTGCTCTTTCCAGTCTTGGAAGATACGAGGATGAAATTAAAGCTTATGATGAGGCGTTGAAGATTAATCCACAATATGTTGAAGCATGGGTTAACAAAGGAGTTGCTCTTTCCAAGCTTGGAAGAAACGAGGAAGCAATTAAAGCCTATGATGAAGTACTGAAGATTGATCCAAAGCTTGCTGAAGCGTGGTATAACAAAGGAATTTCTCTTTCCAAGCTTGGAAGAAATGATGAAGCAAACAAAGCGTTTGATGAAGCATCGAAATTGCAGAAAGCACCGGGGTTTGAAATAATATTTGCAATCGCCGGGTTGGTCATGATAGCGCATTTATTGGGAAGAAAAGATTGAGGAAATGTTGCCTTTAAATGGTTTATTTATTAAAAAAACAACAATCTCAATCAAGATTCAGTTCTATGATTCTAAGCCCATTGCCCCCTTCTTATCGATAACATCCAAAACAACAAAAAATATACAAAGCTTATGCACCCATGCGTGGATGCTTCGCACCTTCCAGTGCGGAGTCCGTGACATAGTCATACCCGTATTCTTATCTACGAAATCTAAAAGCAAACTCACTTTTTAATTGACAGATAATACCATGAATCCAGTTCTCTAACGCCCACAACGAGTATAATCCTTTCAAGCCCTCGAGTGCTGGCTGAGATAGGCCTGAAGAAAGAGAGATCAGGATCCGCGAGGAGAACCTGGGAACTTGCTGAGGCTTTCCACTCATACCTGGCGGATTGCACAAAAAAAGGTACCTTAGCGGTCTGAAATGGATTGTTTCTGCTCTTTTGGATATGTTGGGATGTTCCAAAATACCCCCTTTCCAAAAGAAACCTTTGTCTTAGCGATATATTTAATACTGACCGTTGAAAGGTGTATTTTCCCAGTTAAATCCGTTTAAATCACTAAAATGTTCAACATAAATCCAATCAGATTTTTCAGAAAAACTCAAGCTTTCGTAGCCGAAGCTTACAGAGGCGCAAGCAAGATGGGCAAGGAAAAGAGGCTGAAATCTTCCGGTGTTACTGCGGATTTCGTTTACTGCACATAATATACGTTCAACTTTTTTCGGCCTTTAATGCGTTCGATATGCAGTGGATTAGTGAGAGCATTATTGAAAATAAAGTCACCATAAACTATATTCGAGCAACGCCCTCACCTGATGAAAGAATCATCGGCAGGGATAGAATAATGTCCGGATCAGAGCAAACAAAAGAGACCAAGTATGACAGGAAAGAAGACGCTGCTTCACCATCCACCGCTGTTAGTGATAACAGCATTGGACTTCCAGTACTGCGTGATCGTACTGGAAAGACCATTCGTAAACCAGGGAAGATAGTAAATCTCAGAAGGAAGTTGCAACTTCGAAAAGGTTACAAAGAACCTGAGAAGCATGAATTCGATTTCTGGACAGACGAAGAGGATGCCATTCTGAAAAGGGTATACCCTCTTCAAACAGCTGAAGAAATTCAAAAACTCTTTCCCAACAGAACAATGTTTGCAATATCAAAACGCGCCCGTCATTACAATCTGAAAAAGACCCCAGAGGTTTATTCTGATATCCAATCAATGAACTCCTCAAAACTTGGACTTGCCAACTTTGCAGACTATCCTTTGCAGGCTCTCGCTCAGAAGCACCCGGATCTCAAACAGGCTTACGATGAGATGGTCGAGAAGCTGTTAATGGATCCTGCAGTTGATCCGAACAATATCCTCCAGGTAGAAATGCTCAAGGAAGCTGTGCTTTCCAAGATAACGCAATATTTAATGATGCGGGACAGGATCGATAACAACTGCAAAGGAAAAACACTTATAATCAATCCAAAAACAGGCTTCGAGCAGTGGATCGAAAGTCGGTATCTTCATGGACCTGATATCATGAACGATGCCAAGCTGAGCAGGACAATACTGAAAGACCTTGGGATTTTGAAGGATAAAGAAAAGAAGGTAGAGGTCGTGGCGAGTCTTCGAATGCTCTGGCAGCGGGATTCCAACGAAGAAGAAGAGGATGAAGAAGTAGTGGATGTGGAGTCAAGAAGAGTGGATTAAGATGAAATCCTTAATCCGTCCTAACCAACAAGTTTTCCGTCGAAACTAGAAGAAGAGCAGACGAGCCCCTTACTCTATATGCCACTCTTTTTATAAGTCCCCGCCTCTCAAGTTCATGGGTCCAGAGCGAAGTTCGTCTGAGGTGTTTTGGCAGCATTGCAAGAGGGATTGACTTATTCTCTCTTACGATCTGAAGTATCTGATCTTCCGGGTGCTTACCGGGAGTAGGAACAATAAAGAAGTCATGGGCAGTCACCCCAGAGCCTCCTGGATTACTCCTGCTGGTTTGCGCTTTACTGGTCATATTACAGCCCTTCGCTTTTTGCTTTTTCAAGCAGCATTTCTGCAGCTGCTGCAATGACCCTGTTACCCTGTCTCAACTTGTTGATCACAGATTCAAAGACCTGCGGATCGCTGCGATAGGCGCGTCGTGCATCTACGATCACCTCCATGGTTCTGGGATTCATGGTTTGACCCCAGCTTCGCATACTATGATCCGCTTGTTCACTGCATCATACTCAATTTCAATCGGTAGCATGTGCTGCCAGTGAAACGCTTTTTCAATCACCGATTTATCGAAATACAGGTAGTATGAACCCTGGGGCGAACATTGGAGGTTCTTTTTATCTTTCATAAAATCACCGTGCTTTTGTACGTAATAAGCTTTAATATAGTTAACTATTAATGCGTGTTTTTGTACGTATTAAGATACGCTCAGAATAGCGGAAAAACTTATATATCAATAAAGGTATTGGTGATATAATGCCAGAAGTACCAGGACGAAAGGAAATCAGGAAAGAGGTACGCTTTGACGGCTACACAGAAAAACTCGTAGACGCACTGATGGGCACAGGCGATTTCGCCAATTCGTCTGATCTCATTCGAATTGCGATACAGACCCTGTACACAAAATATGAAGCAGAACTGATCCCGGCGGATTTGCATTCTATAACCAAGAGAGTAATTTCAAGATCTGTTGCAAGAGCAAAAGATCAGAAAGTAATAACAGTCTCCAGAAGAAGAAAACAAAATCCTGTTGAGGAAACTGCTGATGAATCAGTGCAAGAAACTGAGATAGAAGACATGAATCTTGAAGACAAAACAGAGGAAAAAAATCGTATCGGGTGAATAAAAATGTACGACTTGACTGAGTGTCCACTATGCAATAAACAGTATATCCGGGAAACTACCATTACCGAATATAACGACAATGGAGAATACTACTATGACGTTAAAGATGGGGATTGGTGTCTTCCAAAGGATATATGCAATCAGATACTCCAACAAATAAACAACGTCTTAAAGGATGGCATGAGCCTCAGAGAACTGTGTATAAGATTAATGCAACTTTTTGATCTTACAAGAAGGACAGCATGCAACTATACCAACTGGCTGATAAATACAGTACCAGTTTATCTGCCCGACAAAAAGCACATAAGATTGATCAAAACCTGATACGGATTTACACTAATCGCATGAGTCCCTCCCGGGGCTTTTTCCTTGAAGGAAAAAACCAGGATGCGGAAGTCCAGAGAATAACTCAATCAATCATCTGTTTGTCCGGGTTGTTGGTAAATTCTCCTGAAGCGGCGAATTTGTGGATGAGTATCAGAGCCGGAAAACCATTATTAACTGGGATAGGCGTCAGTTTATACAAACTGGAGCACAACTTGAATAGTTTTCTAAATTATATTATCTTCTCTTTCTAATGGACAAATAAGCCCCTGAAAGAATGGCTATTGCAAGTGCAAATTCAACTCCGGGAACCTTCTTCGTAGGCACTGGAATTGGTGATGCAGTTGCTGTCGGCTTAGCTGAAGTTTCTGTTATCGCACCGTAGTTCTGTATCTTAGCCTGCATTTGCGGACTTAATTGTTTGACAAGTTCTGCATTGTATGAACCATTAGGCATTGGACTAAGCGGATTGATGAATATCTGCTGAGCTGCGACAGCTACCGAACGCGATATCGCAGCAAGCGACCCGTTTTTGACCGCCGGATCAACGTTGGTCGTAAGGATCGAAACAGTATTGTCGCTGTTACGGACGATCTCAAAAGTGCGGAATTGCTGAGGGAACTCCCTTAACGATGAGGTTTCAACCTGCCAGAAACCGAATTCAGGATGGTTGACGTCAGGTGATATAAATGCTTTAACGGTATTTCGATGTCGATGTCCCGCGATCCACATTAGAAGATTCGGATATTCATGAAGTTTGGCAATCATTTCATTTTCCGAAATATAAGAGTTGTTCCACCAACCTATAGAGGAACCCGCCGGTTCGACTCCTATCGGTATGTGCGCTGCGATGATCATGAGCTTACCTTGCGCCTGACCCATTTCAAGTTCACTTACAAGCCAGTCTTAACGTTCCTTGTCAAGAGAGCCATGCCCATAACCATTAACATTTAAATCGTCTTCCCTCTGGGTATCGTCAAGCACAATAACCTTGATCGGAATATCCGATTTAGGCTCGAAAGCATAGGAGGCGAATCCCGTTGTTACCTTAGATTGATCGAATCCATGTCCATTCGGACTGGAAGAAGTATTAAAAAATTCGCTCATCCACTCCACTCTTAAAATCGAACGGCGTTTCGGATCGGCTGCAAGGACCTTTGGGGGCACTGCAAATTCACTGACAGGCCCTACACCTATAACGTCACCGTAAGGTGTACTGCCGTTGATTGACCCCATATAAATACCACGGCTATCTAAGCCCCACGGATCAGTGAATATATTGCCCAGGTTGAGTATTTCTTCGCCGGTATAGAACGGTCGGATGTAATCATTCACAGGGTGTGTACCTATCCAGAAATGATCGTGGTTGCCAATAGTCTGATACCAGGGAATTGTCTTATTGAGGCCTGCCGCCTTGTATTCGTCCTGATAATCATTATAAGGCCCAGGGACAGGATCATCCTTGACACCGGAATCCGGGGTTATTTTCTTGCCGTCAAGGACATCGATATACCATCTTAGTTCGTTATACTGATCGTTGTTGACTGCATCGCCCAGAGAGATGCCAAAATCGATCGGATTTTGTTTGTGAATGGCGTTTACTGTCTGGACGGCTGCGTCAAGAACCTGGGTCGTATATAGCATAACCGGTGAATATCCCCCGGAAATACCGAAGTTGCCATAAAAGATCCCCTGGGCAGGAGTTTCTTCGTCGGTGATATGGATATCGGTCATGGCAAAGAAATTTAAAAGTCTTGCCGTATGTGTAACCGATGTATTGTTATATGTCGGCGGCATAAGATCCAGTCGTTTTTCAACCCCAAGCCCCCCGCCGAACTGCCAGACACCATAACCATACTTTGAAAAATTAGAAACATTATTAGGAAGAGGCTTAAGCTTGGGCGAAGTTGAAGGCACAGGAACAGGAATAACTGTCCTATCGAGTGTTGTCAAAGCATAAAAATGTTTAACCCTGTTAGCGGCGTTTTCTCGAATATTGTAGTAATAAAACGAATAATCAAAGCTATGATAAATTCCTTTAGGTATTATTTGATTTCCCGGTGCTAATTTTTCTACATCAGTAGTACTGCAAATCAACACACCTTTTTCTATGTCAACACGAGCATCGGCATAGTTTTTTACAGGTACGATTTCCCCTTCTTCATTTCGTACTATAGATCCGTTTTTATATACTATTATAGATCCCAGGTTTTCCTCAGCAGTTGCCAGTTTTTCTGTTCTGGTCCAAATAATTGGGTTTAAAGCTATAGCTCCCGGCAGGACAACCGGATTTTTACCTTCAACATTAGGTGCTTCAGTATTATATGAAATTATTACTCCCGTATCATCAGGACCTTGGGCAAATTTTAGATGCGGATTTTCAGCAAGATAGTCGCCCGTAACTGAATATCCAATAACATATGCAGCAATCATTCTGTCATACACCCCGGGATTTTCTTTCATGTATTCCGATAATAAATACACCAATAAATTTGAACCCTGGGAATGTCCAGCTAAAATAAACGGACGACCATTATTGTAATTTTTTATATAATAATCAAATGCTGCGAATGCATCGGATTTTGGTATTCCCCTCTCTATTATATCTTGTTCTTCCAAAGACAAATTTAATTTATATGCGGAATCTACTTGCCTGTAGTATGGCGCATAGATATTACCTACTGTTTCAAAAGCAGTCGCTTGTCTTGCAAATGCAGATTTTGAGCCATTTAACATGGAAGGATTGTTGATTTCACAAATATTTGGATCTTCTTTATTAACCTTTTGCCATGCTGTTGGATAAAGATAAAAAACATCCACTTCTTTTTCTGGAAAAGCGGGTAAAGACAGCCAATGCTCCGGGTTTGAATAATTAACTCCCGGATATAGACTTGTTCCTCTTGAATCTGCCCATGCTATGAAAACAAAAGACCCGTCAGCCGGAATTTCTGCACTTGACAGTAAAGGCAAAGCAAGGGTCAAAAAAAGTATGCACAAAACCAATCTATGGAGATGTTTAGTTATATTTACTTTCTTGCATGAAAAATCATACTGATATTTATTTTTATTATTCCTAAATATATTCATCACCATTATAATAACTATAATTTTAAGTAATATATATAGTTCTGTGATTATAGTCAACCGCTAAACTTATAGAAAAACCCGAAAATGCAAAAGAACTCCTGGATAATCAGTTGAAATTACTTTTTGAATTGCTGGAAAAAGAAAAAATACCAAAGGAGAAATTGGCAATTGGGGTTTTGGCAAACCGAAAATCAAGAAAAATACGACTAAATTAAGATCCAACACTATAGGTTTTTATGCTATCTTGGGAAATAGTAAAGAAGGGTTTTTACCAGATGTTATGCGGGTAACTATAATAGGTTTCAGTCCAAACCCGATTAGCTTTTGCAATGCATAAATTTAAATATCCATATTCAATATTTCACATACAATATTTAAAATTTAATTAGCAGAGTATATGGATGACAAAATACGGCTCCTTACTGGAAAATCAGGTGAAATAGACGTCTTTATTGACGCCCAGGAAATGGTTACCGGGAGAACCTGCGTAATAGATCAAAGCGGGAGCGGTAAAAGCTATTTAATTGCGGTGCTGTGCGAGCAACTGCTGCAACATAATATCGCTTTTTGCATAATTGATACAGAAGGTGAGTATTTCTCCTTGAAGCCCAAGTTTCCCAACCAAAAATTTAAACCACTATCAAGCACCCATGTGCCTTCAAAAATTTAGCTAATTTTTGGTCGTAGAAGTTTTACTTTAGTAATTTACTCCAATTGACTTCAAATAATTTTTCTCCACTATACCTTC
>JAUSDC010000192.1 GCA_030650845.1 Candidatus Methanoperedens sp.
AAAGGGTCAATCCAATAAGACCGATATTACCGAGCCAGAATTGGATGTATCCGAGGTTTTCGCTAAAAATCGCACGACCTGAATAATGCGGGATGATCTCATATGCAGCGCCAAAAATGAAAAATGTCACCCAGCCAATAAGTGCAAGGTGGGAATGCATGAAACTGTAGCCAGGACCTATGATGATCAGTACTCCAAGGATCGTGCTAAGGGCAAGATAAACAAGGCTTGTTTTGATAAAAAAGATCGATAGTTTGTTCATTTGAATCCGTATGTTGTTACTTCCATGTCCGCATCAACAAGAAAATCAAAATCTATGACCTTATCCCATCCTGCTTTCTGGAATACCCCGCCAACACACACACCAAGTATCTGCCTGTTCTGCCCATATGTGACTTCGTCTATTAATTCCCTAAGACCATTGACATCTACTTCCATTTTTGGCATGGCAAGACCGCCCAGCAGGACTATAGTATCAGAGGCAGGATCGGCGTTTTCACCGAGCTGCATGCCGTATTCGGTCATAACGACCTTTGCTGCCAGTTCTTTCTTTAAATTCGGAATAAATACCATCTCTTTCCCTGCATCTCGAAGCACATAACCCAGAAGCTCTGCAAATGGATTGCACCAGCCAGGACAGCCTATGAATGTTATCTTTTTCCTTCCTCGGGCAAGTTTCCTGAATGTTGTGAGCAGCCCACCGATGCCGGATGAGGTTTCTACCTTTTTCATGGGATCACGGGTGTATGGATTGGTAGAAGTGGGATATAAGGGTTTATTTATTCTCATAAAATTTATATATAATTACAGAATATTATCATGCATGAAAAGCATGAGTAGGTCATTGGTTGGTATTGTCGGCGCTCATTTTGTTGCAGCAGAACTATCCCAACGAGGTATGGTAGCTACTGTAACTTCACGATTTTGAAATATGCGATGATACCACTGCATCAAAATATCTGAGCAAATGGGAGAATTTGGGATTATAAATACTCAGGCGAGAACTCAACTTTCTTGACTTAGTCTCGATTTTTTGTTGGGAATGCCGAAACCAATAAAACATATAAGGATAGTATACTAATAAATTGAACTATTAAGAATATACCGGCTGATGAGAAAAGATGATATTCAATGAATCTGATGAATCTCAGAAATTGTTAGTATCAGTATACCAGCTACGAAAATTTAAAGGATCTGACTCTCTTGAAGCCATGGTCGATATGATAAACTCAGCGCTCAATATTTGCATGACATCTATCAAGGAAGAGCATCCGGGAATATCAGATAGACAGCTGATAAAGAGTATTAAAGAGATATACAGACTAATGTTATGAGAAAATTCAATGAAATAATAGAACTTACAGCCGATTATTTAAATTCTGAAAAAATTCCGTATATGTTCGTTGGCGCCATTGCAGTAGGTTATTATGGAATACCCAGAACAACGCAGGATGTTGACATCGTAGTTGTGATTCATAAGGATGGATGTAAAAGGGATACTATTGAGACTGAAAAATAAGCTGGATTATAATTATTTGACAAAATACTCTAAAGTTTATAAAGTCAATGAAGCTTACAGGAAAATCATTAAGGAAGTATCTAAAATTGAAACAAAATGATGCTGATAATGTATACCGCCATCTCAACATCGCACATCTCTCGACCGTCTATCACACCTCTTTTATCCTCATGGGCACTGACTGGCTTGAGAGAGCAGGCATCCACGCAGAATGGAAACTTTTCGCATCAGGTCCAGATATCGTGAAAGCGTTCGCGAACAAAGAGGTTGACCTAGCCTACATCGGACTTCCCCCTGCTATCATTGGCATCGATAGAGGCATCCCGATCATATGCGTTGCAGGAGGGCATGTTGAGGGAACTGTGATGATCGCCAGGCAAGAATTCGGGACTCTTGATGAACTCAAAAATATTAATGCAGTACTTGCTCAGTTCAATGGAAAGGTCATCGGCTCACCGCCAAAAGGTTCTATTCATGATGTCATTATCAATAATGCCATTGGAGAAGTGGGTTTTGACATACGGGTCAAGAACTTCCCATGGACAGACTTTGTGCTTGAAGCGCTGGTCGATGGGGATATTGATGCCGCTGTCGGGACACCTTCCCTTGCAGTTGCCGCCGCGCACGCAAACGGTGCGAGGATCGTCATTCCTCCAGATGCCCTGTGGCCAAGCAACCCGAGCTACGGCATTGTCGTAAGAAAGGAATTGCTGGATTTTCCTGATGTGATAACAGGGTTCTTAGAATTGCATGAAAAAGCCAGTAATTTCATCAGGGAAAAACCAGGGGATGCTGCAAGGATCGTCTCCGGGCTTACCGGCATCGTGGATGAGGATTTCGTCATGGAAGCATACCGTGTCTCACCGAAATACTGTGCTTCCCTGTCCAGGGATTTCGTGGATTCAACGATGGCTTTCATACCCGTGCTTCGCAGGTTGAAATATATCTCAGGGAACCTGTCCGAAAGCAAGATATTTAAGCGTGCTTATATTGATATGGTCCACAAGGGGCCTTCGCATTATTTTGTGTTCATAAAACCTATATGAATGTTCATTGAAGTTACGTTTTAAGGGAATTTGTGAAATTACCTGGTTTTTAAAGAAAAAGAACATACATTTTTGGAGGTATATTATGGTTTTTTTTAATAATTTTCAAAAAAGATTTCGAAATATTCTTAAAAGAATCGAAAATGGAAATGCAAGTGAGTCCAATATAGCATCTTTTTGTGAATTACTTGATGTTCACAAAAAAATAATACCAGAGGCCATAGGGGCACTCAACGATATACTGATAAAAGGCAACATAAAAGCGTTCAATTCGGCAATTTCAGCCTATAATCGAATAGCGCAAAATCATATCGGAGAAGAACATTATCTAGTAGATGTCATCGTAAGCTGCATGAGAGATAGGAGAAATGACATGCGTGAAAATAGTATGTTGAAGATCCTTGAAATTCTTTCAATAACAACCCAAAAATATCCGGAGCGGATGAAAATTGCAGTTCCTGAACTACTTATCGCACTCGAAAGTAATACTCCAAAAAGTAGAGAATTATCTTTTTTCATACTTAGTATCCTTTCAGCCACCCATCATGAGTTTTTCAAAGGTCTGTCAAAAGAAATCATTCGAGTTCTAAATGGCCTCAACGTGGATGAGAGAATATATGCTATCAGGTTAACAAAGAAACTTGCGGAAAAGGAACAGGCAAACATAGCTGAAACATATGATCTAATTGAAGACTTGTGCCTTAACCATCCGGACAGTAAATTGCGTTCAGAAGCTGGATTTGCAATGGACAAATTAAAAGCAATGGTCAAAAGTGAACCTGTAATGAAAATACAAACTCCAGGGCCAAGCTATCTTATTAAAGGAAGAACAGAACTTTCCGAGGATCTTTTTTCGGGATTACCTGAACTCATTGTGCCACTCATGGTGCCAGATAAAGAGGATATGATAGCTATTCTGCAAGGAATGAATCTCGAGCATTTGATAGTTAATAAATAAAAAAATTTGGATGTCCAATATCAAGACTGTACCCGATTTCAGATATCTGCCGGTGAGGAAAAATAAATGAAGATCATCTTTTTATCTTATTTTTCCACACCCAATAGAATAAGACTATTGATCCAATAAAGATCGATACAATTATTATGCTGTAATTCACGGGTTTTCCTGTGGTTTTTTCATCTCCATTTATTATGGTTGCAGCAGGCGTTATAATTGCAGTTTCTACCGGTATCACAGTTTGTACCGGTGTAATTGTTGGCGAAGGCATGGGTTTTTCGATCGACAATTCTGGCGCAAATTTGTCACTGAGCTTGAATATGTGCCAGGTATTACCTGATGCTGCGTAAATATAATTTCCCGAAGGATGTATGGCTATGGCGCTTCTATCTGCGCTATCTAAGATTGAAAAGCCATCAACTATCTCAGGTATAGAAGGATTACTGAGATCCAATATGTCAAATTGAGTTGTCCCATCCGCACGTGCAAGATAAACTCCAATGTCTGATACTGAAATATCATAAACATTTTTTCCAGCAGAGTGAAATACCTCTCTTGGTTTTGATGGGTCGGATACATCGATCATATAGAATCCTTTTTCTTTCTGCCCACTCAAAAAAGCATAATTTCCAGAAACTGCAACCGCCATTCCCCCCCAACCCTGAAGGGAACCGCTTACATTTGATCTTAAAACATAAAAACTACCCACAAGCCCGGGATTTCTGGGGTCTGTTAAATTAAAGATGAGCATTCCTGTATTTGCATCTGCAACATACATGTATTCTCCAGCCGTTGCCACATCATTGGCAAAATTCAGATTATTTATCTGGTACATTATTTTCGGTTTTTCCGGGTCACTGATATTGAGTACATAAATCCATCCCGGACCTGATGCAATATATAATCGCTCTTCTGAAATTGAAAGACCAAGCACCTGACCTGGAGCATTAAAATCTGAAAATCTATTAATGATCCTGGGGTTTTCAGGATCGCTGGTATTGTAAATAAGAAGCGAGTTCCCATCTGCAATATATAAGTGCTCTTTAAAAAATTCAGCACTATGGGGTTGATATGTTGTGAATACATTAATTTCTGTCATGTTTTTATCAGGATTGGATCCAGTCTGAGCTATAGCGATCGGAATCGATGAAATTAATATTAGTACAAATAAACTCCATAGTTTCATAAACGGGTTTAAGATCACAATGTTATTTAAAATTTTCTAGTTGGTTCCAAAAATGTGTGGTCATGAAATTGCTTCAGGAAATGATAAAAATTCTCTTTTCTTTTGAGAAGAATATATATCAGATGGATGTTATAATATATACTAACTTATAGTAAAAAACAGATAAAATTCATTATACACAATATATGATTCTTGATTATTTCGGAACTCTATATCCCTGGATGGCGTTATGGATTTGTATATTATTGAATTCTTTATTATTCATTCTGTATATAGTCAGTCATAATAAAAAATATGTTGTTGCGGGAATCGCTCTTTTGATGGTAGATCTTTACCTAATAATCTATCTGTTATTATAGTAAAACCTGATAATGTTTTATAGTCTTTTCTTGTTTTCACCCTGAAAAAGTCCCTTTTCTCTTGAATATTATCATAAACTCGCTGTTATAAATCTCAATAGGTTTTTAAATTATTAGATTATAATAATCCTTTTGTTCGCCTATGTCCTAACAATCCTGGATATCCTGGACCCGAGGTAAAATCCTTGTTCTCACGCAAGTACCTCTTTGACCTCATGTAATTCTAATCTTTGCGTTCAGTCCTGCCTATTGCCATGAGGATAAGACCGTTTCAAAGGTATCAACATATCAATATTAAAAGATAATGCGTCCTGGCGCATCCTGAGAAGCTTCACAACACCATAAGAACTGGATACTATCAGTATAAAAGAGATAGGCACATTGTATACAAAAGAGGTGGAAGAAATGAAAGAGTTTAAACTAAGTACCGCTTTCCTTCTGTTAGTATGGGGGATGGTATTAGGGGCATTACTTGTGATGGCGCTCACCACTAATGATATCAGCACAATACCAGAAATCACAGAGAAAGTAACCGCAAGTCTGGAAGGATTATAAAAAGAAATAATTATCCTATATTTATAATACCTAAATCAAGCCTGTACCGTATGGTTTCGCATATCAAAAGTAGTCATAAACGCATAGCTGAAATGGATTTTTTAAAAGAGATAATTAGAACCTCGCCTGATTGTGTGATATCACTTGAGGTGGTGAACCTCTCAGGCGAGTGTCCATACCTTATGGCTAAAGGCAATGACAACTATATTTTATATGCTTCAAGACGATTTAAAACTTTCTACTGATAAAAAAAAGGTAGGGCGATTTTGTCGCCCATTATTTTATAAATGATGTTTTGGGAAAGAGAAGTAATTAACTTCTCAATCCCTGGAGTGTTCTCAGGAAGCCCGCAATCACAATTACGATTGCTCCGACTTTCAGAATACCGCCTAAAGAAGTCCACAGCGAAACGCCTGTGGGCAAATCTGCATTTTCAGAAGCGTTCCAGTCTGAACCGGCTGGCATCGTTACTGCCGCGTCCAGTTCGTTACCGACTATGGGTATAATGGTGAATATCACTATAATACCTAAGATACCGACAGCCATCGCGCCGAGCCCCTGCATAGTCATTCCTTTGTCTGTCATATAATTTCACCATCCTGGTAAACTATGACTTACATTGTATTACAACTTTATAACATTATCTATATGTTAAAGTCATTATACCTATATGTTGAGTGAGTTATAACACCATATTACAATATCTAATTGACACAAAGGGGGATTAAAGACAATGACAACAACAACACGTCAAACACACCTTATATCTAATGTAGGTATGATGGAAATCAAAAAATTATCTTTTTCGTACTAACTCATTATAGCTATCCACTTTAGTGTGATAATTAATGACGACAACGCTATATTATCCATTTCGTTCTATCGTCGTCATCATTATCTGCCTTCCATTTATCATTAGGTATCTGCTTATCATTTGCTTCGATAATGTAGCTCTGGAATTTCTCTTCTTTTAATTCCAGATAGATTTCTGTCCACTCTTTTTTATTTATCAATCGCAGGTCTCTGAAATATCCCTGGCTTATCCCAAAATGATAACAGAGTTTCGCGATAGATAATTCAGGACAGGTCAATGAATGAAAAAAGATTATCGCTGCTGTGTTCGCTTTTGGTATCTTCTGGAATACCTCGCTGCGTTCTGAGTTGCATAAATCAGATAGCACCTTGAACATATATTCACTATCCTCTTTGAAATATAATTCTCTCAACTGCTCTTCTTTCTCAGGACTTATTTTTAGCGCGAAATATTTCATTCGCTGTTCGTGTTGCCACTGTTCAAAATCCTTATCTGTTTCTGGTGTAGTTGGTTTCATATCATTACCTCGTTAATTATATCCTGCGATCTCAACATGTGGAGAATTCAGCAAACAATATTTCTTATGTAATTTGTTGAATACCCTGGTTGCTGTTCGCTGATCTGGCGCTGATACTCTTAAAGAAATATTGCCGCCTTCTTCGCTGCTGCTAATGCTATATTCAATCTCGGTGCGCTGTGATTGTTTTGTGTGTTTCATTATCCCTCTCTATTTCGCGCCTGCCTGTCATATAAAATGCAGAAATTACACACGGCGATATTTTATGAACGGTTCTCAGTATTGTCGCTCCTGCTTTCGGATTTTCGGATATGATTTTTTTCATTTTTTCATATTCTGCAATTTGTTTTTCTTTCATGTTATCACTACCGGATGACATCTGCCATAATATCGGCAGGTTTCGATTTTACAATGATGGATTTTAAGATTCAAGATAAAACAATAATGCAGTGAAGTAGTTTTGATAGCTGCGCGAAGTTCCGGCGAAAGTCCTTTCATGAGGTCACGCCCCTTCTACCTTTTCCGCAGCCCTTCGCATAATAAGAGCGCCGGCATTTATTGCAGGGATATGAGCAATATCACCGGCTTTGTATCCTGATCTATCCGCAGGATATAACCTGTTATCAATCGCCATGAAGTTTTGAACGTCCACAATAAAACGGATCTGAATAGGTAGATACTTGCAGGCTTTGTGAATCATGCCCTGACCTGGCAGCCCCTGGGTTAGGTCCTGGCTACCGTTCAAAGGTTGCTTGCAGATGTCACAAAAGATTGAGGGGTGTGATTCTGGGGGGTAGTATATGTTTCCCTCTTCTGTTATTGATTTTTGGTTTAATTTACTAGAATTATTATTAATTTTCAAATTCGCTACATATACTCTATTGTCAGTTATATTAGGGTCTATCCGAATCACACTGTTCAATTGACTACTCAATAAATCCATGTCCTCAGAGATACAAAAAGAATCAGAACGTCCATCTTCTTGAGTACCATCTTTCATATCTCTGGGTAATTTCTGGACTATGTGCAGAGCAACTAACTCATCAAGAACTCTTCTTCCGGTTCGCGTGGGTAATTCTGCTTGTTTACATATTTCTGGTGTTGTCTGCCATCCAGTAGTTAATAAGGTCAATATCCTTAATCTGATAACAGGGATATTATCACGGATTACCCGATAAGCAAAATCCTGATCTTCATTATTTACCTCTGTACGATTATTAATGAACGCGTGTATCTCTGTTAGCTTGCAGATTGTGTTAAATATCCTTGTCGGAAACTCAGGTTCTGGTATCTCATCAATCTCACCCTTAAAATCATGGTGTATTGAGGTTCTAACAATCGCTAAGAAATCTGACATATTACCGATTTCTTCTTTTATCTCATCTGGGATTGTAGGACATCCCTTTTTTTTAACATCCTGAATAGTTGTATTGATGAACCGCATTGTTACCTCGTGCAGCTCTACACGCATTATATCTAATTTATTTCGGTTCACTTCGCTTTGTTTTCTTGCATCCCTGGGGTCATTATCCGGTCTTATAAATATCATTCGCTGACCTAAATTTGAATACATCGAATAGTATCTTTCAATTGCGTTAGTGCTTGCAAAAAGAATAGATGAATGTATCCCTGAGTATTCTTTTTTTATCCCGTTTCCAAATTCTTTATGAATATATCCATCCGTTATATCTCTAAAATCTGCAAATACTGAGGCTCTTATATCTTCTTTTTTTGATAATAGAGTAGTCAAATCTTTTATCAATAATACTCTCCCTCTCAGTAATGGGATAGTATCAATATTTTCTTTAAGTCCTGATACAAAAGTATGCTCAGTAATACTTGATATAGGATAAGCAAATTGGTTTTCATGTTGTCCAAATGCTCTTATTATCTCAGTCTTTGTACTTCCTGAAGGTGCAATAATTCCTATAATATCCGGCTCACCTGGTACAAAATTACCCAGAAAAGCACACACAGGGGCGATTATGTTATAATCTTCCCTTATCGCTAACCACTTCTTATATACAATTAATAACTCATCCTTATTGCATGTCTTATCAATCGCTTCATGTGGTATCGGTGGCAGTTCTAATGGCGCTTTTACTACGATTTTTTTGTCTTTGAACTCGTTATATTTATCCCTGCGATCTTTGCATTTATCACATTGCGTCAAGTCCACGTATGCCGGCAGTTTTTCCCGGAGTTTATCGCATGTCCATGTTTTAGAACTGTCTATATTTTTCCATTCTTTTAGCGTCTCCGTTTCTTTGTAATCTTTACCATACATCAGCTTTGCAAATATCTTAATATGATCTTCCGTAGCATCTTTGGCTTTCATGTCCGTGCATACTGCAATCATGTACTCGCGCCCTTCCGCGCCGTGCATGTCTGGCTTTCGCTTGATAATATCCCGGAAACAATGCCTACATTTAGAAATAATTTGTTTAAGCTCCGTCTCTGTTCTGAATAGGATATTTAGCCGCTTAATCACTTCTTCCGGCATCTCCATTATCGGCGCATCGGGATTTTTCCATTTATAAACATCGCCTGATTTATGAACTGAGGGGGGCAAAACGGCATTACTTCCATTACTCAAAACCTCAATACCTAACTCATGGTGTTTTTGAGATATTAGTATTGGATGGAATTTAAAATAAATATGCCCTCTGCCGTTGGTTCTTCCGCTGATAAGAGTATTAAGCTCTATGCCGTGAAATATATCATCTTTAAATAACTCATGATCAAAATCAAGAACCATAATTCCCGACCTATAACCACACTGTATACCAATATTACAATCCTTGAAATATGAGTCATTATTTGAGAACCACAACATTAAATTTTCATCCGTTATAGATTCTCTTTTTTCCCACTCTTTGATTAATACTGCTTTACCTGCGTTTTTTAATAGTTCTTTTGTTTTCTTATCTGCGGTTTTCGGACTACTCAACGGATGAACGATAAAACCACGTTTTTTATATTCTAAAGCTGCCGTTAGTATTTCGCTGCTCATTATCTCACCGCCGCGACAACTATATTTCGTCTTTTTTTCTCAAGATACGCATTAACCGCGATATCAATTATCATGTCCTTCGTGTTGTCCTTCGCATCCTGGTAAACTTCCCCGCCCATTATCCCGGCGTATGCTTGAGCATCGGTTAGCCTCTCATACGGTAGCCATTCATCGCCCATAGGGTCGGATATTTTGACGTAATACACGATTTATCTCCCCAACGATAACTGAAAACATCGTCTGCTGTGTTCGCATTCATTACACAACATGATACTATCGGCGCTAAAATATAAGCCGTAACAACTGGGGAAGGTATCAGGTACATCAAAAGATTTATCAACTCTGATAACAGATTGAGTATTGATAAGCCTCACTCGGTCTTGCTCGGCTGCCTGGGGCTCTTCTTTTTTACTCATGATTCGTGCGCCCCTGCTGCTGCGATCACTGCTTTAAATTCGTTTGCTATTATTGGGATAGGATCATTAGCCCATCTTTTGATTTCCTCGCCTTGCTTCTCCATTAGTTCTTTAGAAAAGCGTATAAACTTTGAATCATAACAAGTCATGTGCTGGCTACCTCGGTATTACGCTGTGGTGCTGGCTGCGCCTGCTGTGGTCTTGGTAGGATTTACGGCAGGCTTACTTTCGTTCAAGTGTTCAACAACTATACTTCGTATCATTGTAGCAAAGGCTAACCCTTTACTCTCTGCGATTTTATCAATTTCTTCCCCGATTGAATCAGGGATTCTAACTAAGGTAATTCGTACCATAGTCTTTACTATGCAGTAGTAAGCTATATATATTACCAAGAATATATATTCTATTTATGCCAAATCGAACTAAAACTGATCATCGGTCTTTACTTAATCCCACGGAATCAAGATATATTACGAATAAGGAAGACAAAAAACCTTTACAAAACGGTATCAGTACATCACAAATAAAAAAAAGTTTAATGAATAAAGCCTATGATTTACCCCAAACTGTAACTAATTTC
>JAUSDC010000193.1 GCA_030650845.1 Candidatus Methanoperedens sp.
TGGATAATATCAGTTTTTCGGTAAAAGAAGGGGAAGTGTTCGGATTTCTTGGTCCGAATGGCGCCGGAAAGACTACAGCGATGAAAATGATCCAGTGTGTTTCACCAAAAACCAGAGGAAAGCTTGAGGTTTTCGGAATGGATGTGAACACCAATCAGCGGGAGATCAAAAAACTTCTTGGAGTTGTTCCCCAGGAGAACAATCTTGACCCTGATTTCACGGTTTACCAGAACCTTCTCGTATATTCACGATATTTTGACATTCCACAAAAAAAAGCCCGGATGCGCATTGAAGAACTTCTCGATTTCGTTCAGATAAAAGAAAAGAAAGATACATTGATCACATTATTATCCGGAGGAATGAAGAGGAGGCTCTTGCTGGCACGAGCTCTCTTAAACGACCCTCGCCTGCTGGTCCTTGATGAGCCTACTGTCGGGCTTGATCCGCAGGCAAGGCACCTTGTCTGGGATAAGATCAAGAAATTGCAGTCTGCGGGAAATACGATCGTTCTTACAACCCACTATCTTGAGGAAGCAGAAAGGCTATGCGATAGACTCGTTATTATGGATAATGGTAAGATCCTTGTTGAAGGAAAACCTTCAGACCTTGTAAAGGAGTATATTGGCACGGATATCGTGGAAGCTGATAACAATCCTGGTGCAATAGGTTGTCTGAATAAGACATCTTCAAAATATGAAGTAGTTGGGGATATGATCCAGGTATATTCTGATGATCCACAGGCGATCATGAATGCTCTTTTAAAAGAATGTCAGCTCGGAAAAGTGATCGTACGGAGAGCCACACTTGAAGATGTGTTCCTGAAACTTACAGGAAGAAAATTAAGGGAGTGAAAAAATGCCCTATTTTGAAATACCAAAATTATCACGGAGTTTGTGGAAAGTGTGGCTGCGTAATAAAGATGTATTCATGAAAACATTTATGGTGAATTTCATACCCTCGTTCATGCAACCGCTATTATATCTTTTTGCTCTTGGATTCGGGGTGGGGAATTTCATCGATGTCATGGATGGCGTCTCCTATTCAAGATTTATTGCCCCGGCTCTGATCGCGGTCGGAATTATGAACTCATCTTTTTTTGAATGCACTTTCGGTTCATTTGTGCGTATGTATTTCCAGAAAACATTTGACGCCATAATAGCCACCCCTCTTTCCATAGAAGAAGTTATTGCAGGTGAGCTTCTCTGGGGAGCAACCAAAAGTGTAATAAATACTGTGATAATACTTCCTGTTTTTGCGGTCTTTGGGCTTATTGAATTTCCCTCTTCATTCTGGATAATACCTTTTTCTTTTCTTGCAGGTCTTCTCTTTGCAGCCATTGGAATGTGTTTCACATCGATCTCCCCTAATATTGATTCTCTTAATTATCCCTCATTTTTATTCATAACACCGATGTTCCTTTTCAGCGGCACCTTTTTCCCCCTCTCACTTTTACCAGAGTTTGTCCGGTATTTTGCTCTGGCAGTTCTTCCCCTTACGCATGTTGTAATTATTGTTCGTTCACTGACGCTTGATCAATCCAACCCGATGATCTTAGCCAGCTTTGCCTGGATCTTCATTGCCACCATGATCTTCTTTGTGCTCTCAGTGAACCTGATGAAGAAAAAACTCATTGTTTAAGACAGTGTCCAAAAATCTGGAGAACATCATCAATATTTCCAAGCTCGACCATAATGGTATCTTTATCTTTTTGGGAGACTGAATTTTTCACGGAATATTTCGTAAGCATCGAAAGAGTTTTGAATAGATCATCAAAAGCATGTTTTACATCAAGGTCATTATCCATGTTTTTCTCAAAAACACTTTTCAAGCGGTGGATCGCCTCTTCAACCTTATCGCTTCTTTTTTCTTTACCCGGGATCGATCTCCTGATGGTTTCGATCATTTCACATGCCTGTTTCAATTTGAGAGACGATCGTTCGATCTTATTATAGTTGAAATTCAGCTTTTTCCTGTAATGTCGATAGATCAAGAAAAATCGAATTTCTTCCCTTGAATGTCCAGCTTTTAAGAGGTCATCGATGTAGATAATGTTCCCCTTGCTTTTCGACATTTTTTTTCCATTGACAAGAAGATGTGCGCCATGCAGCCAATAGTTTGCCAGCGGTTTACCTGATATCGATTCAGCAACCGCGATCACATAATCATGGTGCCTGACAAGGTTATCGATCCCGCCGCAGAAAATATCAATAGAATATCCCAGGGTCTGTGCAGCCATGGCAGGATCCTGTACATTCCATGCGGGCCTTCCCCGCCCGATGGATGTGTCCCAGAAGACCGTATCACCCTGCCTGTACCCGTGCCAGAGTATAAAATCCCCCAGGTTCCAGCGGTTCCCGGGATACGTATCTTTGTGGAAACGTTTTTTATCATGAGGCCAACGGGACATATCAGGGTGGGAAAGCTTGCCGAAATCTTTGAATGTCAGGGGGTCAAAATACACATTTCCCTCATACCAGTAGGCATGACCCTTTTTCAAGAGTTCCTCTATCATTAAGACCGCCTGATCAACCGAGGTGGAAGATTTTGGATTATAGGTAGGAGGTTTGATCTTCAACATTTTAAGATCTTCAAAAAATACATCGGCGTTCCTGTTGGTTAGCTCCAGTACCTCTATTTCATGCTTTTTGGCTTCCAGGATCGATTTATCTTCTATATCAGTGAAATTGAGTGTTCGTATTACTTCATAGCCCAGATATCCCAGGTATCGCTGCAATACATCCTCAAAAAGAAATGTGCGATAATTTCCAATATGGGGTCGCTGATAAATGGAGGGACCACAGGTGAACATCTTCACCACTCGATCCTCTCGAGGTACAAAAGGCTCAGTCTTTCGTGATAGACTATTATACAATGTTAGCAATTTTTGTTCCCCATAAAACTTGTTGAATTTGCTAGAAGTTTTTTATGGCGGGTTGATCCTTATCTCGTATTCATCCGAGTATATATCAGCGCCGTCAATTAAGGCATGAACCCTGAAGTAAATAATACCGCTTTCAGGAGCTATTAACTCCGTGCTGAATTGCTGGGGTACTCTACCAGTATAAACCTTGCTAAATCTTCCATAATCTTTAATGTCTGCTCCACCCCTCATTGTGCCCCAGTGAACAGCAACATGTGAAATATTTCCCTGTTTTGTCCCGCCCGACACTTCAAATTCAATCGTGAAATTTGTTCCTGCAACAACGTTTACAGGATATGATGTCACATTGACCGTAGGGATCTGCAATGAAGGTTGTTCCGGATTGTGCGCCTGGGTGTAGGGAGGCACATCAGAGGGTAAAGATCCGGGGATCGGAGTGGATGTGGGCATTGGAGTCGTCTTCTCAGGAGTTGTGCTCACGCAACCGGATATTATCAACAATAATACTATAGTTGCTATTATTACAATGTTTTTTTTTCCCAGGAACATAATACACTCCAAGGAGTTGTTTCTATTGGATAGTATTTAAGTTTAACCAAAAGCCATATAAAGAATAAAAGAAAAATGTATGACTGAGGTGAGAGAAATGAGGATTAGAAAAATAAAGAAAATTGCCAGAGGAACATGTAAATGCCATTCTTCCTGCGCTTGATCAAAAACAAATGAAAGGGAGCTATGTCAAGTACGACAAAAAAAGAAAAGGATCCTTATGTGAGCCTAATCTGCACCCAATGCGAATTCTTCAAGGAAGATGATCTGCTACTTGAGTGCGCCGCCTTCAAGGTCTTAAAAAAAATGCTTAAGAAGGGAAGGTTAAAACCAGAAGAGATAAAGGATGCTTTCAGGTAATTTTCCCTTGCTGGCACCGGGTCATATCCTGCGCGAGCTTGAATCTCCTGTTGTTTATAATATCATAACTG
>JAUSDC010000194.1 GCA_030650845.1 Candidatus Methanoperedens sp.
AAAACAACTTGAAAACTTTACACCTGATATTATTATCACAGACTATAAACTTCCATCCTTTAATGGTTCTTCTGCACTCGCAATTGCAAAAGCACAATGCCCAGATGTGCCAGTAATCTTCGTTACTGGAGCACTTGGCGAAGAAATGGCGGTTGAAATCCTCAAGAAAGGAGCAACAGATTATATTCTTAAACATCGGTTATCGCATCTTGCGCCAGCAGTACTACGAGCATTACGTGAAGTGGAGGAGCGGACTGCGCGCAAGTGGGCAGATGAAGCACTGAGGGAGAGTGAGCGGAAATATCATACACTGGCCGAACTATCACCTGTAGGAATATTTTACACGGATGCTGAAGGTGACTGCACGTATATTAACGAGCGATGGCAGGAGATTGCGGGACTCACGCTGGAAGAGGCACTTGGAAAAGGTTGGGTACAGAGCTTACATCCGGATGATCGAAATAGAATCTCTGCAGAATGGTACCAGGCTGTGAGAGAGCGCCGACCGTACAAATCAGAGTATCGTTTTCTTAATCGAGATGGCACAACGACCTGGGTATTGGGTCAGGCAACAATCGAGCGAACCAATTTTGAGGGAGTTGCTAGATACATCTGGACGATTACTGACATCACCGAGCGCAAGCATGCTGAGGAACAACTCAAAGAATCTCTTAAAGAAAAAGAGATACTTTTGCGGGAGATTCATCATCGGGTTAAGAACAATATGCAGGTTATCTCCAGTCTGTTAATGCTTCAGGAAGAATTGAGTAAAGATGAAAAAGTTATTGAGATGCTTAAGGATAGCCAGAACAGAATAACGTCTATGGCTCTGGTTCATGAGAACCTTTATCTCTCTGAAGACTTATCAAAAATTAGTCTTAAAGAATATATAGACGATTTAGTAAGCGGTTTGTTTCAGTCTTATGGGGTTAGTGAAGGTAAAGTTGCACTAAATATTAATGTTGAGAATGTTTTCCTTGGTATTGATTCTTCTATTCCATGTGGATTGATAATCAACGAACTGATTTCGAATTCTTTAAAATATGCATTTCCAGAGGGAAAATATGGTGAAATCAAAATATTCCTTCGTTCAATAGATGAAAATATGATCGAACTTTTAGTCGGCGATAACGGGGTTGGGATTCCAGAATATATGGATTTCAGGAAGACTGAATCATTGGGTATGCAACTAGTTACAATGTTGGTGGAAAACCAACTTCATGGTGAGATCAAACTGAACCGAGACGAAGGAACTGAATTTAAAATTAAATTTAGAGGAATAAAGTGATGACAGAAATGCAGATATTGGTGGTTGAAGATGAAGCTATTGTTGCAGAAGCTATAAGAAGAAAGTTGCAAAAGTTTGGGTATGCTGTTCCTTCAACAGTATCTTCAGGAGAGGAGGCTATTAAAAAAGTGGAGGAGAATAATCCGGATTTAGTGCTTATGGATATTGTACTGCAAGGTGAAATGGATGGGATTGAAGCTGCAGAACAGATACGCACACGCTTTAATACCCCTGTTGTGTATCTAACTGCTTATTCTGATGATAGAACGCTGTTGCGGGCAAAGATAACAGAACCGTTTGGGTATATCATTAAACCATTCAAAGAAAGAGAGTTGCACGTTGCCATCGAGATTGCTCTCTTCAAGCATGAAATGGAAAGGAAATTAAAAGAAAAGGAGGAGTGGCTTTCCACAACACTCAAGAGCATTAAAGATGGAGTGATTGCAACAGATTCGAAAGGCTATGTGTTATTCATGAATCCTGTTGCCCAGTCCGTGACTGGATGGAAGATGGAAGAGGTACAGGGGAAACCCCTGAAGGATGTCTTTAATATTATAAGCGAAAAAACAGGAGATGAGCAGGCAAATAAAACAGTATTAATAGCTCAGGATGGGACAAGAATACCAATTGAAACCAGCAGTAATGCTATCAGAGATGATAAAGGAAACATCACTGGCGTGGTTATGGTTTTTCGCGGTATCAAAGAGCGCAAGCAGGCGGAGTAGCAGTCTCTCTTTCCAGAGAGTTCATACAAGTTAGATGAACTATGCATCCATAAATGAAACTCGTTGGGTGTCATGCGTTTTCAAGGGTTAAAATCAATGAAAAATAGAACTATGACCCGGTTCCTTTTTGCACTCATCTATAAAAGCAGGATGATATTTGAGAATCTGGATATACTTGAAAAACCCCTCTGTACATTGAATTGTGCGACTCTTCTACAGATAAACCTCAGCATCCAGGTTATGATATTGCACCCATGTTATTCTCGGAGTGGTCATGCACGAAGACATAGGGTAATATAGCGTATCCGTGGGCTGAACTGACGTCAAACCTCTACTGTTTGCCTGTAGCTCTTTGACAACCTCTTAAGTGTCAGCCTGCGCGCTACCTCATACAGGAATACATCCGTAAGCGCCTCCTTCAGGGAGGTAATAAATCCCCAGATTCCTCCTTGCCACAATATTCTCTTTATTCTCGCACATCGCTTTTGACTGCTTTACCACAGGCACTTTTTGCAGCTCCTTCTGATCTGGGTTCATTATTGAGATCTATGCTCATTCATAAGAATGCCAGCTTGTGCAGTTTAGTATGAAGTTTATTGTCTTTCTTCCGTAGAACCACAGCAACCTATTTTCCTAAATTCCCAACTTTTTAGGCACTATGATATCCAATTTTTCAACCACTTCTTTCTGTTGTTTAGCAAGTTCTTGAATAATCAACTCATTATCATACACTTTACATTTCAAATTTCTCATAATCAGCAAAGCTTCCTCCACGGTATAATCATTGCCGATCTCTTTTTTCATTAGAGCGAAAACTGTCAACGTGATAAATATAAGGAGCAAGTACCCCCTTAATGTTTCTTCTTTATGAACCCTTAAAGGAATTAGATCCAGATCATCTTTAGCAAATCCGATCAATTTTTCAACTGTTTGTCTCATATAATAAAGAGGTACAACCTCATTTTTATTAATTTCAAAAGAAGAAACAAGAATCATTGCACCACTTTTCAAGAGTTCAAATTCGACTTTTTCTTCTTCAGATTCTTTATCCTCAAATGCATCTATTAGTAGCTTCTTTGTTTCTCTACCTTTTCGTTCAGGATCAAGAACAATATGTGCATATCCCTCCTTGCCAAAAAGATCTACTTTTTTTTGTTTAACAAACAGAATTCTATCCCCATATTTCACAGCGTTTTTGAATGTTTCAATATCAGGCATAGCCTCCTTGATCAGGTCTTTGTATAATTTGGTTCTTGCTGGCAATCGTGTAAGAAAATCTATGACTCCTGAATTTAATTCTTTGATATTATCTTCAGAGTAAAATCCAGCATCGACAAGGGCAAAACTACTATTGATATCATATTTTTTCAGTTCTTCTATTGTCGTGGTAAGGGCTGAAACATCAACGATGTTTCCAGGGAGATATCTGAAATAAAGCGGCAGAGAAATCTTTTTATCAATCACAAATAGAAGTCTGATCTGTTTGTCTATTCCACCATCATTATATCCCCATGCGTTGAATGGAAAATGGATTTGATTTGGCATAGAAGTCGCATCAATTATGATACCTTCATTTGTTTTAGCGAGCAGGGATATGTGATTCTTGAAATATTCTCTATGGAGGTGTTCATCGCCTATTGCTTTCAGGAAATCGCTTATTCTCTGTGAAGAGAGATCGACATCCTTGGATAAAATTCTAGCATAGCTGCCCTGATACCAGGTTTTTGCATACATCATTGCGGAAGGATAGCATAGTCGATAATATATCAGAGCTAACAGATATTCAGTTTTATCACCAAAAACTTTGAAGAAAAAGTCCCTCATATTCGTCTTTCTCATGAATTCATTGAGAATGAACGTATCTCCAAAATCCAGAATTAATTTTTCCTCTAATTGTTTTTTCTCTTTCTTTTTGAAGATTTTGGCTTCTTTGTCAACAACAATGCCTAGATATTTTGAATGTTGTCGAGATTTCTTTTTCTTACTATCCCAGTAAGCTGTTATTTCATACGCGTATTCTATGTTTCCAAATTTCTTATACCGAATGAAACTCATAATGCCTATATAGGCATTATACTTATATAAGGTTGTCGGTGATAAAATTATATTTTTCGAAAAGCAGCGAAATAAAAGAATGAGAAATGGTTTATATGGTGTCTAATTTAGCGGGAATTTAGGATTTTCGAGTAGCCCTCTTCCTTCAAACCGTGGTTCATCTGTCTTTCCGGCAGTGCACCACGATTATTTACTCCAAAAAGTGGACTCAGGGCATGGTAAATATAAGCGGTACTCTGAGCAACAAGCGGTGCTTCGAGCAGCATCGCAAGCCAGAAAAGAATAATAACCCGATAAACAGGGTTGCGAAAATATTTACTCATGCCCTTTTCCGAGTTTTTGGTCTGTATCAACTGTAGTCCTGACTCTCAACATACCCTGAGATGCAGGACTGCACTGGTAACATGAATAGAAAGGAGAATCCGAAACAATGTCAAACAACGATGTGGCAGAAATACAGGCCACTTTAAAAAACATTGGTGTTACAGTAACAC
>JAUSDC010000172.1 GCA_030650845.1 Candidatus Methanoperedens sp.
CAACTCATTTTGACAGGATTTACAGGATAAACAAGATATGCAAGATTGGCTCGTATCCTGTCGATCCTGTTTATCCGGTCTTAATTTATATTTTCTTGAATCCGGCAATATCAGCATAATAACCGGAGTAATATTATAATAATAGGCTTTTTGTATCATGGATTCCCAGTTGGTAAGGATTTCTGAATAATTAATACCTCTATTTACATCATTTATACCACCTTCAATTAACACGAAATCAGGATTTAAACTGATCACATCAGAATCAAATCTATCATTAAGTTCGTAGGTTTTGTGGCCACCAATGCCCATGTTTTGATAGGTCTTATGTACTTTTTTTGCCCATTGATTTTCAATTGAAGTGGAAATATTAGTAATATCTAAATTTTGGATGAAAGAATTATGAGCAGGATTTCCAGAGATTATTGAATCACCTATGAAGACCATATATGGCCTTTCCATATAAGGTTCGATCACAAAAACATATGATGCATTAGTTTGGTTTGTCCAATCAAAATTTGTTGTTAATGCTGCCCCAGAGTCTATATAATAAGTCAGATGATCCATTACATTTTTATTTACATAAAGTGCATCATCTGAAGCTTTAATACGATAACCATAAAAATCACCTTCCTGAACTCCTTCTATTGGTGGATCAAGATCCAATATATTTTCACCATCATAAATATAGTTTCTAATAATTAAATTATCGGTCGTTGCGATCTTATCATAATTGCTACCATTTTTTCTCCATATAGTAAAATAGAATTGTTTTAAATTTAAAGCCTTTGCCAGAGCAAATCTTATTTTATAAATTGTACCATTTTGTCTTATCCTGTCGTTGTGTCCTGCCTGTATGAATTCTCCATCGAGACCCCCCCCCAATTCGGTTCGCTTTGAGGTGGGATATCTGCATATGGCGCTGTTTTTGATAAAACTGGAGATATAACATTAACTTCCTGATCAATATAAGCTAAAGCATAGATCATTAAGAATGATATAATTATAGCAACACGAATAAATTTATACATAAATCGTCCTCAGCAATATTATTAGAAAATATATTTTAATATATAAACTCAATAACATATAGCCCCTTTTATTCATCAGTTAATTTCTTTTAGATATAGATTTCTAATTAAATAAAAACTTCTACAGTTTTTTGATTTTCTATCGGTTTTTAAAGTTTATATTCTTCTTTCTTTCTATTTTCCTGGCAAACCGCATTATCTCTTTCGAAGGCGCGCTATCAGCAGCCGCTCCTACGAAGCACTCCTCACGATTAAGGGATTTTGTTACTATACTATTCTCTGGAAGAATGGGTGTGCCTTTAGCAAAAAACGGATTTGAGATCACTGTTAAAAGCGTAATAACCTAACGTTTTATATTGTGTCAGGTAAAATAGGATTTGTCGAAGTGCCCGGATGTCATTATGGAGAAAATCAGTTTAACTAAAACAGTCGCGATCGGATTTCCCATATTACTACTCCTATATTTTTTTTATCTTATCATCTTTAACATGCCGCAGACAGATATTATTGGATCTACCTGGACTATTGGAAGCAGCGGGAATGCATGGGCTGGCAATTCAACGATGGATAATGCAACTGAGGATAATGGTAACCATAAAATAAAAATAGGAATTTTTGCAGATAATTTTGATGATAATAATTTAAATGGCTGGACAACAACGGGAGGAAATCATACCGTATCAAATGGCATATACAAACAGCAAACTAATGTTGTTGAATGGATTACTGCACGTCCAACTATTTTTTCGTATACTTCACCTGCGGTTATACTGGCTAAAGTGAATGTAGCTGATAATGGTTCATCTCTGGATGTAGGTCTTGGTTGGGGTAACAGTACATGGAGTCCGAGTACTGGAGTTTTTGCAGGCAGGCGAGATTCATTTGGAAGATGGGAGATAAGGACAAATGACATTGTAGGTAACATCATTATAACAAACAGGACAATGAATGTTTGGAGTAATTTACAATTATATAAGAAATTCAATAGTTATAATTATACCAGTTCTTATGACAATGTTCTAATGAGTTCCTCAAATTCGCCGACAAACTCACAATATCCGTACTTATTGGGCTCCAGTCAGATTATTCAATTCTGGGACAATGTAAGAATAGTGCCGCTTGATCCGAACAACAATATTGTTACAAAAGGCAATCTCACGACCTGGTATGATGCTGGAATTGGAAATGAAATCTATCAAATTGATATAAATGCCATAACACCAGTAAACACCAACTACACTGTCTGGTACCGCCAGAATGGAACTGGCAGCTTCACACAACCTGGTCATGTGTACACTGGTAACAGAACAATATCATTAAGTCCAGGATACCGGAACACTGATGTGAGGGTAGTTCTGAACGGTAACCAGACAGCAACACCTGAGCTTATTTCAATCAGGTTTACCTATTTCTCGAAAATCCATTGAGATAAACCACTATGACAGTCCCGATCACAGCGAACACAACAATAATAATAAAAAAGTTCACCGGCTGCGCTCCTTCAGATGTCCCTTCCGTAGAAGCAGTACCCGTGACGTTCGCAGGAAGTCCAGACTGGGCTGTACCCTGCGGCAAAGTATTCGAAACTGTATCTCCCAATTGCGTAATTGCAAACGATGAGAAAGCATTTGTCTTTGCCTCATAATAGGTAACTGTACCATCATCCTTCTTTTCCGAAGTTTCAAGCTGGTTCCAAATGACCGGAGCAAATATTATTGTCTATGTCGCTTTCATTGCTTCCTGCACTTTTGCAAGTGATGTTTTTATCTGAGCGATATCTGCATCATGTTCTTTAAATTTTGTTTCGATCAAATGTGTTAGACTGAATCTTGCATCTCTGAAGTTCCGTAGTTTTCAATGTGGATTTGATCTCGGAAGTGTCATTATTTATATTATTCAGGGTTTTTAATGATTCATCTTGTTTATTAAGCATATCATTGAAACCATTCTTGGTAATCTCTATATGTAAATCCTGCTTTTCTAGCGTTTTTTCCTGCATATTTAGTGTTTTTTCCTGCTTATTTAGCGTTTTTTCCTGCATATCCAGCATTTTTCCACCATACGTTGCGATCTTGGAAAGCTGCGTTGCTGTCAGATATCGATAATAGCTCTCGATCTTCATCACATTCCCGATTAAATCTTCCAATTCGACATTTTCAACTTCACTTTTTTCAGGAAATTCTGTGGAAACAATATCTATGAAAGCTTTAACTTTCTCTTCTGAGGAATCCACTAAAGCATGAACGACCTGTTTTTCATCAATAAGAATATTCTTCGCAAAGAAACGTTCGATTTCCAGGGACTCTGCTATTCCGAGGAGATATGGACGATAACCAACATCATGAACTCTCTGTCCTTTAATTATTATTTTCTTTTTAATGTCCATATACTCATTTATCTTCTATCAGTTTATAAATCTTTCTTCCAGAAAAAAGATATTCACTTGTGTCTGATATCTTTGGAGGCAAGTTATTTCAGGAGATTACGTTAGCATCGAACTGGTACGAACTCAAAACGAACTCTAATAGTCTCGAGTTCGTTGCAGTTCGTTTAGTTCGTTGCTTGGTGAAATTATGCATACTATATCATTTTGCCAAAAACAATATCTGTAGATGGCACTATCAAATTTTGATGGTTTTTTCCAACGGTATTTCTATGCTATAGAAAAATCCCTCTCTTCTTAAGATAAACAGCTACAACAGCCCCGATCACTACGAACACAACAATAATAATAACAAAGTTCATCGGCTGTGCCCCTTCAGATGCCGCTTCCGCAGGATTAGTACCCGTGACGTTCGCAGGAATTCCAACCAGAGCAGTACCCAGCGGAAAAGTCATCGAACCTGCTTCCCCAAATTGCGTAATTGCAAACGATGAGAAAGCGTTTGTCTTTGCCTCATAATAGGTAAATGTACCATCATCCTTCTTTTCTGAAGTTTCAAGCTGTTCCCAAATACTACCATCCCACCGTACCATCTTTATGCCGCTGCTATCAATGTTATTACCGCTGATCCATGAGTTCTCAACTTTGAATGTGATCACAGCTTCTTTTATATTTTTAGGACTGCCAAACCCGGATGTTCCAACCCACACATTAACATTCTTATAAACATTACCAGGCGCTGGAGTTTTTACTAAAGATGACGTGTTTATGAGCACCTCAACCGCAGTGCCTATCTCTCCTGCATTGACATTGCCCACAATATTGATAGATGATATGGGATTATTAACGTTCGTGAATTTATACGAAGTGACGATGTCTTTGTAGATATGCATATCATATTTCTCTTTCACTATGATATTTAAGAAGTCCTCACCCGAGGGTCCACCGCCACCTCCGCCGCCGCTACTACCTCCACTATTTGATGTAACGGGTTGTGAAACTGCTGGATAGCTGCCGACTATTCCAAATGTACTCAGATGCGAAATATTTGCCCAGACATAACCTGCAAAACCATTAATGTCAGCCGTCGCCACTCCGGCAGCATGCACCCATGCCGGGGATCCTGACTCAAGGTTTTCCCAGGATCCTGAGGTTTCATTGTACCAGGAAGATCTTAGAGAGGTTTCGTCAAGACCATTCAATTCAGAGCTTGTGTAATAAAATTTGATTTTGATCCAGCCAGAGGTCAGGTTGTTCTTCAAATCCTCGCTGGCATCTATTGTGATGTATTTACCAAGAGCGGCCAATGAAAAAGTTTGATTCATTTCAGGCGGGAGTTCGTTGCTCAAGGTTATGTCAATTGCTCCACCTGTGGTATCATTTGAAGTAAATAATTCAAGGGTTGTATTTGCTTTTTCCAGGGCATCAATTTCTGTTATATTGTTTGTAGTTGTGTTAACAGAACTATTTACATAAGGCGGCATTGTAGTTACGAACCATGTTTTTTCAGTATTATTAATATTGCCTGCCAGGTCGCCTGCCACAACTGTCACATTGTATCTGCCATACTCTGAGGTATTTGTGAAGTTGCCATAGTATCTTCCACCGCCAAAACCTGTCATAGGAATAGTATTCGTAAAACCGCCAGGGGACGTCACCAAAACCGATATTCCTGAGGTATTGAGGTTAGTATCGTTGACATTAACGGTGATATTCACCCACTGGTTTATCCCGGGCGTTGATGTGGATAAGGAAAGATTTGTCACATCTGGCTTGATACTATCCAGGGTCAAATTGACCATTGCGCTGCCATTATTTCCAGCAACATCATAATATTTTATTGTAATAGTGTTCCTTCCTTCCCGCAAGGTTATACTATGACTGAAAGCGATAGATGTCAAGATATCACTTAAGCCGCCGCAACCCATGCTGCTGCCTCCAGAGCCTGATGATTGTCCAATGCATCCTGTATTCATGCCGTTGCTATCTATTGCATTTCCGGTAAAACTTACATTCAGAACATTAACGAATGAATCGTTTACAGGAGAGGTTATATTTACTGATGGTAGGGTCATGTCTAGAATAATACTATCGTTAACAGGCGCCCATTCATATGTGCTATTTCTGGTTCTAAAGTAAACTGTTTTTAAGCCATCACCACTTGATAGTGTCCATGATTTCGAAGTATTGAATGGTATCCATGATGTCCAGTTGAAGGATTCATTTTTAAAACTCATCTGGTTCGCACCTGTCGCCGAAAGAGTCAGAGTTACGTAAGTTGAATTTGAAAATACTGAACCATTGTTAATTGATATATTGATGGATGATGCGCCGGTGTCGGGTGGTGGAGCGATTGGAAATGCAGTTATCACACTCAATATACTGGAGTTCTCGCCCCAGTTGTTATACGAGTCATTTGCTCTGACCTGGTATTGATAAATGGCGCCGGATTCAAGCTCGGTCTCGTTCCAGTAGGTATTCTGTGTGGCTCCTCTGAGGCTGGAATTCCTGAAGATCTGGTAATGGCTTGCGTTCGCTGTGGGATTCCAGCTTAGATTCACGGTTGTTCGGGTCGGTGTGTCATTTGCCAGTCCTGTTACCTGACCTAGTGGAGTGGTATCCACGACGTTAACTGTTCTTGTTACCGGTGAGGCGGCATTGCTGGATGAGTCGATAGCATTGTAGGGAGCATATAGCTTCCCACAACTTCTGTGTCGAATGATCCGGTTATTGTTGCACTCAGACCAGTTTCGTAGTTATCTGTGACTATTGCTCCGGCTTCAGTATATGTTGTGCCAGCCTCGACATTCACTGTATTATTGCCGTTCAGGGTGATAACAGGGGCAGTAGTGTCTGCTGCTGTTGTGGCAACAGCTGTGACCATAGATGCATTTACGTTACCGGCATTATCCACTGTCTTTGTACCTATGGTGTACTGAGTACCTGGGGTGAGATTGGTTGCTGTATAGCTCTGGTTACCTGAACTGACATTTGTCTTGAAACTGTTATTAAGATAAATCTCAACATGCTCAACGTCAGGATCTGATGGATCAGTCCATGTCCAGTTGATGTAGTTCATAGCATAGCTAATATTTGCTAAATTGGTGACACCTGCTGGAGGCATGATATTATAGGCAAGCGGGAGGTAGTCGGTGTTGTTACTATCTAACAGATACGTCAAGTTGTCACATATACCATCAATATCTAAATCGGCACAGGTCTGACTCAAGCCCGTACCGTTAGGGTATGCCCAGACATTGCCACCAAGATATGGACCGCCAACGATATTTCTGCCAGAAGTTTTTGTGGTATTCCAAATAAAACCCTGACCATAAGGGACATTATTAATTATTTCAAAGCCCTTTGTGCTGTTGAAGTAATTGTTATATATGGTATTTTTGTTTTCGCTATATGCTGATGATGTAATACCAACGATAGTGGGGCCTATAGAGTTTACTGTATTACCTGTGACAAAAGCACTGGAAATGGGGTTAATATAAATTCCAGTGTTGCTTGAGTTTATTGTATTATCTATGATATTGGCAAAAGCACGAACCATACCTGGATCTACGTAAATTCCTCCTGAGGATATTATATTACCTCTTATATCAACAGGTGAGCCACTACCGATGGAAATATTCCCTAAAAATATTTTATTATTAAGTATAATAGCATTTCCATTCCATAAGGTGATATCATCATATATGGTGTTACCAGAGATATTTTGACCACTTGATAGATCAACATGGATTTTTCCGCGGATTGAGTTATCAATGAAGGCGTTATTACCTGACGAACTACTAATATATATATCTCCGTTGACCGTGCTATTTTTAAAATAATTATGAGGTGAGGCAGGTCCAATATTGATGTTTCCATCGATTATGTTATCAATGAGATAATTTCTTGCAGCTCCTGCTCCGAACTTGATTGTTCCGATGATTGTATTTTCAATGAAATAATTATTTGATCCACCACCCAATTCTTCATTAATGGCTATTTCTCCACCACCCACAATGATTCCTCCGTTGACTGTGTTAGTGATATTGTTATAGCTGGAATTAGATAATGTGACTACATCTTTAATATACAGGTTTTTGATCGTGACACCAGTTCTATTTCCCAAACAAATACTACATCCAGGGTCACCTTCATAAACAAAATTTTCAATCCGCCCCGTTACATTATGTCCTGATCCATCTAAAGTTATGCCGTCGCTATCTATCAGCATTCCATCGGCTAAATCAGAGGTTATGGTGCATGTTTTGTTTGCAGTATCCCAGGTTCCAAATGAAGTACAATCACCACCTGTTGCATCATCACTAATAGACTTAGCTCCAGCCCCACCAACCAGTACTAATCCCAGCACTATTATTCCAACAGCAATTCGAAATGCATACCTTAAACTATTTCTCTTATTCATATTTCCACAACCATTTGCAGAGACTACCCGGAATCGTTTTTTACCTCTCCATCTGTACTAGTATTTATCAAATGATGCAGAGCTATAAAAATATTCCGTTTTTCCAGCTAATGGACAAAATTCTTTTACACCCCATCCGTAGCCTATGAGGCTTTAAACACTGATTTTCGCAGACTGTTTGAACGTCAAAATTAAGTATTATATAAATTAAAATTATATTTAATATATAGAAGCTATGGGATATAGAAAACAAAAGAACGAACTCAAAACTAACTTCCGGAGTTCGTACAGGTTCATTCAGTTCGTTGTTATATATTATCTACCCCATGATATCGATTATCACTGAATACCAAATATTTCACTCTGCTCAGGTCCATATTTTGATTGATTCCAGGATATAGTTATGAACATGGGATATTTACCTGTGTTCATAACTACTTTATAACATGCAATTAATAAATTCAAATCTGGCTCTGTCTACATTTATTATCAGCGAGGCATCGGTTGCAAATTACCCTGACCTATGCAAATTGACCGAATACAGGATAAATCTTTAGGGGGGTTTTGCTGATGAAGTTCTCTGAAGTACGATACTCTAAATGCGGAAGCATCAATCTATTATCATGGAGGGTTAGCGAACCCCACGAGATCGAACTAAGAGTTGAGATCGTCCCTGAATGTCTATGCACAATAGGTGTTTGAGATGCAGTGGGTAAATAAATTAGTGGTCTTTGTTGTGCTATTATCGATATTGAATATTGTCAGCGCAACCACTTTTACAATTAATAGCACAACCCATGCAATTGAAAAGAATGGAAGTGCTGTATTTCCACTTATTATGTTTGGCACTTGTGGGTATATAACAGATACTTTGCCAGGAGTTGAGAATTGTTCTGTTTCTTTAAGTAAAATGTCAAATTTTGATTATAGCATGAGATCATTTCCTGTGGCATCAAATGATGCAAATTGGGTGAATTACTGGAACACGGCAGTCCCGATATATGAATCTAATAATGTATGGTTTGATGCACGGGCACGTTATTGGAATAGAAGTATAACAAACATGAGTAAATGGAGAAATTATTCAACTTTTTTTGGATATTACGTTGATGAAATAGAAACGGGAGGAGAATATAACTATATAAAAGCAGCAGACCCGAACCATCTCGTTATTGCAGCCACATATTTAAATTTTACTTATGTATCTTCGTACAGTGATATTATATCATTTAATGCATTTTGGCATAGAAGCAGCGAAGCTTCATACGATATATCTCAATATATGTTTGTTAATGAATTTGAGTTGTGGAAACAAATAATAACCGGTTGTCGTTCTTGTACTTCATTAAATTCATTTGCTAATAAAAGCATTGTGATAATGCATGTAGCACCGCCGGAACAATGGCGTGACGGAGATATGGTGTTTGAACGTGAAACACCTCAACAAATGAGAGCGGAAGCATATTGGACTGTCATAACGGATGCAAAAGGTTTAGCGTATTGGTCTTATAAACTCGATAAATCGGGAACTGCGGCTGTGGAGACTGGTACACTATACAAAAACCAAACACATGCAACTTTATATAATGAACTTGCTGGAGAGATTCAATCATTAGAGCCAATAATTCTTCTTCCCACCCTAAATTATTCTTGGGGAGCAATAGGTTATGGAGTTGAGGACAATAGGGTAAATTTCATCCCAAATCCAACAACATATATGCCAAATCATTACAAAACATTTAAGCATTTGAGTTATAGCTTGAAAAAATCTGGCAATATTTACTATTTATTTGTTGTAAATAAAGCATCTACTCATGTGAATAATGTAGTCATAAATATATCAGGTATATCAGGTTCAATGACAGCAACTGTATTAGGAAACAGCATATTGGGCAACGATACTGCAGGGAGAACTATTTCTGTTACAAATGGTGTCTTTACAGACAGTTTTCAGGGATTTTCTGGAAGGGTATATAAGATTGAATCTGCAAATCCTATGCCTGCGATTGTATTATGGGGCAACACGAAAACAAATAATGATTTAACCTCATTCAGTCTAAATACTACTGAATCAGTAACCTTTAACGTCACAGCAAATCAGATTATAACAAATTGGAGTTGGTATAAAGACGGACAAACGGCTGGAAATAATACCAATTCTTATACGGTTTCATTCTTAACAGGGGGAACAAATAACATTTCAGTAAGTGCCACAAATGCAAATGGAACAAGTAATATGATTGCTTGGACGGTTTATGTTCCCCCAACATCAAACGTATACCTGAAGATAGGGGTTGGTGGTGTACCGTTCGGTTCAAACAACTCAAATTTCAATCATACAATTTTGAACAAAGGCGACGGGAAGGTAACAGTTGGACTATTCGCGGATAACTGTAACGACGGAACGAGCGATTGGATACCATATAGCACTACATGGAGTTGTATCAATGGTTCTCTAAAAGCCAATGGAAATTGGGTTAAGCAATCATTATCACACACAGATGTTGACTTCTTCGCAAAGTTTAGGGAGTCATCATTTCAAGTTGTCGACCTCGGATTACGAGCAGATACATCAAGAAATTCAACAGCAATGCAATATTATTTTTCAGGTAGGCCAGATGGAACAAATATAAGTATTGTACACTATAATGGATTATGGTACTCCAACCAGATGCTGTTCTCCAGAAGTTTGAATAACTGGACATATGCAATATTCAAGGTCAATGGGAATACTCAAGAAGGATATATATCCACATCATCGTTTAATGATGCGATTAGTTCTGGTGTGAAACTAACGACAGCATATAATGATTATGTATCTGGTAATTATATCCGATTAACAGCTAATACTGCTGAGTTTGATGATATTCGAGTAATTGAACATAATAGATTTAGTGGAAGCATCAATGTAAATTATGATGCGGGTGCTAACAATCAATCCAATGGCGTTATCATCAATGTGACAACTCCTGCAGATACGAATTATACTGTCAGTTACCGCCAAAAAGATACAGGGACTTGGATTATAATAGGTGGAGTATATATTGGAAATCAAACACTTTCTATCACTGGAACAAAGTATCAGGATACCGAAATTAGCATCACACTGTTTGGAAATGGTACATCATTCCCAGATATTGAAACAATCGAGTTCATAAGGGAACAAGCAGCAGCCAGTAATGTCTATCCGCGTTATGATGTAGACGAGAACGGGATAGTTGACATGGACGATCTGACATTAGTAGGTCAGTATTTCAATGAGATCGTATCTATTCCTTTCCCGAGATATGATGTGAATATGGATGGACTGGTAAATATCGATGATATTACAATAGTGGGTCAGCACTTTGGTGAAAAATTTTGATATCATCTATTACAATCTGCTATTTAATGACTTAATTATCAAAAATAAGTATAATTAATTATTTAAAAACAAAAATAAACTATAATATTTCTTTAAAAACCCAAATAAACCGAAAAAACTGTCGATTAATTTATATTAAATGGGCGTTGTCAGTGTTTTTATGATGGCGAAGGATTGTATAACATTATTGACAACAAAAAAATCTTTTGCTTTGACTGCGCATGATTTTCTGATTTATGGAATATTAATTATGATTATTATGCGCATTATAGGAACCTATACAAACAATAAAGAAAACATACGTAATTCAAGTAGATGATAATAATATGAATGATGAGGGCTAAAAAATAATGAATGTAAAAATAATGAACCAAATAAAATTTGTATTGTTTATGACCTTAACCTTGCTTTTAACAATCTCCGGCTTTGCATCGTCAGCCTCTGCAGACACAAACCTTATCGCAAACCCTGGATTTGAGAGTGGTAGCACTATTCCTTTGAACTGGAATTTAGTAACTTATAGCGGCAATACTCCTTCATGGGACACAGTCAGCCACTCTGGGGCGCGGTCTGTTCAGATCCAGATAACCGGGACTTCAGATATAATTTCTGGAGAAATAAAATCAGATATAATAACAGCACAACCTAATACCGAATATAATTTGTCTGTATGGGGAAAAACCCAAGGTGCAGGTGGGACGAATACGCCTGCGGTTAGGGTAGTTGAGCTTGATGCCAACAAGAATTGGCTGAGCCAGAGCAACTTGCCTGCGTTCAGCCGGGGTACAAACGACTGGGTGCAAAAACAAATAAATTTTCAGACACGCTCCAATACCGCTTATATCTACATCTATGCAAATATATGGAAAGGTTATGGAATTTTCTGGTTGGATGATGTTGAGCTAAAGTTAAAAAGCACAACAGTTCCAACCTCAACCCCAACCCCAACTCTTGCTCCTGCACCTACTCAACCAGGTGTAAACCTTATCGCAAACTCAGGTTTTGAAAGTGGAAGCACCACTCCTTTGAACTGGAATTTAGTAACCTATAGCGGCAATACTCCTTCATGGGACACAGTCAGCCACTCTGGGGCGCGGTCTGTTCAGATCCAGATAATCGGGACTTCAGATATAATATCTGGAGAAATAAAATCAGATATAATAACAGCACAACCTAATACCGAATATAATTTGTCTGTATGGGGAAAAACCCAAGGTGCAGGTGGGAGGAATGCGCCTGCGGTTAGGGTAGTTGAGCTTGATGCTAACAAGAATTGGCTGAGCCAGAACAATCTGCCTGCGTTCAGTAGTGGTACAAACGACTGGGTGCAAAAACAAATAAATTTTCAGACACGTTCCAATACCGCCTATATCTACATCTATGCAAATATATGGAATGGTTATGGAATCTTCTGGTTGGATGATGTTGAGCTAAAGTTAAAAAGCACAACAGTTCCAACACAATCTCCAACTCCTATGCCAACTTCCGGCAGTGCAATACAAATCAACGCAGACAAAACAATTAGCATAAACGGCAAGAAAACATTTCCAGTTTTTATGAATAACATCTGTAATCCCTACCATGAAGATACTGCAGGTGTTGAGCCATGTGATCCATCCAAAAATAGTGAATTCAAGATGAGCGGTGATTCAGAATACATATCAAGTTATGCAAGGTCAATTTCCAAGTATGAACAAGCAGGGATTCTTTACTGGATGTATGCTGGACAGATAAATAATATGCCTCAAAACATTATGACAAGTCCTTACTTATTTGGTTATTATCACATTGATGAACCTACTGATGACCAAATACCTCAGATAAGTAATGCATATAAAGAAGTGAAAGCGAAGGATCCAAACCATCCAGTAATATTGGGACATTGGCGTGATATGACGAAGTGGGCACTATATGCTGATATTATGGTGTTTGGCCTATATCCAATTAAAAACACACCTGAATGGCCTCGAGAAGATTCGATATATGTTTATGAACATTCGACTGAAAATAATTTTCTTAAAGGTACTAGCTTAAGTTCGTTTAGTAAACCTGTCTATGCAATCATACAGGCGTTTGGGCGTAAGGATGTTGGTGAACCTCCCACGCCTAAAGAAGCACGCTCCATTACTTACACAGCAATAACAATGAATGTAAATGGTATTGGATATTATAGTTATTTGGGATGGGGTGATGGGCAGCTGGGGGGTTCTGGACTATATTGGAATCAATCATTGCACACATATTACAGACAGTTGGGAAAAGAGCTTACATCTCTCAATGATATCTTTGTGCTTCCAACCAAAGATTATTCTTGGGAATATCGCAAAGGAACTATGGTTTCTTTTAGTAAAAATCCAAATAAACAGCTATTTTTTAGAGATCGTCAAGCTCTTAACTACATGCTGAAACAATCTGGAAGTATATGGTATCTCATCGTGGTCAACAAGGACCCTAGGCCGATAACAGATGTCGGTATAACCATCAATGGATTAACTGGAGCAATGACTGCAACAACATTGGGATTGGAGGCTACTGGCAGTCAACGTGCAGGTAGAAAACTCGGCGTGAATAACGGACAATTCACTGACAGCTTTGATGGATACGCTGCTCATATATACAAGGTGTCATGAGTTACACATGACCCTTGTCTGATTTGCCTCCATTACTATCTTTCACATATGACTCCGAGCTTTTTCCAAATTATAGTAGAAGCGCCGCATGACGGCAGGACTGTAATTCATCTCGCGTTGGAATTTGGCTTGTCCGGAGTCTATGTATAAATGTTTATCAGTCTGTGGTTGAAGTTCAAGAAATGTTGAGTCCAAAAGGGAAAAAAATATACACAACAAGTTTTGTCTAAACTAATAAAATTTTCACAAAAACACTTACCAAAGATTTATGCACAAAGTGGTCTAATTAAAGTGCTTAAATATGCATATAAGAGAATTAACCGAAAATGAAAGAATAGATTAGAGAAATTACTAATTAGATTCATAATTGAAAAATAGTTTTCCAGTAATATGAAAATTACTTTGATTAATCCTCCACTTGTAGCTTTAAGAGGTGATTTCCTTGGAAGTGGTATCCCTTCACTCCCTGTTGGAACTCCGTATCTGGCTGCATTTCTGAGAGAAAATGGTTATGATGTTTCAATTATTGATGCTTTTGGTGAAAAACCCCAACAGACAAGGCACTATAAAGATAAATATCTGTTAAAAGGATTGTCATTGGTAGAAATCCTCGGAAAAATTAAGATTGATACTGACCTTATTGGAATTTCGATTCACTCAGGGGAAACATTTTCATATTCTATACAATTAATTAAAGAAATAAAAAAGAAGTTCAATATTCCAATTGTTGTTGGCGGAGCCTTTCCGACAGTAGCATATAAAGAATTTATATCTGCTGGAGTGGATTATGTTGTCCTTAGTGAAGGAGAATATACATTATTGTATTTGATTGAATCATTGCAGGGGAAAAGAAATGTAGAATCTATTGATGGAATTGTATATGGAAATACAGTTAACCCTAAGACCAAATTTATTGAAAACCTGGACATCCTCCCTTTTCCAGCTATTGATCTTTTACCCCTGGAAAATTACTGGAAGTTAGGTTATGCCCATGGTCCAGTGAGTGGCAAATATACATTTTTGATAACATCAAGGGGATGTCCATATAATTGTAATTTTTGTGCAGCTCCTTCCATCTGGCAAAAAAAATGGCGTACAAGAAGCCCTAAGAATGTAATAGATGAAATGGAATACCATTTTAAAAAATATGGTATCACTGATTTTCATATTCAAGACGATAATATGACTTTTCAAAAAGAACGAGTTATTAAGATATGTAATGAAATATTAAAAAGAAATTTAAAAATAACCTGGAAATTGGCAGCTGGTATGAAAATTGAAACTGTTGATGAAAAAACTCTTATCTGGATGAAAGAGTCAGGTTGTAATTATATTTCGATCTCTCCTGAAACTGGAAGCAAAAATGTTCTAAAACTGATGAATAAACCATTTAATTATAATTATGCACTTAGAATGGTAAGAAAGACAAATGATTTGGGAATTAAAGTCCAGGCATGTTTTGTGCTTGGATTTCCGGGCGAAAATGATGATGACCTTAATAAGACCAAAGAATATATAGGAAGACTGGCAAAAGCAGGAGTAGATGAAATAGGACTATTTATAATGACACCACTTCTAGGAGCTGAAGCATATGATGATTTTCCAATACAGGAATATGAAGAATTAAATTTTTCTCCGCAATGGAGGGGTGATTATAAAAAATTATCAAATATACGAGTCAAATTTTATGCCTATTTTATCTTCATTAAATTAATATATTATCCCAGAAAAATGTTTAAAAGCATATATAATATAATAACAAGAAAATTTGAAATTAAAATGGAAATGACCTTTTACAGGATGATAAGGTGGACGATATTTGATGAGAAACGTGATATGTAATCTTTGCGGGACTGATGATTATTCGGTTGTATATGAAAAAATAGATGACAGAGAAGATGTGGATATTACTGCAAAATATTCTGCAGCAAAAGGAGTTTTATGTACGGACCAGGTAGTGAAATGCAATAAATGCGGCCTTGTGTATATAAATCCTCGTCTTGAAGAGAATACGATAATAAATGCTGTTTCCTCGGGTGATGATACTTTCTATGTTTCCCAGAGAGAAGGAAGAGTAGAAACATTTAAAAGAGGTATTGAGCTTGTTGAAAAATACTCATCCAAAGGGAAAATACTGGATGTAGGCTGTGCAGCAGGATTTTTTCTGACCGCAGCTAAAGAAAAA
>JAUSDC010000224.1 GCA_030650845.1 Candidatus Methanoperedens sp.
GAGAGGGCATACTGTGACAGTTTGTTTTCTTGCCCTGGGGAGCGGAAACCTTAAAGCAGGTTCAGATGCTAAAGATACTGGTCTTTTTGGTATTGATGAAATACCAGAACTGGCATTTGACCATAACAAGATCATAGAAGATTCTAGAAGTGATATACATGGTATTCTGTCCTAAATGCAAGAGCATGATGATGCCTGCCAAGAATGTTTATAAATGCAGGAAATGCGGTTTTGAGAAAGACATAACAGAAAGTTTTATCTCAAAGACCGAAAGAAAGGAACGAGAGGTAACTGTCCTGGAAGGAAGGGAGATGGGGCTGCCCACTACGAGGGCAAGGTGTGAGGATTGCGGTAACGATACTGCTTACTGGTGGCTGCGCCAGCTTCGTTCGGCTGATGAAAGCGAGGTCAGGTTCTTCAGGTGCACAAAGTGCGGGAAGACCTGGAGAGAGTATAATTGAATGTATTGATATCCTGGCGTTTTCCATCTATCAAACATATTGCCCGGCCACAAAACCGGATGCCCATGCCCAGTGCAGATTGTAACCGCCAAGCTGCCCTGTTACATCGATGACCTCCCCGGTAAAAAATAGACCCTTTACCTTTTTTGATTCCATGGTCTTTGATGAGAGTTCATCCGTATCAATTCCGCCACGTGTGACCTCTGCTGTTCTATAATCCTCGGTGGATCTGGGTATGATCTTCCAGTTATGTATCTGATGGGCGATGTTTTGCAGTTCTTTTTCATTATATTGTTTGACTGGTTTTGATACAAAATTTTGAGCGAACCAGATCTTCGCAAATCTGGTGGGAAGATATTCAGAAAGCAAATTATGAATATCGACTTTACTTTTGCTTTGTTGCTTTTTCAGGAGAATATCAAATATATCAATTTCAGGCAGCAGGTCAATACTGATAGCGTCCCCATCTTTCCAGTAAGATGATACCTGAAGTATTGCAGGACCGCTGAGTCCCTTATGAGTGAAGAGGAGGTTTCCCCGAAACTTCATATCATTGCATTTGATGGCTGCATCAATTGAAATTCCGCTTAATTCGGAAAATATTTTTTTATCAATGGGAGAAAAAATGAAGGGAACAAGCGCAGGTCTTAATTCTGTGACCCTTAGACCGAACTTTTCTGCAATAGTATATCCTATACCTGAAGCTCCGATCTGGGGATATGATAGACCGCCAGTGGCTATAACAAGCGAATCTGACTCGAATATCCCATGACTTGTCGTCACTATGAACGTTCCTTGTTTTTCTTCTTTTCTCACATCCTGTATTCTGCAATGCATTATTATATTTACATCAGTTTTCCTGAATTCATTCTCAAGCACCTTTATTATTTCTTCAGAGCTTCTGGCGCAGAATAGTTGTCCGAGTTCTCTTTCTTCATATTTCACGCCGTGTTTTTCAAGGAGGGTAATAATGTCACGAGGTGTGAAACGGGAAAGCGCTGATTTGCAGAAGTGTGGATTATTTGATAAATAGTTAGTATGATCTGTGTTGATATTTGTAAAATTACAGCATCCGCCTCCGGAAATGCGGATTTTTTTCCCGATATTTGAAGCGTGGTCAAGAACAAGGACAGAGCGACCTCTTTTACCCGAACTGATGGCGCACATCATGCCTGATGCGCCTGCGCCGATGATGATAACGTCTTTTTTGATCAAAATAAAAAGAAACTATTCTTGTATTACCTTAATAGTCGGGTTCATGATATACTTGTCTTTTCCTGCAGATTTGATAGATTCCTTAGCATCAAAATCCAATGTTAGTGTTGTTGTCTGGTTTTCAACAATATTAAATGGTCTAACTAGTTTTACTGTTTTAGACGGAATTGTTAGATCATACTCAGTTCCATTAATTGACACTAATGCTTTGTCAATATTCAACCTTATTTGAGTATATTTACCAGCTTCTAGATCTGATTTTCCTATTAACTCATTTACATCTTTTACTTTTATTAAGTCAAATGTCCTTTCTTCTTTAACTATTGTAAACCAGCCTGTTTCATTTGTTGCATTTGCATCTTCATTAGTTCCCGCTAAATGTACCTCCACATTAGATATCGTCACTGAAGCCTTCTCTATGTTTAAATCGGTAGGTGCATCGGTTATTTGCATGACTAATGTTCCCGTTTGACTTTGAACACAACCACTTATTAAACCGACCATTCCAATAACTAAAACGGCTATTAAAAGATTATTTTTCATTTACATACCTCCACAGTAGACGATTTTTATTATCAAAATAATCAAATTCTTTCCTCAATACTCAAAAAAAACAATGAAAGCGGGTTTAGATCCCGCTTATCCCATATGACTCAAGTATAACTTCCCCGTTCAGATGACCCGTGTGATAGGTCTTTCCTGTCTCAAGATCATTAACAGTAATTTCAGCAGGCGCAAAAACATTTGCATCTATCTTGAAGAAATCGTATCCTGCATCCTTGAAAGTCTTGTAGAATGGCTTTCCATAGTCTTTTGATGTTGAGGAGGGAACATTCTTGAATCTCTCTTCGTCCATTCCCCTGACTGTCAGAAATACTGAACCGTAATATATCACGCTGTCGTTGGTGCAACCCATAGCTTTCAGGTCGTCCTTGACAACGGGGGCGATTGGCGCACACCCAGTGCCGCTGACGATCTTGGTTGTATCATATCCCAGTTCGTTAAGTTTGAATATTGCAGTCTCAACAACGCGTCCTGAGACCTGCACCGAGCCCACCATACTTGCTGTTGGAGCTACAAGAGCTATTACGTTCGAAGCATCGACATGGCTTGCCTCGGCGATCACCTCAATGACCTTCTCGTCAGGCAACTGGTTCGATTCAAGAGCTATGACCGCATAATCGCAATCATCCTCGTATTTTATTCGTTCAAAGGTCTTTTTTGGTTTGAGAGCAAGCGCCCTTGCAGGACCTGAGCCCATTGCGAAATACTTGTCCACACTGACCCTCCACCCTGCTTTCTGTGATCCTAGGCATGACATAGCAGGATGGTCTGTGGTAATGTCAACAAAAGCAAGTGGAATTTCATTTACTTTATGCACAGATATGGAACTTGCACCAAATCCTCCCATGCATATGTCAGTGAACATTAATCCTGCTTCGTACCCTCCATCCACGTTCACTCCGCAATCTATTATCTTGCTTCCGTTTTTCAATTCGATTGTTTTAACTTTCAGTTCCTCTGACCAATCCATCATTTCTTCTGCGATTTCCATTCCTTTTTCGTTGACGCTTAGCAAATGAATCACCACGTAAAATATAGTAGGCTTATTGGACATATAAGGTTTTTGAATTTATCCTCGAAACCTGCTGGTTCTAACACCGAAACCCTGCGGGTTCTCGACTCCGCGCACACATATGCCCTGCGAGGGCATATGTGGACACGCCCTCCAGAGGCGTGACTCTGGGTTACCTCGACTCCGCGCACACGTATGCCAGTGCGCTGGCATACATGGACACTAACCTTTTAAACTTTGCCCGAATAGTGGTAATGAAATCGAAGGAGGAGCAGTCATGAAATATCCACCCACGAATCTCATTCAGGCTGTCGGTCTGGCAGATGCATGGGCACAGGCAGTGAATTTTGTTATGAAAAACGGCATGGTAATAAAGACAGAATACGGCCCAATGTCAAGGGACATATGTTCTGTTATCGAGATACGTGAACCATACACTGAACCCATGCTTCATCCACAGTTCCCCACAAAGGAGCTGCATGTGAAGGAATACCTGAAGCAATGGGAGAGGGATTATGACTGGAAAAAACAGGGTTTTGAGTATAATTACATGGACAGGCTCATCAACTACCCGTCGCGCGGGAAAGATGTGGATCAGCTAAAAGCGATCCGCGATCTCCTTCCGAAGGGTGTGTCGCGCCGCCGCCAGGCGATCACATGGATCCCTGAGCGCGACCTTTTCGTAACGGAAGACCAGCCCTGCCTCCAGAGACTTTGGGTAAGGGCGATAGGGGATGGAAATGCGGAGATGCATTGCATGTGGCGCTCGCGCGACCTGTTCGCAGCATGGAATAGCAATATGGTGGGACTCCTCACTATGATAAAGCGGGAAGTGCTTGAACCCAACAAACTCACACTTGTCAAGGTGGTGGACTTCTGCAATTCCCTTCACATCTACGAAGCTGATTGGGAAGCAGCATCCAGTGTAAAACCTTTGCCTCGAAGCCCACAGATGATGCGTTATTAGGTTCATGCAGGCTTTGGGACAATATTATTCCGTAGACAATCCCAATGCTGCACAATCATCTTTTGAAAGCTCAACTACTCGAATATGATATTGTGCAGATTGTTTCTCTAAAAATTCTATTACTTGGCTAGCTTCTTTACTTTTCACAA
>JAUSDC010000232.1 GCA_030650845.1 Candidatus Methanoperedens sp.
CCATTCATGAGGATGTATATGTTGAAAGAAAAAGATGCCTCAGATGCCGTGCTGATGGTAATTCTGTTCGGATTGATTGAGGCTATTTCAGTATTCATATTCATTTATAATATATGGAAAAGCATTGGGAAAGGAAAACCAGATAAAAATAATTAAAATGAGTGATTCAAATGGAATGGGAACCTGACGCAATAAAAGAACTTGAAAAAGTGCCTGCACATGTCCGCGACATGGCGAAAATGGGCATTGAGATGTCAGTGGAAAAGAAAGGAAAAGCAAACGTGACCCTTGCGGATTTCAGGGAAGCAGAATCAGAGTTCAGGTCTTTGATGAAAAAAGACGAAAAGAAAACAAGGATTGCCGTTGTCAGATGCGATATCGTAAGTGAGGTCTGCCCAGGAGTGGCATGCTTTAATGCCTTCAATAAAAGAAAGGTACATTTTGAGAAATATGGCAAAGATGCACAGATCATAGGGTTTTTCACATGCGGCGGATGTCCAGGCAGGCGCGTCTTCAGGCTTGTGGACAGCCTCCTGAAACACGATATAGATGTGATACACCTTAGCTCCTGCATGCTTATGGAGAAAAGTTATTCAAAATGCCCTCACCTTGAAGAAATTAAAGAGATGTTAACCAGAAAAGGTGTGAAAGTTGTGGAAGGAACGCATCATTAGAGGTGATCTTTTCAACTCGTGTGTAGTTCCATTTTCTCTTAAATCCTTAAATATAGGTTTACCCATATTTAATCCAATGAAAAATACAGAGATACTCACCTGTTTCCAGTGCGGGACATGCCATGCGAGCTGCCCATCTGGAAAATACACCAGTCTTAACATAAGAAAGATCGTCAGGGATTCTGTAAAGAAAGACGTCAGCGAAGAGCCAGAGCTCTGGATGTGCACCACATGCTACAACTGCCAGGAAAGATGCCCGCGCGGGATAAAGGTAACAGACGCAGTGCTCACCCTCAGGAGCGAGGCAGTTCAAAAAGGAAAGATACTTCCAGCCCACAGGAAAGTATGCAATTTTCTTATCAAGACAGGGCAGTCCATTCCACTTGATGATAAACACCTTGATATTAGAAAGCAACTCAAACTCAGGACAGACTTAGCTTCCTGGAATAAAGCCCGCAAAGAGGTCAAAGTACTTCTCAGATCAACCGGTTTCGACGAGCTGGTAAAAAGATGAAGAAATTATCTCTTTTCACTGGATGCCTTATCCCTAACCGGTATCCGGGCATAGAAAAAGCCACAATGCTCATTCTTGAAAGGCTCGGGATAAAATGCAGTTACCTTAAAGAGGCAGCGTGCTGTCCTGCGCCTGGAATATACCGATCATTCGATAAGATCACATGGCTCACCCTTGCTTCAAGGAACCTTGTGCTTGCAGAGGAGAAAGGTACCGACATCCTGACTATCTGCAATGGGTGCTATAGTTCGCTCATGGATGCCAATAATATCCTGAAAAATGATGCAGGGCTCAGGAATGAAGTAAATACCCATCTCCTAAAGATAGGTAAAGAGTACAGGGGCACGATCGAAGTCAGGCACATAATCGAGTTCCTCTATAAAGATATCGGTGTGAAGAAACTGGGCGATGCAATAGAGAAACCTCTTGAAATAAGGGCTGCTGTGCATTATGG
>JAUSDC010000243.1 GCA_030650845.1 Candidatus Methanoperedens sp.
GGAGTGGCAGGATACACTGTATCGGTGTTTTCAGGAACGCTACACAGGGCCTCAGCCATTATTTCTGGTGTGGGCAAGGGCTGATCCGATGGTTGAGGGTGAGAGATAGGGCGATTAAATCCAGTCTCACCAGCAGCTTTGGCTGTCTTCATAGCTTCAAGAAGCTGATCCTCCAGCAGGTGTTCCTGAGGTCCGATTGTATTGACCGTCTGGGCATCTCCGCGTGCCATGGCAGAATTCACTTCCTTCCTAATCATCCCAAGCTTATTGCGGAGTTCCTTGATCTTTGACACCAGTTCATCCTTGTACGCCTGCTGATCCGGAGACAATGGTTCAAGGGGAGCAGCGGATGGCGTCAGTTTAGCCAGTGCTTTCTCAGCTGGCTCGATTGACCCATCATTCAGGCGTCTTTGGTACTCCTCTATAAAGAAAGTCTTTAACTTATGCAGTGAAGTGAAAGCTAACGTTTTCTGAAAGAATAGCAGGTTCTCATGCGAGATTCTTCCCATCACAAATCCTTGTAATATCTCGATGTTTTTATCCAGAAACTCGCGCCTCATAATATCAACTGCTCCTTCCCCAGCTGAGGGCTGCAGAGAAGCCCGTTCGATCTCCAGATTCAACCTGGATATTTCAACATCTTTGGCAGACAGTTTCTCCATTAGTCTGGTGACAGCAGCCCCCTTAGCAGACAGCTGCTTATTTAGTACAGCGATGGTTTGCTCATGGGTCTTTACAAGAAGATTATTCCTATCAGTAACATCAGCATGCATTTTGAGCATTTCCTCTGCATTAAGACACCTTAGCATAATGTCTTCCGTTCCATGCAGGGCTATGGATATGTATCGTCCCCGCGGAGTACTTCCGCGAAGAGTATCCAGTAATGCTACATCTTTCCTTTCCATACTTATCGTTATATTTGTTGAGTCCTCATAGACTCTTGGTCTTCCAGTTAAATTCATGATACTCTCCTCTCAAACCACATACGGCGATGGGCGTTGAGTGACAAGAACAATTTGTCATGCTGATCGAAAAGGGGTTAACTCTAAAATACCTTTAGTTATTAAGTAATAAAGGTCGCAGACTCTGCAAAAACGATTCAGATATTTACGTATGATATAGAACACATGTTAAGAGGTGAAAATAATATTATATTATATATATAGAGTTTTCTAATATGTAAGTATGTATGTATGTAAGTAAAAAATACTATATAGTATATATATAGAGTTTTTTAATAAGTAAGTATGTATGTAAGTATGTATAAAATAAAATATACGAACTTTTTTTTCTTTTCACCCCTATATGCCCCTCTAATTCATACGTAAACATCTCAGAAAAAAATACAAATCGACAAGAGTTAATTACTTACAGGCGTAATTCGAAAGACAGATGCAATAACTTTTACGAGGATGCAGACCCGCATCATTAGCAGGGTTAAAAAACGCTCATAAGAGCGATAAAAACTGCAGCGTATATTTTGTCGAGTGTAAATATATTCCAACCACCGGGATATAGTCAGGACATTTCGTTGGACGTGAGGAAGGAGTAAACAGAGCAGCAAAAAAAGGGGAAAGGATACAGGACGAGTCTGCTGGAAAGCATAGAAACGGACGGTCAGCAAAAAAAAATACCCGATCTGCGGCTAACCAAAGGTAACCATGCAGATTTCTTCGGAATCTTCTTCGCTAGTACCGAATATAGAATCCTGGCACTTCTGGCACATCCCGGAAATCAGGAACTCCTTCTGGGAAAGCTCGCTGTCGAATCCTTCGACTTTACCGCTGCATGTCATGCACACGCGCGCCTTCATCTTCGGGATCCTGTCAGGGAACAATATGTCTGCAGGTCGCTTCTGGACGTTTGATACGTCAGGTACAGGATAGTTATAGTTTTCAGTCATAACAAATCGCCCCTGCCTCCGTTATTTAAATCCAGTTATTGCTTTTGCTTTCACCTCAGAAAGCGAACTTTACGATAGCTTCTTCGATATCCACGATCCTGCATCCCAGGTCAGGCTCTGTATCTGGATTCTTGCAGTATCCATACTTGCAGTTATGGCATCCTTTGGCGTGTGGATACCCTTTGCACAGGGAAAGTATCTCAAAGGCCTTTGCAGCCAGCCCCAGGATGTGGCTGTTATCCGATTCGATTTCAAGTTTCATGTTATCATTTCTCCTTCCGCTCATGCGGACAATTCGCCCAGACCAGCGTTATTTAAATCAGGCCACTGTTCCCTTTACAGCGATGGGCGCAGCTGCACAAAAGAAATCGAATTCCCGGCGCCAGGCAGCTATTCAGGATTATGAGTTCGTCTGGCAAACTCACACTCACCTCATCGTCGTCGTTGGTTTGATTTTTCTTCTGGTCACGAGTGTCGTCGACGAGTTTCCCCTTCTTACGGTCTCGCGCCTTACAGCGTAGGGTGTGGCTGTGTATAAAATATCAATTCATGACGCTGGCGGCAGCCAGCCATTTATCAGAGAGTCGTCTGGGGGCGATACCCCGGCGCCGCCCTGGGAAGTATAGAGTGCTGAAACAAGGTATGGTAATAATCCTCTCCATCGCCGTTCCTGTCTGAGGCAGGTGGATCGCTAGGTCAGAGATAGGTGTACAAAAGACAAGTCGCAGGGAAGGAATCTTCAACAAACGACACACAGCGATGGAGGTGCTCTTGGTGCAATGCAAAGGTTAAGTGAAATCAATCCCTTCTGCCCGTCTTTCTATCCATGGCGCAAACATCATACCCCTCTCGATCGAATAAACTAATGCTATCAAAAGAGAGCTGAGATATGATGAGAATAACTTGGCAGAAAAAAAAGAGAACAGGTGATTTTACACACCCGGCACCATCTGCGAATCCTTAGGGAACTTTGGGAATAAAGTCATTCTTTTGTCCGTCTGGCCTTCGCCGATAACTACGTCTTTGTTCACCTTAACAACGAGGAACTTGGTGCGCTGTCCTTGGTGAACCCATGCACTTCCAACCGGCTCATCCTTGTTATACAGGACGAAACCAGGGTCTCTCTCCCCAACTTTGGTATGTCCCGTAAGTTCAACGGGAAGCTCTCTGCCTCGCGCCGGGAAGACCATGATAGTCTTTCCTTTGGTCAGGGGCTGTTCTGGAAGGAAATGGACAACCGTACGCTTCTCCCCTCGTTCAAGATTAACGGTATCGATAAAGCCGACACCTGCATTGACCATTTTCTCTTTACTATTCGATGCGCCCGGCATCCTTAATACGACGGTATTGTTTTTGCTCATAGATATTCTCCGAACTGCCCGCTCGTGCGAACAATTCGTCCAAACCCGTCGTTATTTAAATTGCCCGTTGCCATTGATGGACTCCGCGAAGCGGCGCAGTGCTTGATGGAATCCGAAGGCGCCGTCGTTGTTAGGCCACAATGTCAGGGTTAGGCTTCCGTCACTTGTTGGGCATAAAATGCTTGAGTGTCTGAGTGTCAGGGCTCGGAAACGAGATGTCTAACGACATACAGCGATGGAGGTGAGCGCAGAAAAGAATTCGTTACTCATCCTCTCCATCGCTGTTCCTGTCTGAGGTAGGTGGAACTTCAGGTCAGGGATAGGTGGACAATCAACTGGTCATTGCCATGGGATATTCAGCGAACAACATACAGCGATGGAGGTGCGTATGAGATCAATCATGATGCAGGGCATGTGACCATCCATTTATTCTGATGGGGCTTGTCCCGGTGCCGTCCATGATGAATAGACAGATGGCGCATTCTGCTCCAATACTCCTCTCCATCGCTGTTTCTGTCTGAGGTAGGTGGATCGCCAGGTCAGATCATAGATATTCAGCAAGCAACGCACAGCGATAGAGGTGCGATTGGTACAATGCTAAGGTTAAAAGAAATCAATCCATGATGCTGGGCTCGTCATGGCGCCGTCCCATGAAGAATAGAGTGCTGACGCAGGAGGGTACATGATTAACTGATATGCCACAATTCGTTGCGCCAGCATTGGTTCAAACGCAGTCTGCTTTAAACCTCTTGGATTATATTTAGTTATGTTTATATTTTTAATTGGATCATTCCTTCAGCTCCTCGCCAGGGCTTCGACTCGGTTTCTCTGTTTTGAGCCATGCGTCTCGCTTTATCATTTTTCCACACCCGCTACATCTTCTCACGCTCGCTGACATCTGCATCTTTTGTGGTGTGCTGCAGTTCGGGCAGCCAACATTCCAAAATATCAATCTTGGTTCTGGTTTTTTGATTATCTGCGTTTCGTTTTTCTTTTTAGATTCTTCTTGCTTTTGCCTCATCTCCCCGGTCTCGGCCGCCTTCTCGTCATATTCCCTGATAAGTTTGTCAATGTCCTGTATCTGCTTCTGTTCTTTCTCGATATTATCAACAATATGCTGTCTAAGCTGCTTTAACTTGAACTTATCCCCGGCTTCCCTCTCTATGGCTAATTTGATTACTGCTGTGGGTCCTCCGAGGACAAGGAGAGCTTTGTACTCTAATCCAGTCAACCTCACGTTTACCTGTTGTTCTGCGAGTTCTTTGTTCTTCACCATTTTACCATAATCTTCTTTGTTTCAGGAATGTCATGCTTGTAAAACCGTTGTATATACTGTTGTATATACATGGTTTTGTTATAATACCGTCAACTAAACCGTTCGCATATACTGATTAACCGATAGCGATTTTTTGTATATACTATTGTATATACTATACATCAATTCTATCAGTTAGTTTTTCTCTAAAATTGAAAAATTCAATCTTTTCATTGAAAAAACTGCATATAATAATATAATTATTAATCATTATTAAACCTCTGAATGCCCGCCAATCAGCTCATTAACAGAAGCTTTTATTTCGTCCAAATCCTCAGGCGAGAGATCCGAACCTTTGATAATATGTTTGTGCTTACTACCAAAAGAATTGGGTTTTGCAGCAATAATATTATTAATAGGGTCTTTATTAAACGGCTTTGCCGTGTCCATTTTTACAATCTCAGCAACCTCAACAACCGAGTTGGTTATGGGGGTTTCAGTGACGTATATGTCTTCCCATTTCTGACTCATGTCCAGCTCAGCCGTGGTTGCTACAATCTCATTCATATAAAGGTCAAGTGAACATAGGTACTCAAGCTCTTCAAAAGACTTGACGCGCACACCATCAAGACGGAAGATAAAAATCTCAAGTCCTAACCCAGAACCAGCGAATTTAGTAAATTTTCTCTCAAATGTCTTTAAAATATTAACTGCTTTTTTATAGTTACTCCCAGGCGGCTTGTCTGTATCGAAATTAGAATCGTCCACCCACCCATGATAATTAAGAATTGCCAGAGAAAGAACTTCAGGACGAAACACAACTCGGCGGAGTTTCAAAACCGTATAAATAATCCCCTGCAACGATCTTCGGAGAAGTAAATTTTTCGGATAAATAAATTGTTCTTTAAATGTTTGCTCTTGCTCTTGCTCGGTGCTCATTTAATCGTCCCTCCTTCCCCTTACTGATAGGCTCCAATAATTGTTCACGTAAAACTGGCACGGAGCAAATCATAGGGGGCGAAAATACCTGATGCCAGGTTCTTGAATATTGATCGGGTTGTACCATCAATTGGTCAAACGCGGTCAACTTGAATATATCCAACCATCGCCAATCCTTTCTGAGGTAGGTGGAACTTCAGGTCAGGGATAGGTGGACAATAAACAGGTCGCATGTCAGGAATCTTCAGCAAGCAATGCACTGCATTGGCTGCGCGCGCATAATATCAATCCCTGGCGCCGGGGGAATGCCTGTCCATTTATCCGGGTCATTTGAAAGATAAACAAAAAGGGGATGACGCTGATGCAGTAGAAAAGTTACTGAGCCTTCTTGGGTTGGGGAATATGGTGGCATCAATCTGCACCAGCGAATATCGATATTCGCTCTACTTGAATAAGCGTTATGCCTGCGCAGGGAAAACTTTGACCTCCTGTCCATGTAAGGCAAACCAGCGATGTCTGAGGTAAGTGAACGATGACTCCAGTTCAATGTTTGCCTCTTGGTCTTCCCACATTTTCCGATCGCTGGACAAAAAGCCTGTCTATCAGGTCTGTGGTATGTGTATCCTGAATTGTTTCTGAGAGCCATTCCTGCCAGTCCTGTTCAAATGTATCAGACAGCTTCCCTGATGCTTTCAGTGCATCGCATTTATCCTGGAGACGTCTGTGGTACAACAAAAAAATCCCTGTTGTCACACAAGAAGGCGGGGGCGAGGCGTCAAGCAATTCCTCCCTCTTGAATCGAGCGAACCTTTT
>JAUSDC010000245.1 GCA_030650845.1 Candidatus Methanoperedens sp.
AGAAGTATTAGGGGTAGAATCTCTTGATGTCTTTGCTGATAAGGGTTATTTTCATCCGGATGAAATTAAAAAATGTGTTGACAACAATATGATTCCGTACATTCCCGAACCCAAACCAAGTCAGCCTAAAGAAGAGAATGTTCCTAAAGCTGGATTTTGTGACTCTGATTTTAAATATGATGCCAGTAGAGATGTTTATACATGTCCGGGAGGTCGTGAATTAACATTTAGTGTAATGGTTGAAAAAAATAATAAAATGATGAAGAAATATCGAAGTGATAGCTGTAGCAGTTGTGAATCTAAGTCGAAATGTACCCGCAAAAAGAATGGCCGAGTTATATTTCGATGGGAACATGAAGAGATTCTTGATGAAATGAGAAAAAGAGTCAAAGAAAATAAAGATGTGGTCAATAAAAGAAATTGTATGTGTGAACATCCTTTCGGTACTATTAAAAGGGGATTCAATCAAGGTTATTTATTATTGAAAGGTTTGAGAAAAGTTGGAGGAGAGATGGGTTTTACTATGCTTGCATATAACATGCGAAGGGTAATTAACATTCTTGGGGTGACTAAATTGATGGAAAGTCTGAATACTGGGAAAGTTTTATCCCAAATTTGATGTTTTTTTGGTTAAATTGGGGGGTTATATTTGAGGAAGTGAAGGAAAAAATGTGTTTGATCTATGGGGAAGATAATAAAAAATGTTTTTATGAAGAACCAGTTACTGGTTTATTGTGGCCTGAGATTTTGATTTGGGTTTTGACACATTCTGACGTAAAGACCATTGCAATAGATACTGACAGATCAAGTTTAGATAAGGTTCAAGCTAATTGCAAAATTCTTATTGATGAACACTCGACACAGAAACTTGATGAAGAACTAAAAGATGTAGAACTTTTGTTCGTAACCTTATGTATGGGCAATAATATTTTCACGGAAGCACTATCTATTATAACTGAAATTAGCAAGAAGCAGGACACACTTGTGATAGGATTAATGACCATACCATCTGAAAAGTATGCCGAAAATCAAACGCCAGCAATGGAAGATTTAATCGAGATATCTAAGAAGTTTAATACAGTAGCATTCGTTGATCTCGATCGAGTTCATATAGTTTTTCCAGCTCTACCAATTGATCAGATAAGCTCATTTTCAGGAAAGCATATTGCAGATATGATCGGAGGAATTGTTGACTGTTTAAATCCTGAAATACTTTGGTTTATAAAACTTGATTTTAACGAGCTCAAGAATATAATGAAAAATGGTGAAATTGGAACATTAGTGTTTAATGAAGTGGAAGGAGAAAGAGAAAAGGATCGCCGATCCCAGAGACTTGCACATGATCTCATGCAACGTTCTTTTATGGATATTGATGCGAATACCTCAAAGAACTGTCTTCTCATCTTCAGACAGGGAGTTGATAGTTGTGGTCCTGAAATGGAGGGAGCTGTAACGGACGCAACCTATTATTTTGATATTAATGCTAATATCTTGTGGGGATCTATGGAAACAAAGGATTATTACGGCAAATTACGTTGCATGGGGATTATATCAGGTTTTAACTTGCATGGATAGCATAGAAATCACTTCATCTAAAAATAATATGCCTGAATTTGAGTTCGGTGCATTAAAAATATTTATTATCGGATGCGGTGAGTCTGGAAATAGTGTGATTAACCATCTTTCTGCCAATGGATTAACCGGTGCTGTTACGATCGGTATAAACACCGATAAGAAACAGCTTGACAAAGTGAGGGCTGACGTAAAAATCTCTGAACACAGCAGCAAAAACCTGAGAGAAATGGTAAGCTGTGCAGACTTTCTGTTCATAATAGCGAATATGAATGATCCAATTGGATCAGAAACAGTATCAACTGTGTCTGAAATTGTGAGAGAAACTGGGGTTTTTGTCGTTAGTATTTTGAATTCAGTTGTTTTTCTGGATTATAAACAACTGGACAAAATCTTTCCATATCCGCCAAAGAATCAGGTTCAGGTCGCCACAGATCAACTTTTAGCCGACATGATTGATGATATAGTCTGGAGCATAACACAGCCTCAATTAATCAATAATGACGTTGAGAATATCAAAGTATTGATGAAAAATGGAGGATTTTCAACGATAATGGTCGGCGAAGCAAAGGGAAAGAATAGATCAAAAGAAATCGTGAAAATAATGTTGAGAAACACTTTGCCTAATGTGGATATTACAGGTGCTACTGCATGCTTTTTTCTTTTCACTGGAGGGTCTGATCTGTGTATTTCAGAGGTCGAACAAATTGAAGATTCAATTTCACATGAATTCGACCCTGGTGCCAGGATATTGATAAGTGCAAGAGTTAAAAAAGATTATGATGATAGAATACGATGCATAGCTATTATTACTGGTTTTAAAAATACAAATTGCGATAGCATTTTGATTTTATGATGTAGAGATCATACAAGGAAATACCAGAGGGACGGTTTGGAAAAGTGATTTATCTTTCCCTCCGCGCCATGCCTTCGCCACCGGTCGCCAGTCTACATTGATGGTGAAAGAGTTGAGCTTGATTGGTTTGCGGCAGTGGAAGCAGGGGATTTCTGAGCCTATGGCGGAGGCGGGGATTTCTGACCAGGTGCGGCAGAGGGGGCATAAGTAAGCATTGCTTCCTTCAACGGGCGAGCACCAAGCGGTCAAGACCATCGAACTAGGAGCCAAATTCTCAATCTTTAGGAAGTGGACCCCGCCACTTTGATCTCCGGCAGCAATAAGCGTTCCTTCATAACTGACAACTAACTTTGAGATAGAAGAATCGTAGAAATGGCACGCTAACTCCTTCCTTGTCGCCAAATCCCATACTCTAACAGTATTATCTTCACTTCCTGTTACTGCAAAACGACCGTCAGATGAAATAGATACGGAACAGACACTTTTCTTATGCCCTTCCAGTAACAGGCATATATCTTTTTCTAAGTCCCATACCTTAACTGTCTCTCTGCCTCCTATTATTGCTTGACGACCGTCAGGTGTAACTGCAATTTGATTTACACCATCTTCGATTTTCAGTATCTTCAGTAACATACCAGTCTCTAAGTCCAAAACCTTGACGGATCCTTTTACCTCCCCCAATATCACACGACGATCATCTGGCATTATTACTATGGATGGAACACTGCCAGTGAACTCTTCCTCTGTCTTTAAACACGTCCCTGTCTCCATGTTCCATACCTTTACGGTTCCTTCTCCGCTTCCTGTTACTGCCCAGCGGCCATCCTTCGTTACCGTCACCGCCTCAAAATTAAACTCGTTGCCTTCTAATGTCTTAATACACGTTCCTGTCTTTATGTCCCATACTTTGACAATTCCAAAGCTACCTGTTGAATCCCTATGAGTTGTTAGTGCTCGATGAGAGTCCGATGTAATCGCCACTGCACTTTCGTAAAGAGGCCCCCCTGTACTTCCGAGTGACTTTAGATGTACGCCAAATTTTAAGTCCCAGATCTTGACGGCCCCATCCTGGCTTCCTGTTATCGCATGATAACCGTCCGGTGTAATCGCCACTTTATTAATCCTATTCCTATGTCCTTCCAATGTTTTTAAGTATGCCCCTGACTCTAAATCCCAGACCTTTACAGACCCATTCTCATCTCCTCCTGTCACAGCCCAGTGACCATCCTTCGTTACTGAAATTGCTTTTACCTTAATTTTATCCCCTTTCAATGTATTAATGCATGCTCCTGTCTCTAGGTCCCACACTTTGACCGTTCCAAAGCTTCCAGTTATCGCAAAACGACTGTCAGGTGTAACCGCCACTGCTTGTACTCCTCCTTCATGCCCTTCCATTGTATTAATGCAAACCGCCCACTCTAAATACTCTAAATCCCAAATCTTGACTTCGCCTGCTAAGGGATATGAAAGTCCATGCCCTCCAGTCACTATCCTTCGACCGTCAGGTGTAATCGCCAAAGCGGCAACTCCCTCTTTGTGCCCTTCCAACATGTTTAGGCATTCCCCTGTCTCTATTTCCCATACCTTGACAGTCTTATCGTTACTTCCTGTTATCGCAAAACGACTGTCAGGTGTAACCGCCACTGCAGTAACCCCCTCTTTGTGCCCTTCCAACGTGTTTAGGCATTCCCCTGTTTCTATTTCCCATACCTTGATAGTCTTATCATTACTTCCTGTTATCGCAAAACGCCCGTCAGGTGTAATCGCCACCGCAGCAACCCCCTCTTTGTGTCCTTCCAACGTGTTTAGGCATTTCCCTGTCCCCATTTCCCATACCTTGATTGTCTTATCATCACTTCCTGTTATCAGAAAACAATCATCAGGTGTAATCGCCACTGAGTTAATGAAACTTGTGTGTCCTCGAAGGGTCTTTGTGCATTCCCCTGTAATTAAATCCCATATCCTGACCGTGTTATCCACACCACCCGTTACTGCACGAAGACTATCATATGTAACTGCCACCGCAGTAACGATTTCAGTATGTACTTCCAATGTCTTTAAGTATGCCCCTGACTCTAAATTCCATATCTTGACAGACCCATTCTCATCTCCTCCTGTTACAGCCCAGTGACCATCCTTCGTTACTGCCATTGCTAATATCTGATATATATCCCCATTCAGTGTATTAATGCATGCTCCTGTCTCTAAGTCCCACACTTTGACAGTTTTATAGCTTCCGGTCAGCGCAAAACGCCCGTCAGGTGTGATCGCCACTGCCCGTACCCCCCCTTCGTGTCCTTCCATTGTTCTTAAGCATGTTCCCGTCGCTAAGTCCCAAATCTTGATAGTTTTATCATCACTTCCAGTTATCACAAAACAGCTGTCGGGTGTAACTGCTACTGCATTAACGAAATCAATATGACCTTCTAGTGTTTTAAGGCATTCACCTGTATCTATTTCCCATACCTTGATAGTCTTATCATTACTTCCTGTTATCGCAAAACGACCATCAGGTGTAATCGCCACCGCAGCAATCCCTTCCTTGTGCCCATCCAACGTCTTTATGCATTTCCCTGTACCTATTTCCCATATCTTAACAGTCCTATCACTACTTCCTGTTATCACAAAAAGCCCGTCTGGTGTAACTGCCACCGCATCAATCTCTTCCTTGTGTCCTTCCAAGGTCTTTATGCATTTCCCGGTCCCCATTTCCCATATCATGGCAGTCTTATCATAACTTCCTGTTATCACAAAACGATCGTCAGGTGTAATCGCCACTGAGTTAATGAAACTTGTGTGTCCTCGAAGGGTCTTTATGCATTCCCCTGTAATTAAATCCCATATCCTGACCGTGTTATCCACACCACCCGTTACTGCACGAAGACTATCATATGTAACTGCCACTGCAGTAACGATTTCAATGTGTCCTTCTAGTGTTTTTAAGTATGTCCCTGACTCTAAATCCCAAATCTTGACTGTCATATCGTTACTTCCCGTTACTGCCCACTGCCCATCTGGCGTAATCGCCACAGATCGAATTACTTCAGTGTGCCTTTCCATCGAATTAAAGCTTGCTTTGATCTCTAAATCCCAAATCTTGATAGTCTTGTCACTACTTCCTGTTATCGCAAAACGGCCGTCAGATGTAACTGTTACTGCATTAACAAAATCAGTATGCCCCTCTAGTGTCTTAAGGCACTCCCCAGTTTCCAGATTCCATACATTGACATTATTATAGTTACTTATTACTAGATATTGACCATCTGGTGTTACAACCATCGCTTTGACATTATAAATCAACATTTTCAGTGTCTTGATATATTTTCCTGTCTCTATGTTCCACACTTTGAAAGTTCCAAAGCTTCCTGATATCGCAAAATGACCGTCAGGTGTAACCGCTACCACCTCAACCCTACTTTCGTTTCCTTCCATTGTTCTTAAGCATGTTCCCATCGCTAAGTCCCAAATCTTTATAGTCTTATCATCACTTCCAGTTATCACAAAACGGCCGTCAGGTGTAATTGCTACTGCATTAACGAAATTAGTATGCCCCTCTAGTGTTTTAAGGCAATCTCCTGTCTCTAAGTCCCATACTTTTATTTTGTTAGAGCTTACCGCTATCACTCGACTACAATCAGGTGTAATTGCCATTGCTTTTACATTGCCCTCCTGATTCAGTGTCCTTAGGATTTCACCTGACTCCAAGTCCCATACCTTTATTTCTTCATAGCTTCCCGTTATAGCGCAACACCCATCGGATGTAATAACTAGGGCTTTAACCTCCTTTTGCCCTTCTAATATCCTTAAGCATCTTTTAGTCTCCAAGTCCCATATCCTGACGGTACAATCATCGCTTCCAGTTATAACCTGCCGACCATCCAGCGTAACTGCCATAGCATTAACTTTATAATTGTGCCCTTCGAGTGTCTGCAAGCAAAGGTCGGAGCTTTCATTAGAGCTATTAAGGAGTTTCAACCAAGGTCGACGAGTGCGTCGCAGGTCATTGAGAAGCTCCTTCGCGCGCCGAGATATTCCAGATTCTGCAAAGTTATACGCCTCCTGAAGGAGCAGATTTGGGCGTTGAATAAGAACATGACTTCGTGCCCGCACGAAGCGAGCGAATGACTCGATAATACCCAATTTTCCTTTTGCTCTTTCTTGAACCCTTGACAATACATTGTACTCTGCCAATAAGTCATATGTCATCCCTGCAGTGCACTTTTCTTCGATAAAGTCAAGGTCACCCAAGGTCTGCTCTATCTCATCCCAGAGTTCGCCATTTGTTTGCTGATATGGCAACTCAGACAACTTGCGTATATTTGCAGTCTTTTTGCTGTTCTTTTCAATCCACAGGGGCTGGTTACCGAAATATCGTGCCAGTTCTTCGTGCCGCTTTCTTTTCACCTCACCTGCCAGGAATTCCTCAGCCGCAACCTCGTTCATTTGACGGTGATAGAAAATCATCAAAGTGGTGTCGTCTGCGGCGCGTTCGATGAGATATGGTTCGAGGTCAAAGTATAAACGTGACCACACTACTGCAGGCAATTTTTTTTCTGGCGGTTTATGGTAAGCTCGTTGAATGAATTCTTGGAATACCTCATCATCTAGTGAAAGCAAATCGAGCAATTCATCCTCAGTCAAACCGTTCTTTGCTGCAACTAGAAAGCCCATACTGCGTGAAACCAAAATCTTGCCATGATTGGCATCTGACGAAAATCGCCTAAACATATCCCTGATTTCACCGAGAACGTCTGGACTGAGTTCTGTTTTTTCACTGTAAGATTTCCACTTGCGAGCCTCCTCAAATGCAAGTTTTAGGTACAACGGAAGCCCACATTGTTCGAACTTGCCGCAAACTTCATCCCGCTGATGGGGCTGGAGGGTTCTACCTGCATCTTCCAGCCAAAGATTTAAGAGTCTATCACCCTCCTCAGTTGGCATCAATTTCAGTTCCATAAAGTTTTGAGGGGGTAGCAACCTCAACAGACTCTCACCTGACAGCGTCGAAACAACGAGGTGTACATTTTCAGGCAGTTTGGGGGGCAGCCAAGACAGGTTTTCAGTATGACCGATTTCAGAAAGCCGATCTAATGCGTCTAGAAATATGATCAATTCCGTATCTGAAGATACCTTTGTCAGAAATCTTTGGAATGTCTCAGCCAACTTCTGCATTTCCGAGGGTATCGCATATTCTTCTTCGATTTGCTGCCGTTTCTTTTTTGCATATTCGTCAAAACCTTTTATCTCATCGAGTTGTTGGAGTTTCTGCTCTTCAAGGCCGAACTCATTATATATCTGCTGGCATAGGCTTTTCAGTAGGAATTGAATGTCTGTGGAAGATGGCGTTGCACCAATTAAACGGAGGATAATTTTTGCGTTTGGATGGTCATTACGAGCCTGTTCGGTTGCCTGAGCTATTAACGCTGATTTGCCTGAACCTGACGTGCCGAAAATAGCAAAAGGATGAGGATCTCTCCTTTTTACGTATTCGTCAATTTTTTGTAGTACAGCAGCACGACCAATGAAGAACTTAGCTCTCTCTCTGCCAAAAGCGTTATGATCAGCTATTTCTTTATCCAACACGTCTACTTCTTCCAGCTCTGCGACTTCCTTTTGAATGATGCTTGATAATGAGTCATAAACATCCCTACATAATATGTCAATATGCTCTGCTGTCGTCCCACTTCCAGTCCATTCTGCCTCGTATTCATAGATATTTCCTGGAAGAAGTTTTCGCAATTTGTCCTTCAGATCATTCAGATACTTGTTTGCGTCCCTATTTAGATTCCCCATCTCGTTCAGATCGATAAATTCCTTCGCACTCGGACTGTGCGGAAAATCTTTTATACTCCTGAAAAAACCAAAGACATGCTCACCATCATCTTGGGTCTTTAATCCCCGGATGATCTCCTGCTCAGTAGCCGATGCGAAGTATTTAGCGTAACTATCAGCTGTCAGTTTCATATCGGCAGTTGCTTGAAGCAGGATTGAGTGTAATCTGCGCTCGACAAACTCCCATTTTGTGTAATCTGTGAACTCTCCTGTTCGAGGCTGCAAACAGTAAACAGGAGGTACAGCATTATCATCACGCCTGAACCATATTTTGAGAAGATCTCTATCCGTGTCTGAAACCTTCTGCTCGATCTCCATAAACTCATCAGCCGGGATTTCATAAGGCAATGGACGCCATCCGTATCGATCGCCCAGAAGAACGATAAAATTAGGACGGGGTGTGACTCTCTGACATCGCGCGATCTCTTCGTAACAGATTTTCATGGTCTGCTGGTCAAGGGCAGACTCTTCCCTCACACCCCATCTCAGGTCGATAGCCTGGAATCTGCAACCGTGCTGCATGCAGAGCTCACGCAGCTTTGGAAATACATTTTTCTGAAGCGCATTCCGTTCTTCTTTGAGGTCGCTAAAGGTGGAGCTAACAAAGATACGGAATGTTCGGCTGGTTAATGGCATTTGATTATCACCGGAAAGTGATGTTGTTTATATTCCATAGACAGAGAAGGGATAATAAATTTTCCCTTTTCCATGATTCAAAAAATTGCTACCCATACAGGTGTTACACTGGTTTCGCCGCAGTCACGAACCATTTCTTCTGCCCCTGATCAAATCGTGCGCCGATAGTTTTCATAAACAACGCTGTTCGGTGAGGAGCTATCCCAAGTTCCTCAGCCAGTGTAGCAGTTGATGCACCGTCACGTTCGGTGATCAATCTTCGTGCCTTTTCCTCCATTTCATCCTGTGGTGAGAGATATACCTTTAATTCATACTTCCATGCTGCATCTGCGATCTTCTTGAGAGTCAAAATGAATATAGGAACAAGAATGAAGTATGATACCCAATTCTCGCCTGTCAAAAAGTTCCATACAAGGTGCATTAAGACCGCCCCAATGTATCCATAACCGATAAGAAGTCCTTTTCCTTTTATCTTAGCCAGGCCTACCATCAATCCGAAGAACCCGGTGAACAATATATGCCCGACTGAAATAGACCGCACCACCGCAAGTTCTAAGCTGAACTCCGAAGAAAAGCTATATATTAGATTTTCAACTATCTCAAACCCTATTCCAACAGCTGCCCCGTAAACAAGGCCGTCCATTGGACCTTCCAGTTCGTTGTCCTTTCGGATTCTATAGATATAATATCCTTTAGACGCTTCTTCTATCAATGGCGCAGTAAGTAAACCCACCCATAAGAAATCAAAACTTTCGAGTAGATTTGATATAAGAACCGCAGGTATCGCACCCCACGCCACCGCTTTTAATATCTTGCTTGAGGGTTCCGGCTCAAATACATCCTTCTGATAGATATACAGAAACCATAGGAGACCAACAATAAAGATGAGGTAAATCATTACAAGCATAAAGCATAGCGGAGGTTGATTTTATATATAAACCTACCCATGAAAAATGATGAAAAATACAAATTAACTAAAATCGGTAAATCTGAAACCCAGACTCATATAGAAAAGCTGGTAGTTTTCGGATAAATATCCGATCATATCCTTTTATTTCATCTGATAATTGGTTCCATGGAACCAGATAAGGGCTGATCTTTCCTTCCAGGTTCTTTGTCGATCCGAATTTCCAACCATCGCTTTGACGCTCCTCAACCCAGCGCTCATGTTCCATCTCAGCCATCAATTCTATCTCTTCTGTTGAAAACTCAAATGATATTGCATCCCAATCGATCAATGGCGAAATTCCACAATCAATAGCCTTTAGCTTGACTCCTATATGGTCTGCTTGAAGTCTATTTGATTCCTTGAGACCTTCAGGGAGTTCTTCCCATGGAACATTAGAAGGATTTTTGGAGGAATTCTGGGCAGTTTTTTTCTGGTGTGTCAAATATTCCTCATGAATAGCACGAGCCAGTACCTCGCGGATACCCCCGAGAACCAATTCTGGTCCGCAAGCCCTATCCAGTAGTCCAAAAACATGTATATTCTCAAATCCTCCCCCCTCCAGTAATGTAACCATTCCCGAATCCTGGCTAGTCTGGACAATGATGGGGATTTTTTCATCTCTGAGCTGCTTGCGTACCATCAATGCAACAGGCAAGCCAAGATAATCCTCATCAAGACAAACATATACTGACGTTATATCACGATCCTGGGATTCCAAAAGCAATTTGCTTTGATAGAATTCAGATGATCTGACATCTAATTCCAGTGCCACGAACTCACAGACTTTTTCTAATTGTGGATTCTGCAGGCATATTGATCTTTTGATTGATTCTGCATCTTTATCGATCAATGTTATGCAAAGACGCTTACCCAGTTCAACCAATTCCTTATGTGTCGATCGCCATGTTCTTGCAATTTGAACTATCAGATTTTCTCCTATATCCCCCAAACCCACAACGAGTATGTGTGGATTTGTATGAAGATCATTGTAAGGTGGGTATTGTTTCAGCAGAGTCCTGACTCCGATCTCAAAGATGTTAAAAAACTCCAGCCTGAAAAAATTAGCTTTTTCCATTTCCATTTCAAGCCCGCCAAGTATCTGGCTAATATGGGGATCATTAATACCTGCAATGCATGTAAGCATCTTTTTTCGACCTATTGCAATTTCTCTTGAAAGAATTGCCACCTGGATATTCGTACTGTCATCACCACAAAAAGAGACTACATATTTTGCCTTGTGGACGCCGGCTTTACGAAGTAATTCTTCGTCCTGTGCATCACCCGACAGCACGATAGTCCCTTGCTCTGCACATGTTTTTATCATGTCATTGTTTTCATCACACTCGATTACAACTACCTGTTCCCCTGACTCATTGAGCTTTGTGAGGAGGTGAGATCCCTTGTGCCCTAACCCACAAATAACAATATGATCCTTGATCATTCTTAAACGAAGAGATTGTACCTGTTCATTTAAAATTACCATCAAAGCAGTTAAGACCGTATAAAAAGCTACTACCATGGCGAGATATCGTGCCAATTCAAGTTCTATGGGTATAGGCCCTGTTTCGATCGGTGCACTTATCACGAAGAGTTGGAGTGAGGCATATAAGAGATCCAGGGGGGAATGCGCCATGCCATAAAAATCAAAATGTTTTTCAAAACCAATATATCCAAGAACCAGAGCAATGAGCCCAAGCGTTGCGATTAGAGGCCACTGAACGGTTCGCCAAATTTTTTGTAAATGTTTTCTCCAAAATATCCTGATGCGTTGGATTACATGAATTGAATTATTTGTTGTGTGTGTCATATTGCTTCTCACCTGTTTCATGTTCTATCCGCTTCATATCCTGCTGCAGCCTCCGGTCAGGGTGCATAGAAATCAACCCAATTGAAACCATAGGATTTGAGGACGACCTTGAGTCTCTGTATTACCTGTACCTCATTCATTCCCGTCTTTCGCAGGCATCCAGCGTAGTTATTAAAAAAACCCTTGAGGTTCGAATGTACTCCGCCCATGTTGAGTGATACCTTGCATATGCCCTCCAGCGCTCGGCGGTATAGCAGTTCAGCGTCTTCATAGTCACCCTTGATATAAAGAAGCACAGCGAGGTTATTTACGCTTGTAAGGGTGTCAGGATGCTCTTTGCCAAGCACACGCTCACAAACATCCAGCGCGCGGCAGTATAGCGGTTTAGCGCCCTCGTAGTCGCCCTTGCTCCTGAGCAGCTCTGCCAGATTGTTCATGATGGTCAGGGTGTCGGGATGCTCTTTGCCAAGCACATGCTCATAAGCCTCCAACGCTCGGCGGAATAGAGGTTCAGCGTCTTCATAGTCACCCTTGATATAAAGAAGCACAGCGAGGTTATTTACGCTTGTAAGGGTGAGCGAATGCTCACTGCCAAGCACACGCTCACAAACCTCCAGAGCACGGTGGAATAGTGGTTCAGCACCTTCATAGTCGCCCTTTCCATAGAGCATTGCTGCGAGGTTATTTACGCTTATAAGGGTGTCGGGATGCTCTTGGCCATGTACACGCTCACGAACCTCCAGAGCACGGCGTAAAAGCGGTTCAGCACCCTTGTAGTCGCCTTTGTCTTTGAGCAGTAATGCAAGGTTGCTCATGCTTGTCAGAGTATCGGGATGCTCTTTGCCAAGCACTCGCTCAGAACCCTCCAGAGCACGGCGGAATAGTGGTTCAGCGCCCTCATAGTGCCCTGCATATTCGTAGAAGATCCCAACCATGTTAAGAAAATACGGAAGACGTTCTGCGGAGATATTCGGTTCAGCTTCAGCCAGAACAACGCGATAAACTTCAACAGGGTCGTAGCGCCCGCCAATAGCCAGCCAGAATCCCAGCACCTCCCATTCCCACCGCCGGTGGTTGCGTAGGCGTTCGAAGGTGGGCAGATCGGCGAGGAGGTCTTTGAGAGAGTTCCACTGATCAGTGTCCCGCAAAAGCGTGGGCAGCTCATCAAGCTTCCGGTCGGTAGGTTCAGGAATTCTTCCGAAATAACATGCAAGCTGTAGCTGGAAGGATCGTGCAACAACTCCGTCAGCAAGGTAGCTCCGATGCACCGCAGCGCGCAGGTAATCGTGCCCGAAGGTGAGCAAGCCAGAGCGCTGGACGAGGGCGTTTTCAGCGGCAAGGTAGAACGGCGTCCAGGGACGCCTTGGTAGAGGTTCGTATTTTCCGTCAGTATTCTTCTTTCCGAGCAGGTCGAGCAGTTCCGCCTCTGAAAGCCCAAACCTTGAGCAGGCGATTAGACTGAGGATGCGGCGGACGAGGTCAGGATACTCCCCGTCCTGTCCAAAGTCCTCATGCCACCTTGTGAGTATGCGGTCAAAGAGCGTTTGCAGATCAGGGGCTGAAAGATATCCTGATGCCTTTGCTTCCAGTTCCTCATGTATGCCGAACTGGCGCAGTTCATCAAGGACTGCACGCAGGTAAAGCGCATTTGCAGCTGCAGCGGTGTTCTCGATCTTCACGAGGATTTCCTTCGGGAGCTTCTTGCTGAATATGTCAAAGTAAGCCCTGGCGGCGGGTGCTATGTCATCCCGCGCAAAAAGGGGGACGTCAAGCTCATTCCATCCGCGCTTTCGCAGTGCATCAAGACTCTCACCAGGAAGCGACGAGACGATAAGCCGGATATTTGGCGGTAGCGCAAAAGGCAACCAGCCAAGCTGCCGGGCTGATGCGTCCTCGCCTGAAAGCTGGTTGAGCGCATCAAGCAAGATTACCACACGGCGCGATCCTGCTGCTTTGACAAGCCAATCCTGCATGGCGGTGCGCAGGGCGTCGGGCTGCATCGGCAGTTCATCGGTGATGGCATAGGCACGCTTGAGTTCGCCGAGGATGCGGCGCACCAGTCCCTGCCAGTCGGCGCTTTCCGGCGTGCTGCCCATGTAGTGCTGGATGATAAAATCTTCAGGATTTTCAAGGTTCCAGCGTGCCACCCACTCTGCAAGCAGGGCAGATTTGCCGCAGCCTGATTCGCCGTTAAAGAGAGGTGAACCGTCAAAGACGATGGCGATTCTGGTTTGGTTGCCGTCCGTGTGCATTTTAGATATCATGTGCTGAAGGAATAGAAGCTGGCCATGATCGATGCCCGGAAGCCCTGCACCAAAACGGCCTTTATCACCAAGTTTTGCTTCATTCCTGATAAACTCCTCATCATACGACCACTTTTTCCCATATGGCGGATTTGAAAAGATGTAATCAAAGTGTTTGCCAATAAAGCCGTCTTTGGAAAAACTGGACTTTGGTTTTATCTTGTCAGGGTCTTCACCCTTGATGAGCATATCCGCTTTGCAGGCTGCATAGGTCTTATCGTTATTCTCCTGACCGAATACTTCAACTTTCGCTTTGGAATTTAATTCAAGTATCTTTTCTTTTGAGACCGAAAGCATGCCCCCGGTTCCGGCGGTTGGGTCATACACCGTGGTAATAATACCAGGCTTGGATAATTTTTCTTTATCTTTGGTTATCAGCAGTTTCACCATCAACCTGACAATTTCACGGGGAGTAAAGTGTTCCCCTGGATTTTCATTGGTTGCTTCGTTATATTTTCTGATAAGTTCTTCAAAGACATAACCCATTTCATGATTGGTTACTTCATTTGGATGAAGTGTCACCTTGGGGTCTGCAAATTTTTTAATCACCATGTAGAGCATATCTTTTTCGTGCAAGCCTTGCACCACATGACGGAAATCGAATTTTTCGATGATTTCCTGAACGTTATCTGAATATCCGTTTAAGTAGTCCAGAAAGTTTTCCTTGATATTCCCCGGATCATTCAAAAGGTTGGAGATCGTGTATTTGGATGTATTGTAGAAAGCATATCCTGATGCTTTGGTAAGAACACCAGTCAGGTCTTTTAAATCGGTTTTGTATTTCGCCTGGGTTTCATGAACCTGTTCATGCGTGGGCTCTAGAATTAAATCCAGTCGTCTTATAACAGTAAAAGGATAAATTACATCTGCATATTCACTTCGTTTATAATTATCCCTCAGAAGTTCATCCGCAACAGTCCAGATAAAACCTGCAATTTCTCTTACATTTTGTGACATCTGTTACCCTCTTTTTGAAAATTATTTCCTCGACCGCCACGGATTTTACCCGTCTTAAACCACGATTATAATTGTGATAATCAAGATATATATCCATCGGTTAAGATTTTTTGCTTTTTCGCACTCACTCATTAGAAAGGACAGGAAGCATGAAGAAAATTCAATTATTCATATAAACTAATCAGTCGCCTGCACGATATATCTTCTTTCCGGTTTCCTTTATTCTTCAAAAGATATTCCGCTTTTTCTATATTATTAGAATTGGCAGGTTTGACGCTGATTATTAATCTAACCTCTTTTGCATCGATTTTTAAATTCCTTTCCCATTCTGAAGGATTACTTTTTTCAGGATAGCGATAAACAATATGAGGATCGGCAATGTAGAAACAATCTTCTCCATCGCGTTTTATTAAAACATCAAATTGTTCAGGATTAATAGAACCAATAGTCATTTTTTGACCCAATGGTATTTTAGAATCATCAAAGTTATTTCCATAACCAGGCGTACTTTGATGAACCCAATGTGCGTCTATCTGACGCAATTTTTTATCGCCTTCAAAAAATTCAACAGTAACCATACATGATGCTGCCTCCGTTCTATCAAAAATTTTTTTAAACGGTTTCCATATATCTTTATTTTTAACCCATATATGATACCACATTCTTCCATGATTTCTATCTTCATCTGTAGGATCATCTCTTGGAAATCCATTCCCAGTCGGGATAAATTCAATAGAAGGTCTTCTAATGTATAATAAGAATATAGCGAATGCAATACCCATAAGTATCGGCAATATTTTCGTAATCACTGCACCAAACATATCACCGCCGCTGTCGTTCACACTAGGTGATGTTGTACTCACACCAATGGCAAAAAATAATATCGGCATATATCTCCCACTGATACATTTTTCGACGAGCTACCAGTACAATGAATATATGGTATAAAAAACTTATGAAACCCCCCTGCGGTGTGTTGCAGTACTATAAGGGTTATGGAAGCATTTTCACTTGGCGCGAATTATACGTAGTTCTTCTTTCAGTTATATATCTTTTCACATATCTATATTCATGGTATCCATATTCTTTACTTATATCTTCAAGGCTGAATTTTTCTATTTATATGACCTACTATTCTCGAAGAATCCCTTTTGGGCACGGCATATGTTATAAATTCAAGTGTTCTATTTTTCTTGATTTCTTGAGAACCCCAATCATAAGATTCAATACTTGATTTTAATTTGGAATAATCATAAGGATATGAATTCGTCCAGTTTAGAACATAGTTTATTGAATTTAAATTGTAGATTTTTAATGGTAAGGCATATTCTATTATTTCTTTATCAAATCCAATATTTTTCCTGATCCAATCTTCATCAATACTCCTTTTGTCTATGACCCCTCCCATCCATTCCTGACATTCGGCCAATCTGTAAGCTTTAATGAATGGGTCGCCCATATGTATTTGTAATTTTTTATCGACGCAACCTTTGCCTTTAGAAATTGCTCCTCTAAATAGAAGTCTAATAACATCTTTTGATTTCGGTTCCTGTATTGATATCGCTATGAACTCATTTATCAATGAACACATTGCCCAAAACCATGTAACATTTTCTTCTGAATTATCAGATAATTTGACATATAAAAATATTGTGTCAGAAAAATTAAAAAATCCTTCAGTCACTATATTCTTTATATTTTCATCTACCCAAACACTACTTGCTTTACTCCCATCTCTGCCTACAAAAAAATAATCACCACTTGCATCTCCTGACTTTAAAGTAATTCTAAAATCTGATAATATTCTCTTCAAAGATTTATGAATTATTTCAGGTCCATGCTTACGTAAAAGGTATTCAAATCCTAATATATCCAAGTAGCCTACTAAATATTCCCCTAAGCCATTATATTTTTCCATCTAATCACTTTCCATTCAAATAATCACATTTATTTATGATGCATATAACTTACATTTTATATGTATTAATCTATTTCGAATTATTTATTATAAAGTTGTACAGGACATTTCCACAATAATCACAATTCTCATTTTCATTATTTTCAGCTATCTTTTGTCCACAATTTCCACAATATTTATTGTTTCTCCATAACGCTATATAGTTAATATCTTTAAGTATATTATGAATATTAGAACATTCTCCTGCATGTTCATGTCCTATTAATACAATTATAGATTTTCGATCCAAATATTTAATTACGTTCTCGCCCATTCTTTTTTCTCTTTCATTATAAAATAATCTTTTCAAGTTTAGCTCAGGATGGTTTTCGTAGAATGCGTCAAAATCATATTCACATTTTGTCAATTCCTCTGGTAATCTATTTAATAAATTTTTTTGTACATCGTTCTTTTCTTTATCTGATAAATCACATAATATTAGTTTAAAACAAAAATCTCTTTTCTTGATAATAATTTCTGATTCAATTCCCATATCAACGACGTAACTATGCCAATTTTTTGAAATGTCATTATTATCTTTATCAAGAATACATGTGTGCTCAATATTTTTAATTATATCTTCGATTATTTTTGTAGCTTCGACAAGAACAAAATCAGGCTTAATGTTTTCAATTATTTCTTTATAACAATTGTATTCTTTATCACACACATTGCTCTTAGGTTTGCAAGTATGTATGGTTCCTAATATAATTGCTTGGATATTTATTTTTGATTTTATGATTTCTTCTAATCTCTTACAAGTGTTTAGTATTTCTGTCATAATTTATTCTTTCAAATTTGTATAAATATCATTAATATAAAAAAAATATAAAAATGTCTTTAACATTACCTAAATGTAGTTTTTCATTATGAACAATTTCATGAATCATTGACATTTCTCCCAACCTTTTATTACCTCCTATCCAAAATGTCACCGAATGATACATTTTTCCAACACACCACCTTTATATTGATATAACTGAAACATAATGCTATAAAAACATTACGAAACCGCCCTGCACTCT
>JAUSDC010000247.1 GCA_030650845.1 Candidatus Methanoperedens sp.
GCATGTATCAGTTCACGGGACTTTCAAACGGCACATACACAGTAACTGAGATCATGCAAACAGATTGGACGAACGTCACTCCAACGTCTATTGATGTCCTCATAGAGGGCGCCGATGTGATGAACCAGAACTTTACGAACACGCCGTCAGTACCACCTGTATCAGGACAAACATTCAACATCTCAGGGTTCAAGATCAATAACTCCAATAACCTGGGTGTTCCTGGATGGGCGATAGATCTCAAGAACGAGACGATGAATGTCTCCGCGACTACAGCTGAGAACGGCATGTATCAGTTCATGGGACTTGCAAACGGCACATATACAGTGACTGAGATCATGCAAACAGATTGGACGAACGTCACTCCAACGTCTATTGATGTTCTCATAGAGGGCGCTGATGTGATGAACAAGAACTTCACAAATGTAATGGTACCTGCACCAGACTTGACTATTGACCTGGATTTGGGCTGGAATTTAATATCCATCCCGAATTTCGCCGATCCAAGCAGTGTTGACATGGCTCTAAAGAACGTTAAGAACAACGGAGTTGTTGGATACGATCCTGCAACAAAGACCTTCTCCACGCCTACTGACCTTTACCCACTATATGGATACTGGATCAATGTAACTGAGCCCAACCAGAGCCTTGGATTCTTTGCGGATAAGAGTATTACATCTGTACCACCGAGCAGGAACCTCTATGAAGGCTGGAATCTTATAGGGGTCGTTGCAGAAGAGAGTGAGACGAATAAGACATTGGATGCAGGCCTGCTTTTCCAATCCCTCCAGAACGGTGGGCAACCGCTGTATTCGTTCCTGGTATCATATAAGAATCCACGCCATACGTATGTTGTTGGCGTTGATCTGTCAGATCGTACAGCATTGAACCAGGGACAAGGCTATTGGCTTTTCATAAAGACAATGACCCAAACAGACAAGAATAGCGTGATATGGTCCGGCAAGCCATGGTTGCCTAATTAAAGAAAAGGGTTTCCTCCCTTTTCTCATTTTTGGTGATACAATGAAAAAGAAAATTTTCATCTTGATAATGGTATTAACCATTATATTGACTTCAGGAATGGTTTCAGCACAGACCGAGTTACCTATGAACCCCCCACCTGGCTATTACGGAAACGTGATAGTGAATGGGCAGCAAGCACCTCCAGGGACGACAATAATTGCAAAGATCGGAGGAGAAGTACGCGGTTCTATAACGACTTCATCTTCAGGTTTGTATGGCGATAATCCAGGTCCGTCAAAACTCTGGTTAACAGGCTACAATAATGAACTTACTCCCACACCAGCTACCGTGACTTTCTATGTGGGGGACATTGCTTCCCAGCAAACCAGCACATTAACAGGAGCAGGGACAATAAATAGAGTGGATCTATCCTTCATAATCCCTTCAGGGGGAGGACCGGGAAGAACGAGTGATGGCGGAGGAGGCGGAAGTGGAGGCGGAGGCGTGGTCTCTGCTGAACCTTTTGAAAACATAGACTTTTTTGAGACAAGAGACGCAGACCTTATTGCTGGCATACCCGTTATTTTCAAGTTCACCACTCCTCAAATTACTGTATATGAGCTTGTGATCACTGCCAACTTGAGCGCAGGTCTGACCTCTGCAAAGATTGAACAGCTGAAGGGGACTTCAAAATTGGTCACGTCGCCCCCCCCAGGGACCATTTACAAGAACTTGAATATCTGGCTTGGCACGTCAGGTTTTGCGGTACCGAGGAATATCAGGGAGGGCATCATAAGATTCAGGATTGATAATAGCTGGCTTTCAAGTGAAAATATCGATGCCAGTAAGGTATCGATCATGAAGTGGGATGGCAGTCAATGGATCTCTCTTAAGACAAGACTGGTAAGAACTGATGTCAACTTTGCTTATTATGAGGGACTGACCAATAGTTTCTCACCCTTTGCCATTAGCGGTGTGAAAACAGTTGCTACACCAGTAGTAACACCCACTGCAAATGCTACTGCAGTAGCTTCACCGACAGCAGTACCACTTGCTGCAATACCGCCCTCGAATTTGAACTGGATACTAATTGCGTTTGTGGCAATTATCATCATTGCGGCGGTCTACTATTATTCTAGAATAAAGAAGGAATAGAAAGAAAAATAAAAAGGGGCCAATCCCCTTTATTTTTTTATATGCAATACATTTATCCTTATTGCAAATAACAGGGAAATGCATGAAGCTCTTCGTCCCCTCTCCTGGGCACATCAACAGCCTTAAAGAATTACTGAAAGAAAAAGAGAAGATATACAGCATATTCATGGCAGGCTCGCCTGATTATATCGGCACAGGCAGGAGCAATCTTGCATCCCCTCAACTTGAGGATATCGCGGCACAGACAGAGTACGTCCATAGGCATGGGATAAAGATGGAGCTTGTACTTAACTCGAGCTGCATGGGAGGACGCCAGCTCACACCTGAAGGCTTCAGGAGCAATCACTGGTATATTGAACAACTTGCGAACATGGGCGTGGATTCCATCGTGGTCGCTGATCCCTACCTTGTGGAAACAATAGCAAGGGACTTCGATGATATCATGGTCGTTGTTTCGGTGCTTGCTTTTGTGGATTCACCTCAGAAAGCAGAGATGTTCGTAGATCTTGGTGCGGATTCCATAGTAATCGATTCCAATGTGAACCGTCATTTTGATGTACTTAATGCTATCCGCGATTCAGTTGACTGCGAACTTAAACTGCTGGTGAATGAGGGCTGCCTGTATCGATGTCCTTTCAGGTATGCACATTTTAACTTTTTCTCGCACGCTTTCGGTCCTGAGCCCAGACCCAATGTGCTTGATGATTACTATTATTACAAATGTCTTGAACTGCGCATTGAGAGCCCGGAGCAGATAATAAAATCACCCTGGATAAGACCCGAAGACCTCAAACTGTATAAGGATATCACTGATGTCTATAAGATAGGCGGCAGGACGCATTTTGTTGAATGGATACTTAACTGCGTGAATGCTTACTATAGCGAAAGCTATGACGGGAACCTCATGGACCTGCTTGACTGCCCCAAAGATCTAAAAGACCTGTTCTATATCCCTAACAAGAGCCTTGACGGAGTCCTTGAGAAGCAGTGGATGAACTGTAAAAAGGTATGCGGCAAATGCGGTTACTGCAAAGCATTCACGAAAAAGGTCACGCAGGTTTATTCAAGAGGCGGGACAGAGCTTGAAGCACATTCACCTCTCGATGCATTTACGGTGAAAGCATGATAATATCAGAAATTTTGAAAAACAGGGCCGGATTTGAAGAGAAATTAAGGAAGATGATAGGCAGACCCATACTTTTAATAGAACTTGACATGTTCGCCCTGCCCTGCGGATGTGCCGGGATCACTGCCAATACAAGGGGGCTTGAGGTTGATGACCTTGAGGTGTTCGAGCCCCAGATGCTGGCACTGGTGAAGGAGATGGCAGCGAATCTTGAAGTAAAGCCTTCGGTGATATTTGCACGCCTTGTACCCGGAAGTTCCATAGTTGCCTCACTTAACTGGCGTGTGCTTTGCAGCCGATGTTATCCTGATTTTGCGCGTGGTGAGGGAAAGACGCCAAGACCTGATCTTTATTTGCTGCAATTTGAGAGGCGAAAGTAGATCTCATGGACATCACACCACTTCTCAGTACCTTTAGCCTCATCGCGCTTGCCGAATTCGGAGATAAAACGCAGCTTGCAGTTATCGCATTATCTGCAAGATATGACCGATTAAAGGTCTTTACAGGCGTCATTCTTGCTTTTGGTCTTGTAACAGCGCTTGGCGTACTGGTGGGGGGTATGATCTATCAATTCATACCCAAGGACGTGATACGTGTACTCGCAGGACTGCTTTTCGTAGCTTTTGGCATCCTCACATTGTCATCCAAAGAAAGCTGCGAAACTGGTGATGAAAAACCAGTCGGTAATATTCTTCTATCCGCATTTAGCATGATAGCCCTTGCAGAAATGGGTGATAAAACCCAGCTCTCAGCCATTACCCTTGTGGCAAAATATGATTCACCGTATCTGGTATTTGCAGGCGCATTGCTTGCGCTTGGATTGATAAGTCTTATTGGTATATTCCTCGGTAAAAAGCTATGTGAGATCGTGCCATTAACAATAATAAAGCTGGGCGCAGGCGCGCTGTTCATCCTGTTCGGGATAATGTTCCTGGCAGGATACTGATGGTAGAAAACTTTAAGGGTATTCTCATTCATAATATCTATTGTTAACAGTAGGGAGGTGAAAGAATGGCTAAACAGATTGAATGCAAATCAGCGGGGATAAACTGTCCTTTTATGCTTCGCTCTGAAAATGATGATGAGCTTGTATCATTCGCTCAACAGCATGTTAAGAAGATGCATAAGAAAGATGTTTCAAAGGCAGATATCCTCAAAATGGCAAAGACAGTGTAGGACATTCGTTCCATTTTATAGCAAAATGTAACAAGGATAAAACGAAGTGTGGAGAGATTAAGCGAGAGAGAGTGGGCTAAGTAAAGTTAACTAAAAGGAGTGATTAAAATGGGTTATCAAGTAGAAGGAAAACTATTAGAAGTCTGTACGTGGCAGGGACGTACCCTCAGACTGCGCTTCGTACAAGGCCGTCTTGCACAGATGTTCACAAGCCTGAAGGAGGGATGATGCCGCTCTACCTCTCGAAATTCAGTTACACGCCGGAAACTTGGGCGAGGCTGATCGACAACCCGGAGGACCGCCGCGAAGCCGCGCGGATCTACATCGAATCGGTCGGTGGGAAGTTGCACGGGTTCTGGTACGCCTTCGGTAGCTACGACGGCTACAACCTTTGGGAGGCTCCGGACAACATCTCGATGGCAGCCGTTGCGCTCGCCATCACCGGAGGCGGTGCGCTGAGCTCGTTCGAGACAACGGTGCTATTGACGGTCGACGAGACGCTCGAGGCGCTTCAAAAGGCGAAGACCGTCCAGTACCGCGCCCCAGGAACGCAGTAGCTTCGAAACAAGCGAATCATATAGTAGCGCAGCTACTCATCCTTTTTATCTTCAGAAGGTGCCGTTTCTCTCATCATTATTGCCACTACCGTTCCTGATGCAATCATGAGCAATGCTGTAATATAGAAGCTTGATTGGGCACCCAGGATGTCCATGGAGATCCCGATAACGAGAGCGCCAAGCGCATAACCTGAATCCCTCCACATGCGATATACGCCCAGTGCTGAAGCCCGCCATGAGGGATGGGACTGTTCGACTATTGCAGCTATCAACGTGGGGTAAAGGAGTGCCATGCCGGCTCCTGTGATGGTGCTGGTCAGTATCCAGAAGTAGAATCCACTGCCAAGGGCGGTCAGCATGATACCAAGACCGCATGTCCACATCCCCATAACAATAAGCTTTTTTCTACCTATCCTGTCGGAAATAGGGCCGACGGCAAGCTGCAAGAAACCCCAGCTAAGACCGTACGCTCCCACCACAAGTCCTATTTTATCAACATCCAGCGAACCAAAGAAGAAAAGGGGAAAGGCTACCCAGACCATGACATCCACGAACTTCTCGATAAGACCTGCCTGGGAACATGCGAACATTGACTTATCTTCCCATGAGACTCGCCTCACAACTTCCGGGAAACTATGCGGAATATCAGGCTTCACTTGGGAAACACGTGTAAATGGGAGAGTCTCCTTTACAAAAACCAGAGAAATTATGAGAGCAGCGGCAATGACACCAAGCCCGAAGTAAAAAGGAACCGGCCTAATCCCGAAACTCGCAGCCAGGTACCCAGTGGCAATGGCAGCCACCGCAACTCCGAGATAGCCTCCCCACTCGTTCAGGCTTGCTGCAAGTCCTTTCTCCCTTTCTCCTGCCATGTCAAGTTTTGATGTCTGTGTCATTGTCCATGTAAGCCCCTGATTGATGCCGAGAAAGATATTGGCGATCGTGACCCAGAGCCAGCTTTGTGCCCATATTATCATCAACGGAACTGGTATTGCTGCTACCCAGCCCAGGACAAGTAAAGGCTTCCTGCCCCAGCGGTCTGACCATATACCGCTTGTCAGGTTCAAAAGGGCTTTGACAAGTCCGAAGCTCACGATAAAAGAGAAGAGCAGACTGAAAGAACTGACATGGAACTCTTCCCTGGCAAGGATAGGGACGATATTTCTTTCAAGCCCCACAGTCACACCAACAAAGAAGACCTGAAGTACCTGCAGGGAAAACTGACCGAGATTTGCCCTGATCCCCACATTGAAATTATTTTGCTTCTCCATATTTAAACCACCATGAAAAAGGTTAGATAGGATTTAATAGTACCGAGATATTAATGTCTTTAGAGGTGAAAGTGAATGTTCATCCGAAAAATCGTTTCAGAAGGTCTTGCCCATAATTCCTATATCGTGGGGGATGGCGATGAAGCGTTCGTCGTGGATCCGAGGAGGGATGTAGATCCTTACATTGAGGTTGCAGATGATGAGTGCTTTAAGATCAGGTTCGTCTTTGAGACCCACAGGAACGAAGATTACCTTATTGGCTCAAGGGAACTTGAAAACCTGACTGGCTGCAAGATAATGCACGGCAGTCACCTCGACTTCGGGTACGGCGAGCCCGCAAGGGATGGCAATGTTTTCAAAATCGGAAGATTAATATTAAGAGTTCTTGAAACTCCGGGGCACTCACCAGAGAGCCTGAGCTTTGTTCTGTATTCACCAGGAAAAAATATCCCTCTTGCAGTCTTTACCGGAGATGCACTTTTTTACGGCGATGTGGGACGAACAGACCTTCGGGGAGAAGAGAATAGGGTTGAGTTGGCATCCTCTCTTTACGATTCCCTACACGGAAAACTCCTGCCTCTGGGAGATCATGTCGTGTTATATCCTGCCCACGGCTCGGGATCCGCCTGTGGCGGCAACATCGCCGACCTAGAGATAAGCACCATCGGTTACGAGAGGGCAACCAATCCCATGCTTGAGCTTTCAAAAGAAGAATTTATCGAGCGTAAGGCGATGGAGACCCTTATGATGCCGCCCTATTTTGAGCGGATGAGGGAGCAAAACCAGAAAGGTCCGGAAATTCTCAACATGAAAAGGATAAAGCCCATGGACGCGACCATGGTTGAGGATGCGATACCCCATTGTGTGATAATCGATACTCGTTCTCCTCTCTCTTTTGCAGGCGGACATATCAGTGGCTCGTATAATATCTGGATGAATGGATTATCAAGGTTTGCTGGCTGGATAATTGAATATGATAAAGATATCCTGCTTGTGACCGAAGATGGAGAAAACATAGAGACTGCACGGCGCTACCTTACCAGGATCGGATTTGACAGCATACTGGGATATCTGTGCGGAGGTATCGAGGACTGGCAGAATAGCGGATTTCCCCTCGAACAGAGCGGAATACATACAACATCCGGGCTCTATGAAAGTCTCAAAGAAAAAAATGACGTATTCTTGCTGGACGTACGCGAGAGAAGGGAGTACGCACAGGGGCATATCCCTGGTACTGTAAATATTTATGTGGGTGACCTTGAAAAAAGGTTGGAGGAGGTTCCATCCGATATGCCTGTTGTCGCTGTCTGCACAACAGGCAACAGGTCTGGGCTGGGTGCAAGCATATTAAAACGACATGGATATAGGGAGGTGCATAATCTTGCGGGAGGCATGACAGCCTGGAAGGAAAAGGGCTTTCCGACTACGAATTTATTTATCTGAGATTTTCCTGCTGACTTCAGCTATCCTCCTGCCAAGCGTCTTTGCGATTTCAAGGTCATTGGCAGTAGGTGCCCTGTCAGCCATTGGACCTGATACTGAAGAAGCTCCATAAGGAGAGCCCCCGGATACCGGATCCATTGTGAACAGCCTCTGTTCCGAGTAGGGAATCCCAACCACGATCATGCCAAGATGGAACAGCGGCACCATAGAGGTAATTATCGTGGTCTCCTGGCCACCATGCTGGGTGCTCGTGCTTGTGAAGACGCCTGCAACCTTGTTCTCAAGAGCGCCTTTTAACCAGAGACCGCCCGTCTGGTCGATATATTCTTTCATCTGGGCTGACATATTGCCAAATCGCGTGGGAGTTCCAAAAGCTATGCCGTCTGCCCATGTGAGGTCATCCATTGTAGCAATCGGAATATTTTTTAGTTCCTCTTTCACTTTCTTCACCCTATCATTCCACTTATCTTTAGGAATCAGTTCTTCAACCTGTCTTATTCTTACGTCAGTATCCCTGACACCATTTGCGCCGTCAGCAACTGCTTTTGCCAATTTTGCAACGTTCCCCGTCATGCTGTAGAAGACAACGAGGATATTTAGTTTATTTTTTGTCATAAGGGCTCCCGAATATTGTATGGCAGGCAAACTATATAGTAATTTGCCAGAATGCAAACTATAATACTGTGACCCTACTTTGAAAGTTAGGATTCTAAACTTTCATTTTTATATCTTTCTTCATGCACCTGTCCATCACGACTTCGATGCCAGCATCCCTTGCTTTGGCCGCTGCCTCCTCGTTCACAATACCTTCCTGCATCCACACCACCTTTGCTTTTATTGCTATGGCTTCATCCACGATAGGAGGGATCGCATCCGGACGCCGGAATATGTCCACCACATCCACTTTTACTGGTATGGACAGGAGGTCGGGATAGCATTTTTTGCCTTCCCACTCTGTAAGGTTAGGGTTTACAGGGATTATGGTGTATCCGCGCTCTTCTAAAAATTTTGCCACAAAATTGCTGGGTCTTTCGGGATTATCTGAAATTCCCACAACTGCAATTGTCTTAAGATCAAATATTTCCTGTAAAGACATATCATTACAGGTTTTGAAGGACATTTAGCTCTTTAGATAATGCCCTGTTAATCCTGATAAGATTAATTATATAGGTTATCAATATTATCCACACGATAGCAAAAGCCGCATATAAAAATATCATGGAAACTATTCTATCCTGATATTACATAAAGGTTTAGCTAGGACTTTTTGAAATAACTGGATTCTACAATTGATGCCATGTTTTATTATTTTATACGCCAACATATTCCCTATGGTGACTATCAGTGCAAGGAAAAGACTTGAGTCCATAGAACATGATGTTATTCCTGCCATGTTCGTGGGAGTACTATCAAAGGACGATACATGGCTAAAACATACACTTGATGAAACACTTCCAATGCTGGAAGCACGAGCTCTTCGCCTGGCAGAGGAATGCAAAAAAGATGGAGAATGCAAGCAGGATGAAGCTCTATGCGATAAAGCAAGAATTTCTGATATGTTCAAAGAAACCCGTAAAAAGCTTGAAAAGGAGAATATTGCCAGGAAGTCTCGCTCAAGGTTTCTTCACTGAAAATGGTCAATTCAGTTTAATTTTTCAGTTTAATTTTTTCCCTCATAGCACGCTTATTATCCATCTTATAGGTCCATTCATTTAGCAAGTACTTTTCCTGAAGGACGGCTGCCAGTTCAGATTCGCTTTCTGTCAACATGTCTTCATAGGAACTAACACCTAGAGCTTTCTCAAAACCCCGCCTGAGTGAATTTTTTACTGCATCCAGGTCTATTATTCCCAATTCACGCAGTGTAACCATACCCTCTTTTGCACAAGTTACAGGATGAAGGTTCTTCGTGGGGTTCTTAAGGACCTTATCCATGAGTTCAAAATCAAAATCAAGCAGGAGACTACCGTTGACAAGAACAGCGCCATGAAAACGTCCCTGGGCATTCCCTGAGATCTTTCTGCCATGAGTATAAACTGCGTTTCTGGCTGGTTCGATCTTGCCACCTGCACCCAGTGATTCAAGTGCGTTCACCACACCACCCAGGACTTTGCTGTACGCTTCCTGGACATCGTGGGGTATGACCCCATCTTCCCTGCCTATGACGGAAAACAGGATCTGTTCTTCATCGCAGAAACCACATCCTCCTCCAAGGATCCTGCGAACTATTCCAATACCGCCTTTTTTGCAGAATTTTTCATTTATCTCATGCTCAACGCACTGGTGGTATCCAAGATATACGATAGGAGAGGATACTCGCCAGAAAAGGATGGTTTCGGGAGACGAACCTGCACCAACTTGAATGCCTATAGCTTCAAAAACCGCTGCGCTATAGAACCCGTCGATCTTATCAAGGTCAATGAAGCGCCACATTAATCTACTTTGAATTATTAAGCACTTGATAATTCTTTATTATTGGTTTTGTTAATGAACTGATACCATATGAATACTGCGTAGATGAAAGATACTAAAAAGATCATCTGGGAAAACTCAACCAGATGGTAATTATAAATAAAATCCTTTATTATAAGGTGAACTCCAACCAGCTTGAGCAAAGAATTAATAGCAAAAGCCGCCCCTGCTATCGACATAGATATCCACATCTGCTGCAAAACATTAGTATTGAGAAATAGTCTGGCTTTAAGAAAACCTCTGTCCAGTTTATTTGTCCTGAAAATAACATGAACACACAAAATCATGATCATGAGCGATGCATTAATATTAAATAATTCTACGAATGCTACAAAAAAATTTAATTCTGGCATCATATCTAATTAACTGTTATATTATTATATATATCTTTACTTTCTTTGAAAGTGTCTTTCAATCAGGGCTATAGGTTCAATATATTCATCCAGCAATTTATATGAGATCCCGGATCCATCTTCAATGAGATACACTATCCCCTGTCTTTGCATTTCTTTCTTTATATCTGTCTTATTATCAAAGGTTTTAATGATGTCCAAGAACTGAGCAAGTTCAGCAGGTTCAACTATATCTTGTGATTTATAAAATTTTCTATAAAGTATTTCATCTAATATTTGCTGGCGCAGTTCATCTTCCTGAATGTCCAGTTTTGATAAACGAATATGTTTGACAAAATCTTCAAGATCATTTTGATTAGGATGTGGAAATAATCCAAGAAAATTTCTTATTTCATTTTGGATCGCTTTTTTGATGAGTGTATTCTTGACACTCAATTTAACTTGTTCAATGACTTCCCTTTTAACTTTTTTAATATCTTCACAGAATTTAAACGACAATTTTGTTGCAAATTTGTTAATGATACTTTCATTCGGAAGAATATGCCTCTTCAAAAATTCTTCGATCTTTTTGTTTATAGAGAACTTTATCGGGATTTGTTCATTTGTTTTTTCCGTTGATTTCGTGCGGAAAGTGCAAACATCATTTACATTGATATTTTTCAAGAACTCGCTTATACTGAGTTCTGAGGATTCGATCCTGAGGGCATTGAAAATATCCTTTGCTTGCTTACTAGCATTGAGTTCTATTGCTTTGCTCCTGAGGGCACTGCAAATATTTATTGCATTATTTCTTCCTGAGACCACACTGACATCGAGTTCTATCAGATTTATGAACTCTTCAAAATCACCAAGATCCGAGTTCTCATTCAACTTTTTCTTAGATCTTGCTTTATCAATAATTGTTTTTGACCGATATCCAATATTAGCGTTGAGAATCTTATTACAGTATTCCAGGAACTCATTAATTGGAGACATATCTTACTTAATACATATATTATTCTTACTATAAAATAGTGTCTTTGCAGGTAACTATGATCCTTTAAAATAGATTTCTCAATAGAATGTTATTTTAAAAAAAGTACAATATAACTGGTAGAAGAATAACGCCCATCGCATGTGTTTTTCTTATCTTCGCAAAAGAAGCCACCATTCCGACAGGCGTGGAGATCAAGAAGATCACAAGCCCAAACCAGCCTGTGAACATTACGACCATAAGCGTCAGGAAGATCAGAACTGCACAGCTGAGCTTTGAATAATCTATTTTCGACAGCAGACCTGATATCCTGTCCCCCAGGTAGATCGTTGCATAATACGACAGTATCGAAACAAAAACTATTATGGCTAGCATCATGATCATGAATGATATATCCCATTCTTCAATATTAACAAGTCCATTTATAGCAACCATCGCTCCGCTCCTTGTCCTGTGAATTGTATACAATGCAATAAGGCTGAAGATAGCATTGGCTGTGTTTGCTCCACTTAAAGAGATTATGAACTCTTTTGACGAGTCCTCACCTTTATCCTCACGGACGAGAAGGCGAGCGATTATGGTACCAACGGCAGACGATACTCCGGGAAGCCATGCAACGAACGACCCGGCAGCACTACCGGAAATAATGCCCCTGATGATCTTTTTTCCGGGAAGCGTGAACCTGCAGTTTTTTTGCTGCGGCGGGACTTCCGATTGGGTCATCATAGCAAGAACTAACATCGATGCCCCGAACAATCCAGAAAGAAGTGGGAGAAGTATTGATGGTTCTCCAAGTGTTACCAGGGGTGTCATCTTATCGGTATTGTCAAAAGCGAACAATCCGAGCATACCTGATAGAAGGAACAGCACAACTGCAAAACCCTTGTATTTTAGATGTACTAACGACCCTTGACCTTCCACAACTTCCCCGTTCTCAGTAGCGATCATAAGCACTACGATCAGAATAAGGATCCAGCCAACATATGCGTCTATCGTTCCATATATGTTCATAAAAAATAAACCCAGAGGTACTGCAATGAGAAGAGAGGCAGCCACCGCGCCTGCACTGCCTATGGCTGAGAGGCGCACGGCCTCAACCCCCCGGCCTTCCATTAAAAGCTGGTGTCCGGGAAGAACTGCAAGCGCTGTATCAGCCTCGGGAGCTCCAAGGAAGATGGATGGAATAATATCAACGAATGTCTGGGTGACCGAGTTTGAGAGTATTATCACTGCGATGTAGAATGGTCCAAAACCCATTTTGAGGAAAAGAGGAGTGAGCGCAAGCAGTATCAGGGCGAAGTTATTTACATGGATCCCGGGTGTGAGCCCTGATATTATACCGAGGAAGAAACCGAATAAGATGGAGATTAATAGGAGAGTTATTGAAATTTCCATGTGATGCCCTCAAAACATCCATTGGACAAAAATATTGTGATACATTATCTGCCCGGAAGTCCAATTCATCTTTTGAAATATGTTTGGGTACAATATGGGAAAAACCTTTTAAATCCGGGATTATAATAATTAATCATTTACATGATATAGATGATCATGTAAAATTAATAGTAGGGAGCTATGGTGTCATTAAACCGTTGGATTATTTTACCGAAAGTTCACAAGTATGCTTTAAGATAAAAAGAATACTTTCACACCGCTTGGCATTATGATTTATGTTTGGAGTGATATCTTTGGGGGCAAGTTATTTCAGCAG
>JAUSDC010000257.1 GCA_030650845.1 Candidatus Methanoperedens sp.
TCAGCTGGAGTCCGGTATTACAATGCAACAGGATTGACAGCGAGCACAACTTATGAAATTGGCACACGGACTGTTGATAACCTGGGTAATGTCAATGCGACATGGAAAAACCATACTGCTAGAACAGCACCTCTTCCTGATAACACAGCACCGGCAAGTGTGACCGGATTAACGAACATTACCTATTCACAGACCTATATCAACTGGACGTGGACTGATCCTGCCGATATTGACTTTAATCATGTTGAAATCTATTTGGACGGTATCCAGAAACCGAACGTCTTACCTGGTGTCAGGTTTTACAATGCAACAGGATTGACAGCGAGCACAATTCATGAGATAAGCACAAGAACCGTGGATAACTCAGGGAATGTAAATGCGACATGGAAGAACCATACTGCTAGAACAGCACCTCTTCCTGATACAACAGCACCATCAATCGCAGATAACACTCCTACCGGCACCAATGTTCCAGTAACTACCCAGATAACTCTCACATTCAGCGAACCGATGAATGAGGCATCTGTTGAATCTGCATTCTCCATGCCAGCAACCACGGGAAGCTTTAGCTGGATTGGCAATTTCATGACATACACACCCGACTCAAATCTTACCTATAGCACAACGTATGATGTTACCGTTGGGACAGGTGCAATGGATCTGGCGGGCAATCCTCTGTCATCGACATATTCCTGGCTGTTCACTACAGAAGCTAGTCCATCACAGAACACGCCCCCAGGAATCAATGTTCATGTTGATCCCCATCCTGATGTTTCAGTTGAATTTTCAGATGTTATTGGAGCAGGTTATACAAGTGTGACAATAAGCACGACTAATCCAGGATCTGAAAGATCAGGTTTCAGATTCCTTGGGACTTATTATGATATAATCACGACTGCCGCATATACAGGACCGATCACGATTTGCCTGAATTATGATGATACAGGCTTGTCAGCAGGTAGAGAAAGGAACCTCAGGATTCAGCACTGGACAATAAGCTGGGAAGATGTTACAATAACCGGTTACCCCGATATTGATAATAATATTATCTGTGGCACAGTTTCATCACTTTCCTGGTTAGGAATTGCTGAATCTCTTCCAGCAGTGAGGTACATTAACGGCACAGTAAAAGATAATTTCACTGGAGATAGTCTCGTTGGTGTAACCGTATCAGCAAACTCAACCCTTTCAACCATGACCAATGCAACGGGATTCTATTCATTTGCAGTTATTGATGGCTCATATGATCTAACGGCAACTTTTGATATAAGATATTATACGAATATTACAACTGTTTCAACGATTGGCGAGGCTGTTGTGTGGCAGGATATTAAGCTTTTGAAGAAACCGATTGGAAATATTACAGGGAGCGTGACAAGGATTTAAGATAATTTTTCAAGAAAATTATTTAAGCATGAAGAAATACAATATTATTTGCAGATGTCCGTAAACCATGAACTATTAAGAAGGCTCTATCCTGAATGGTATCCTCCAAATCCATTCCATCCATTGTTGCAGATATTCCTCGCCATAGGCATACTGCTCATAGTCCCATATTTATATTCAAAGTTCTTAGAGGACAGAATCACAGCATTTTTGAAAAAAATACGCCCGCCACGCCCGCATCTGTAGAATCTTTTCAGACTTTGATGCCTTTCACAGTCCCAGTTCGCGCCACATCCCATCGATCTTCTTTTTCACCTTTTCATCCATCTTTAAAGTCTCAGGCCATTCCCGGTTAAAACCCTCATCAGCGCCCTTTCGAGTGGCATCTATACCCATCTTGGAGCCAAGATTAGTTAGCGGCGAGGCATGGTCAAGAGTGTCTGTAGGCGCGCGATCTATTATGGTCACATCCTTTGCAGGGTCATAGCGTGTGGTGGTTGCCCACAGCACTTCCCTTAAATCCTGCACGTTCACCTCGTCATCCAGCACGATTATGGTCTTTGCGAACATCATCTGTCCCATGCCCCAGAGGGCGAACATGATCTTCTTTGCATGTCCTGGATACCGCTTTTTAATAGAAACTATGCATAGATTGTGAAAAACTGCTTCAACCGGCAGGTTGATGTCCACGATCTCGGGAAGCTGTGCCTTCATAAGAGGAAGGAATATCCTCTCTGTAGCTTTACCCAGAAAGGCATCTTCCATTGGGGGTATGCCAACGACAGTGGCATGATAGATCGGATCCCTGCGGTGGGTGATACAGGTAATGTGAAACACGGGGAACTCATCCGCAAGCGAATAATATCCGGTATGGTCGCCAAAAGGACCTTCAGTGCGTCGCTCTTTTGAATCAACATATCCTTCAAGTACGATCTCTGAATGCGCAGGAACATACAGGTCAACTGTCTCGCATTTTACAAGCTCCACGTTCTTTTTTCGAAGAAATCCCGCGAACATCATCTCATCGATATTATCAGGTAGCGGCGCCGTGGCTGAATAGACAATGGCCGGATCATCGCCAATAGCCACCGCAACTTCTATCTTCCCATCATTCTTTGAATCAGCATAGTCCCGTGCACCGTGTTTATGGATGTGCCAGTGCATGCCTGTTGTTTTACTGTCATAGACCTGCATCCTGTACATACCAACGTTCTGCCTCCCTGTGTTAATATTTTTTGTAAAAACAAGAGGAAGCGTTATGAACCGCCCGCCGTCGCCCTGCCAGCATTTCAGTATGGGGTATTCATCAAGTGAAAAACCTTCCTTCTGTATCACTTCCTTACATGGACCTGTTTTTACATGCTTCGGGGGAAATGACGTTAGTTCAGCCACCATGGGAAGCATCTTGATCCCTTCCCAGAGGCTTGCAGGCGCTTCGAATTGAAGAAGTTTCTGGATGCGAGAGCCTACATCATCAAGTTCTTTTGTTTCAAGGGCAAGGCACATTCGTTCCATAGTGCCAAAAGCATTTGCGAACACAGGGATCTTGCTCCCTTTCACGTTCTCAAAAAGGAGCGCTGGACCGCCTTTCTTTACAACCCTGTCAATTATTTCTGTGATCTCAAGTTCGGCGCTGACCTGTGTTTTTATTCTCTTGAGCAATCCTTTTTTTTCAAGGACATCTATGAATTCATGTAGATCTTTATAAGCCACTATTCTACCTCAGCAGCATCCACTTCTGTTTCAATGGACTTGATCCTTAGCATTGAATTTGCTTTGCCAAGACAGGCTTTATGGATATATCCAAGCTGCTTTTTTTTCCAGTTCCTGGCCTCGTTGCTCATTCCTTCCTGGGGTTCATATATTATAAGCATAGTTTTTGCGTCCTCAGGGAACATCAATTTCACGAAATCGTTGCATATCAGGCATTTTTTCCATCGAGTGTATTTTCTCTCAGCCATATTATTTTATATGCGTTACGGAAATATATAAACATAGCGTTACGCAATATTAATAACAAATACGTCACGGGAATTTCTTGAATTAATTGCGTAACGTATTTTAAATATCTGAGTTTACACCAACCGTAAACTATATATCCTAATATTCGCAATATTACGAACTATAGTGGGTAGAAAAAAAATCTTTTTTTCCACCATACCACCAACCACCAAAATCCTTCTACCCACTATCCTATCATAAATATTTCAGAAAGATTTATAGTATGAAATGTCGAACAAATAATGTTGTCATAATACCAAAAAAATGAAAAATTTCAGTATCAAAGAAGTAATAAACAAATTTTCTTCCCACCCGGTTGAAGAATCAAAAGAAGCAACATTAGAGGGTAGTGTATTTATTAAATGGATTAAGACCCAGACGAAAAGACATGATGATATTGGAAAAATGTCAAGATTAATAACAGAAGATATATTGAATGGTCATTTTCCGGACAAGGCCAGCAAATACCAAATTATGATGCATTTAATATCCCACAACATGTCAAAAGAAGGTAGAGATGCTTTTGTTTCTGCCTGGAGTGAATTTGAAAAAATAAAGAAGCCCCATATTGTCACCCTCCAAAAATTGCTCTTGCCAGGCGATCAATAAAACTCTCTTTTTCGAACTTTGCGCCATTATTTTTTAATGTCTCGCCTGAAAGCAAGGCAGCAAGTCTGCAGAAGGCAATTGATGCTGGTGATTTCGGGGCACGTATAACAATTGGTACCTTGAATGCAGCAGAACGCCTGACATTTGCATCTTCTGGGATTATTTCAAGTATTTTTGCTCCTAATAGTTCTGAAATCTTATTGCTGCTTATTTCCGTCCTTTCAAGTTCAGCGCGATTTAAAATGATCCCCTCAACCGATCCACCCAGCATCTCAGTCATTGCTTTTGTTTTCATAGCATCCGCCATAGAGGAGAGTTCAGGATTGACTACAAGGATAACCTTATCTGCCACTGCCAGAGGGATCACTCCGTCCATGCTTATGCCAGCCGGGGCATCGATAAGAATAAAATCCATGCCCTCTATTATAGTTGACATAACTTCTTTTAATTTTTCAGGATCTGAATTTTGTGATCCTATCAATGATAATCCGCTGGGTACGACCTTAAGTCCTGCAGGACCATCGTAAATGGCTTCTTCTAATTTAGCATTCCCACATAGAACGTCATGCAATGTGATCTTGCATTTCTCAAGACCCAATAAAAGACCCAGGTTCGCCATACCCAGATCTGCATCAAGAATAAGTGTCTTTCTTCCTAACTGCGCAAGCGCAGTACCTAAATTCAACGTTGTTGTAGTTTTACCAGTTCCGCCTTTTCCTGAAGCGATAGTATATACAAGTGCCGTCATGTTAATACAACGTGGCAAGGATGAAGTGGATTTATTATACTATCCAAACTTACCAACACAATATATCCTTTCTTTTAACTGTATTAATAGTTAACGTCGTGAATTTCATTGTCTGATACAAACTCAGAATAGGAATTTTTTTAATAGGAAGAGTAAAAAAAATTAAAATGCACTGGTTTATGAACCAGAGCAAATTTAGTATAGATAGCTTTTGTTAAAATTACATCATATAGCTCTCAGGTCCTGGCATGGGCGGCATATCGCTCTTCTTATCAGGAATATCAGCTACAAGTGCCTCTGTGGTCAGCATCAGGCCTGCTATGCTTGAAGCATTCTGAAGTGCAGTCCTTACTACTTTTACGGGGTCGATGATGCCAGCTTCTATCATATCCTTATATGAATCTGTTTTTGCATCATAACCCATATTGGGATTTTCTTCTGCCTTCAATTTTTCAAGCACCACTGAACCTTCTTTTCCTGAATTGGTCGCTATCTGCCTTACAGGTTCTTCAATAGCTTCCCTCAGGATATCCACGCCGATCTTCTGGTCGCCTTCAAGGGACAGTTTCAAAAGCTCTTTAGAAGCTCTTAACAGAGCTATGCCCCCGCCTGGGACGACACCTTCTTCAATTGCTGCTTTTGTAGCATTGAGGGCATCATCTATTCGCATCCTTTTTTCTTTCATTTCAGTCTCTGTAGCAGCTCCAACATTGATCACTGCAACGCCGCCTGAAAGTTTACCAAGTCTTTTCTTGAGGTCAGTAATTTTGTATTCAGAATCTTCTATCTTGATGCGCCCTTCGATGATAGAGATCCTTCTCTGAATGTCTTCCTTTTTACCTTCTCCTTCGATGATGATGGTCTTTTCCTTGTTCACCCTCACTTTTTTAGCGCTTCCAAGATCAGAAAGTTTAGTATTCTCAAGTTTCATGCCAAGTTCTTCGCTTATTACTCGTCCCCCGGTAAGCGCTGCAATATCCTCGAGCATTTCCTTTCTCTCATCTCCGAAACCAGGTGCTTTGATAACGCACACCTTAAGGGTGCCACGAATTATGTTCAGGACTATTGTGGCTAGAGCTTCACCATCCAGATCTTCTGCTATTATCAGCAGGGGTTTGTTCTCTTTAACTACGGCTTCAAGGACTGGAATGAATTCTTTCATTGAGCTGATCTTTTTATCATGCAGCAGAATGAGCGGATTTTCAAATACGGTTTCCATTCCTTCTTTATCAGTTGCCATGTACGGTGAAATATAGCCTTTATCAAGCTGCATCCCTTCCACGACATCAAGCGATGTTTCCATAGATTTTGCTTCTTCCACTGTGATAACGCCTGTTGATCCTACTTTCTCCATGGCATCAGAGATCAGGTTCCCGATCACTTCGTCGTTGTTGGCAGATATTGTTGCAACCTGGGTGATCTTTTCTTTGGTTTTTATCTCTTCACTCATGCTTTGAATGTATTTTACAACTGTTTCAGTGGCTTTGTCGATTCCCCGCTTGACTTCGATGGGATTGGCTCCGATCGTGATATTCCTCATGCCCCTGTGCAGTATCGCCTGGGCAAGAAGCGTAGCAGTAGTTGTGCCATCTCCTGCAACGTCCTGCGTTTTTATTGCAACTTCCTGCACGAGTTTTGCTCCCATGTTCTCATATGGATCTTTGAGTTCAATCTCTTTTGCAATGGTTACACCATCGTTGGTTATGACAGGGCTTCCGTAACTTTTCGAAAGAACTACATATCTTCCTTTTGGACCGAGTGTGATCTTTACCGTATTTGCAAGCTGGTCAACTCCGCTGATGAGCGCCTGCCTTGCTTTTTCATCAAATAATAACTGCTTTGCCATATTATCCCTCTATTTTTGCAATAATGTCTTTAGCATCAAGTATGAGATATTTTTCCCCTTCTATCTCCATTTCTTCAGAACTGTATCCAGTGTATAAAATTATATCACCTTTCTTGATCGGGGTCTCTTTTTCATCGATATTTCCGATTTCGATAACGATACCCTGTTTTTTCTTTTCTTTTGCTGTTTCAGGAATGAAGATCCCGCCTTTTGTTTTTTCATCTTCTTTCATAGGTTTTATCAAAACCCTCTTTCCTACTGGTTTTATTTGCATAGCCTCACCTCTAAAATGAATTTGTTGTTAAAATTTTTTTATAAATGACTCTGTTGAGTCAGGTCATTCATGTTTGCAGTTCTATAAATAAATTTCGTTCTTTTTTCATTGTTAAAATCCGTTACGCAATGTTTTTAAAATATCCCGTAACGGATTTATTTCAGTATTTGCGGATAGATCATACATCCGATATATTCAAATAGTCAGAAAATCAATGTTTATCGGAATTAATAAAATGGCAGAATATATACTAAAAGTTGGAAGAAAAGGAGAAATTTATACTCCAAAGAAACTAAGATTAAGAATAGGTATCTCACCCGGAAATGAAATTATTGCAATAACAAATGGAAACCAGCTTATTTTGAAAAAAAAGAAAACAATAATCGAATTGCTGGAAGATGAAACTATAGCCTCTGTCACAGAACAAGAAATAAAAAATGAAAGAAGTTTGTTGGAGAAGGAATTATTAGAGAGGTGACTTTGAAATTTAAGGACTTATTTCTTGATACAACATATGTTATGCCGTTTTTATTTCTCGACATAGATGTTAAAGGATTTTCCAGAGAAACCTATAAAGAAATAATAAAATCTATCAATAAGATCCATATTAGTGAAGTCTCACTTATTGAAGCAAAAGCCAAAAGTCTCAAACTAAATTTACCACAAAAAAAAGTCAATGAGAAGTTCAATGAAGGTCTGTCTGTTTTATCATCAGATGATAAAGTGGTCATACACAGATATAATGCCCTGGATGATCTGAAGTTTAACGAATTTGATACACTTCAGTTGGATTTTTTCGATAGGATGATCCTTGCACAATCTGCATCAGTTGGCCATCTCCTAACTGAAGATGGAAAACTTTTAAATCTAAAAAATATTGGTATAAAAATAATTAATTGGAAGGGTCTTATTAAGGAAATTTAGAGATAAGAACGCAAAGCTTAGCTGCCATAATCTGTGAAAAATGGTTTCTCACAGCATATCCAGCGGGCTCTTGATCTTCTTGATCTCTTCGCTTGACACCTGCGTATATATCTGCGTGGTCTGCAAATTAGAGTGCCCGAGCAGCTTCTGGATCTTCCTGATATCCACGCCATTCTCAAGAAGATGTGTTGCGAACGAGTGACGCAGCGTGTGCACATGGACATCTTTCTCGATGCCAGCCCGACTGGCGCAAACTTTTATCGCATGCTGGATGCCGCGCGGGGACATTTTCCTGCCATTAACCAAGAAAATATATCCTTTCCCGTCGGAGCGGGTTTGTTCTTTATAATCCTTAAGATCTTTTCCAAAAGTTTCTGAAATGATAAAGAGCCTATCCTTGCTGCCTTTTCCTAGACGCACCCAGCCTGTGCCTTCATCAAGATCAAGATCGGTGTATTTCAGGTTGATGCATTCAGACAGCCGCAATCCTGAAGAGTACAACAATTCTATCAACAGCTTGTGCTTTTTGTTCAGTGTTTTTTCAAGAAGTTCTTTTATTTCGCTGCGTGTCAGGATCACAGGCAATTTCTTTGAAGCTTTTGGGGTCCTTACAAGTGCCAGGTTTTTTTCCAGCATATCCATGTAAAAAAATTTCAAAGAAGCCTTGATGAGAGCTATTGAAGCGTGGGAGAGCGAATCATCAGACATTTTGTATGCAAGGAATTCCCTGATGTCGTCTTCTTCAACATCCTCAGGGGATTTTTTAATGAAAGAAAGGAACTTGCGATTGTAGAACATATACATCTTTGAGGTCTGCCTGGAGAAACCTCTGAGTTTCAGTTCGGTTTCAAGTTTCTTTAGGGTTGGTTCAGTGTCTTTTTTCATGTTAGTCCCTTTTCTAATTATATTTAGTACATAATACTCAATTTTAGTATATAAAAACTGCGTATAATCTACCTTATACGCAGTTTTTGAGGGATTCGGGTACTTTTTCATGAAAAAAATAGCAACGAACGCAACAAACTCGATACGAACTCACGCCATTGGAGTTCGTTTTAGTTCGTACCAGTTCGTTGTGAGAAAAATCATGAAATAGAACACAGATAGCGCGGATGACGCGGATGCCCACGGATCCGTGAAAATCCGTTCGATCCGTGTAATCCGTGTTTTCGGTTCATACCAACCTGAAACTGAATAATTCTTCTTTAAAGCTCATTTCACTATCAGCCGGCAGATTTCATAATAAATTGAGAAATATTCTTATACACCTATATGAATCACACTGTTTTTTAAGTATAGCTGTATACTAGAAGGTCAAATATACTATATATAAATATATGCTTATAATTAATTAAAAATATTATGTCGTTATAAAAATGTAGAACTTTCTAAACTTTTTACCGTCACGGGATCTTAAGCTTTAAAATACGTAACGCAATATCTCAATATTTATTGCGTAACGGAATTTTCATATTTAATTCTCGTAACGGGAATATTTTATGATATTGCCGTAACGGGAATATCGCACCATATTACCGTAACGGGATGTGTCAATAAAATTACCGTAACGTATTTTCTTGAATAATTTTCCGTGACGGGATAAAAACTTCAAATAAAAAAAAAGATCCCGACAATCTGCCGGGTATGTTAACTTCCAGGAATAAGGACAGCGTTAATGCTGCCTTCCTGTCCTGGCCTGTTAGTCACTCGAGCAGTGCCGAGTTCAGTTTTAATAATAGCGCCTTTTGTTAAAATGTTTCTCCTGACGAAGTGAACGTTCGCAGGATTGCCTGAAACTGTTTCGATCTTAACTTTCTTTGCAGTCTTTGTTTTCGGGTCAGTAACAATGGCAGTTGAGTCTCTTAATAATCGTATCTTCGTTGTTCCGCCCAACGTTCTCTCGATTTTCCTTATGGTTTCCCCAAGATGGGTGTTCGCCTCATCTCCGCCGAGTTCATATCTTCTCTTGCTTCTTGCACTTATAATCCTGCCGCTTGTGTATTTTCGTGTTGATTTACCTTGCCATCTCATATATTGATCCTCTTAGATTGTAAATTCATTAATTTAATTTTTATTCCTTCATGCAGTAATCTAATAAAAACTTATGCCTCTCACACAAATCTTGGTCTTGCTGATAGATTCATGGAGAGCGGGTTTCTCTTGAACGGATATCCCTCATTATCTTTCGATACTC